>NZ_JBEGHG010000045.1:0-466264 GCF_040675865.1 Burkholderia sp. LMU1-1-1.1 | reverse complement strand
TGCTCGACCTGAAAGCGCAACGACCCGGACGAAAATTCGACCGGGTCGTTAAAGCGGTGGCGCAGCGATATCCAGAGAAACGATTAACTAAGAAAACTTAACTTAGCGGCATTAGGGTCAGGTCCACCATTTCTACACGGCCTCAACCCTACCCGCCTTGGGGAGACGATTTTCCGCAGTTACGTCTCAGCTCGTGTAGAAATGGTGGACCTGACCCCGGATGTAAAAAGGCCGGGTTTGATCCCGGCCCTTCGTTTTCATAGCTTGGTTTTTTACGCTTCGAGCGTCATCAGGCTGGCGTTGCCACCCGCTGCGGTCGTATTGACGCACAGAGCCCGCTCAGCAAGCAAACGCCACAGGGGGATAGCCCCGTCCTCGTTGGTGTTGATCAGGCTCACCAGGGCCCCGCTACGGGCCGCCAGTTGGCTGTACAGGCTGCCGGTCAGCATCGATTCCACCAGGGCGATCTGGAAATCGCCTTCGAAGCCGTTTAGATCGGCCACCGGCTTGATGCGGTCCTTTACCGTCGCCGGCAGATCGGCCGGCACCAGCTTGGCGGTGTCGCCCGCGAGCAAAGCGATATTTCCCGTGGCGAGTACGGCTGCCAGCTGGTTCAGCAGCCCGTCCTGGGTGCCTGCGGCACAAACCACCGCGCCACGTGGCACCAGCGCCAGCGTGTTGCGCTCGCCTGTCGGGCCCGGCAACGCGGTCAGGCTGCCCAGCATCGTCGTGCGGCTGTACTGATCGGCCAGCTTGGCGATGCCGTCACGGCCGTGCTTTTGCGCCCAGGCGGTCAGCGCGTCCAGCGCCGGTGTCGCCTGGCGCTGGTGCTGTGACGTGGCCGTGGCGCCGCGCTGCAGACGCTTCAGATACAACGGACCGCCGGCTTTCGGGCCGGTGCCGGATTTGCCTTCGCCACCGAAGGGCTGCACCCCCACCACCGCGCCGACGATGTTGCGATTCACGTAAATATTGCCGACATGCGCGTTCGAGCTGATGTAGTCGATCGTTTCGTCGATGCGCGAATGTACGCCCAGGGTCAGGCCGTAGCCGCTTTCATTGATTTGCTGGACCAGTTTCGGCAGATCCGCACGCTTGTAGCGGATCACGTGCAGCACCGGGCCGAAGACTTCTTGCGTCAGTTCCGACAGCGAGCGGATCTCCAGCACGGTCGGTGGGACGAAGGTGCCGGCGGTGATCACGCTCGATGGCAGATCCAGCGAGAAGTAGTTCAACGCCGTGCCCTTGAGCTTGTTGATGTGCGCCAGCAGGTTTTGCTGCGCTTCGGCGTCGATGACCGGGCCGATGTCGGTCACCAGGCGGTCCGGGCAGCCGACTTTCAGCTCCAGCATCGCGCCTTTGAGCATCTTGATGGTCTTGTCGGCGATATCTTCCTGCAGGAACAGCACGCGCAACGCCGAGCAACGCTGGCCGGCGCTGTCGAAAGCGGACGAAATCGCATCCTGCACCACCTGTTCCGGCAAAGCCGACGAATCGACGATCATCGCGTTCTGACCACCGGTCTCGGCGATCAACGGAATCTCGATGTTCTCGGCGGCCGCCCGCTTGGCCAGGGTGCGGTTGATCAGTTGCGCCACTTCGGTCGAGCCGGTGAAGATCACGCCTTTCACACGCGGATCGGCGGTCAGCGCGGCGCCGACCACTTCGCCACGGCCCGGCAGGAATTGCAGCGCGGCGCGCGGAATGCCGGCTTCATGCAGCAGCTCGACCGCGCGGTGCGCGATCAGCGGCGTTTGCTCGGCCGGTTTGGCCAGCACGACGTTGCCGGCGGCCAGCGAGGCGGCGACCTGGCCGGTAAAAATGGCCAGCGGGAAGTTCCACGGGCTGATGCAGGTGACCGGACCCAGCGCCAGGGTGTTGGTCGAACCGGAGACCTCGGCCGCGTAGTAACGGAGGAAATCGACCGCTTCGCGCAGCTCGGCGATCGCGTTCGGCAGCGATTTGCCCGCTTCGCGGATCGCCAGCGTCATCAGTTCCATCGCGTTGGCTTCGAACAGGTCGGCTGCGCGGTTCAACGCGGCTGCGCGTTCGGACGGTTGCGTGGTTTGCCAATCCATCGCGAAATTGCTGGCGCTGATCAACGCGCTGTCGACGTCGGTGGTGGTCGCTTCGACCAGTTTGCCGACGATATCGCTGTGTTGGGCCGGATTGCTGACATCCTGCACCGGCTGGCCGACGCTGACGCCACCGGCCAGCAGCGGCGACGCGTACCAGGTGCGTGGCTCGGCCAGCGCTGCCGAAATATCGCGCAGCACGTCCTCGTTGGCCAGGTCGAAGCCCGACGAATTTTTGCGCTCGGCGCCGAACATGTCCTGCGGCAGCGGAATGCCGGCGTGCGGCTGGCCGCCCTGCTCGCGCGCCTGGGCGACCGGGTCCTTGATCAGCGAATCGATAGGAATCGCCTCGTCGACGATCTGGTTGACGAACGACGAGTTGGCGCCGTTTTCCAGCAGGCGGCGCACCAGGTAGGCCAGCAAGGTTTCATGGGTGCCGACCGGCGCGTAGATGCGGCACGGCTTGTCCAGATTGTCCTTGCCGACGACCTGGTCGTACAGCGATTCGCCCATGCCGTGCAGGCATTGGAATTCATAGTCGGTCACGCCGTCGCGCTTGGCCCAGGTGTAGATCGTCGACAAGGTTTGCGCGTTGTGCGTGGCGAACTGGGGATAGATCACGTCGGTCGCGCCCAGCAGCTTTTGCGCGCAGACCAGATAGGAAACGTCGGTGTAGACCTTGCGCGTGTAGACCGGATAGCCGCTCATGCCGTCCACCTGGGCGCGCTTGATCTCGGCATCCCAATACGCGCCCTTGACCAGGCGCACCATGAATTTACGGCCGCTGCGCTTGGCCAGGTCGATCAGGAAGTCGATCGCGAACGGGCAGCGCTTTTGATACGCTTGCACGACGAAGCCGATGCCTTCGAAACCGGCCAGTTCCGGATCGTGGGCCAGCGCCTCCATCAGGTCCAGCGACAACTCCAGGCGGTCGGCCTCTTCCGCATCGATGTTCAGGCCGATGTTGTAGTGCTTGGCCAGCAGCACCAGTTGACGCATACGCGGCAGCAATTCCTCCATCACGCGGACGCGCTGGGCGCGGCTATAGCGCGGGTGCAGCGCCGACAATTTGACCGAAATGCCGGGACCGTTCTTGATGCCGCGGCCGTTCGAGGCCTTGCCGATCGCGTGGATCGCCGTCTCGTACGAGGCGTAGTAGTTCTTGGCGTCGGCCTCGGTCAGCGCCGCCTCGCCCAGCATGTCATATGAATAACGATAACCGCGTGCCTCGTTGGCCTGGCCGTTCTTGATCGCCTCGTCGATGGTCTGGCCGGTGACGAATTGATTGCCCAGCATGCGCATCGCCAGATCGACGCCCTTGCGGATCAGCGGCTCGCCGCCCTTGGAAATGAGCTTGGTCAGCGCCGAGCCCAGGCCGGTTTCGCTGTTGGTGCTGACCAGCTTGCCGGTGATGAGCAGGCCCCAGGTGGCCGCGTTGACGAACAGCGACGGCGACTCGCCCAAATGCTTGCGCCAGTCGCCTTTGCTGATTTTGTCGGCGATCAGGCGGTCGGCGGTGGCATTGTCGGGAATACGCAACAGTGCTTCGGCCAGGCACATCAGCGCCACGCCCTCTTCCGACGACAGCGAGAACTCGTGCATCAGGGCGTCGACGCCGGAGGCGCGGGTGCGTTGTTCGCGCACCGAACTGACCAGTTTATGCGCCAGTTGCTGTGCCTGTTGCAGGCTGCCGGCGTCGTTGTTTTTGATCTGATCCAATAGCCACTGAACCGCGCTCACTTCGTCTCGCCGGTAGGCCGCCGTCACTGCTGCGCGCAGTGGAATCGGGTCGCGCAGGATTTCTGCTTGTAACGCTGCGAAGGGGGTAAAAACGCTTGGATCTGCTGCTTGCATGAATGACTCTCAGAATGGAAATTTGGGCGCGTCCACTTACAAAAACACGCTCTGCAAGCGGGTAGCTTGAGAGCGTGAAGTTGGGTTGAATCGTGGTCTCGAATCGTGAACTGCTGATGATTCGATTGTAAAGTGATTTCTTCTGGATTAATTCTGGTATTACAGGGGGCTAGCAATAGATTGTTTTTAGTGAGACAATTTAACCAAATAATATTTATTTGGGAGTTCCCGGAAATGTTAGACAAGATCAGCAAAAAAATCTTGATGGAGTTGCAGAGCGATGGCCGCATCAGCAACGTGGAGCTGGCGGCGCGGGTGAACCTGTCACCGGCCGCTTGCCTGGAGCGCGTGCGCAAGTTGCACGAGTCAGGCTACATCATGGGCTACACCGCGCAGCTGAATCCCCAGTTGCTCGACGTTTCACTGCTCGTTTTCATCGAAGTCGTGCTCGATCGCACGACGCCCGAAGTCTTCGACGCCTTCAAACACAGCGTCCAGGTCATTCCGGAAGTGCTGGAATGCCACATGGTCGCCGGCGGTTTCGACTACCTGGTCAAGGCCCGGGTCAAGGACATGGCCGCCTACCGCGAATTCCTGGGTAAAACCCTGCTCCAAAAAGGTGTGCGGGAAACCCACACTTATGCCGTGATGGAAGAAGTCAAGAATACCACCAAGTTACCTATAAAGTAGTATGTAGGAAATAAAATTAGTCGCTACGCGCCAGGGCGTCGGGTACAACGGGGGACAAATGAAGCTTTTGCAGCAGAAGTTGGTGCAACGTGGATTATGGTTGTTGGGTGCTACGGCCGGCGGAACTTGCCTGGCGTACTTGTTCAATCTGGCGGCGGGCGATAAAGCCTCGTTGATTTATACGGCCGCGCCGGCGGCGCTGGCCGGCGCGCTGATCTCCTGGTGGGCTGCCCGCCAGGACAACGACGAGGGCGGCGTACGCCGCTTCGCCCAGACCGTGGGCGCGGAAATCGACGCCATCATGATCGGCGCGGCGGAAACCTCGTACTTCGTCGACTCCGTTAAGAAGAAAATCGAGCTCGATGTCGGCACCGCCGGCGGTATCGTCCAGAGCTCGGCGCAAAACGCCGCGACCACCGAGCGCATCGCCGCCAACGCCGAGCGCGCCGCCAAGATCGCCGCCCAGGTGCGCGGCGAGACTGTCGCCGGCCGCAGCGAGGCCGACAACGGCCTGCAACGCATCCGCACCGCGCGCCAGGACGCCCAGACGGCGGCGTCCGTCATGACCAGCCTGCAAACCAATTCCCGCAAAATCTACGGCTTCACCGAGGCGATCAGCGAGATTTCCGCCCGCACCAACCTGCTTGCGCTGAATGCCGCCATCGAGGCGGCGCGCGCCGGCGAGCAGGGGCGCGGTTTCGCCGTCGTCGCCAGCGAGGTGCGCCAGTTGGCTTTGCGCACCAAGGAAGCGACCGACGAAATCAGCACCATGGTGCGTGAGATCAACCAGCAAGCGGAACAGGCCGCCACCGGCATGACGTCGCTGGCGGCGCAGGTCAGCGAGGCGGCCGGCAATGTGGAGAAGGTGCACGGTTTGCTGGGCAATATCGAGCGCTCCTCCGGCGTGTCGGAGGACGAGATCGGCCAGATCGCCCGGGCCTCGCGCGAGCATGTCGCCACCACCGAGGAAATTGCGGCGGCGATCGCCAGCATCCGCGACAGCCTGTTATCCACGGAGAAGGAATTGCCGCGCGCCGCCAGTTCGGCGATGGCGCTGGCCGAGCGGGCCGAGGTCATCACCGGCGCGCTGGGCGAGTCGTCGATCGCCACCTCGCACGATGAGATCCGGTATGCCGCGCAGCAGGCGGCGCTGGAAGTGGGCAGGATTTTTGAAGCGGCGCTGTCGTCTGGCAAGATCACGCGCGACGCGCTGTTCGACCGGACCTATACGCCGATCCCGAACACCGATCCGCCCAAGCATAAGACGAGGTTCGATGATTTTACGGATCGCGTGCTGCCTTCATTGCAGGAGGCATTGTTGGTGGCCATGCCGCAGCTGGCTTACGCCGGTGCTGTGGATAACAACGGCTATTTCCCCACCCATAACAAGAAGTTTTCGCAGCCGTTGACGGGTAATTACGATGTCGACATCGTCAACAACCGCACCAAGCGGATCTTCAGCGATCGCACCGGCAAGCGCTGCGGCTCGAACACCAAGGCGTTTCTGCTGCAGACCTACAAGCGCGATACCGGGGAAGTGATGCACGACCTGTCGGCGCCGATTTATGTGAACGGCAAGCATTGGGGTGGTTTCCGCATCGGTTACCGTTCCAGTACCAAGCATTAGCACGTTTATGGGGTTGTTCTGCGCACGTAATCCCGTGGCGAACACCCCATCACTCGCTTGAAGGCCGTGCTGAAGGCGCTTTCCGATTCATAGCCTAGCGACGGCGCGATCACCGAAATCGGCGCACTGGTGTTAAGCAATTTATCTCCCGCCAGTAGCATGCGCCAGCGCGTCAGATACTCCATCGCCGAAGCCCCCACCATTGTCTTGAACCTCAGCGCGAAAGCCGAGCGCGACATCCCGGCGCGCTGCGCCAGCGCCTGCAGCGTCCAGCGATGTGCCGGCTCCGCGTGCATGGCGCTGAGCACCGCTCCCATCTGACGATCCGCCAGCGCGAAGAGCCAGCCCACGCCCGCGTCCACGCCTGCGGATTTCGCGCCCTCCTCCATGTGCAGCCGCAGCGCCAGTATCAGCATCATGTGCGCCAGATGCTCGGCCATCAGCGAGCTGCCGGGCCGCTGTTCATGCAGCTCCTGGATCATGCGCGTGACCGACCACAGCAGTGCCGCTTGATCCGCCTCCTGCCGCAGATGCACGACCGGCGGCAGCATCGCCAGCAGGATGTCGCCATGGCTGTGGCCGAGGAAAAAGCGGCTGCCGACCATCAGGCAGCCGCCACCGCCGTTGTGCCGGATGACCCCGGCGACGCGCGGGGCCGCGAACACTTCCGCTGAATCGGTCGCCGGCAGCGATAGGTCGCTGCCCATCACAAACGGGCGTCCGCCAGGTAGCAGGAAGCAATCGCCGGCCTTCAACAAATTCGGTTCGGCGACGCCATCGACGGCCAGCCAGCATTGCCCGGAGACGATCGAATAGCATTTGATGCCAATATTGGGCGGATAGCGGACCGCCCAGTCGCCGCCGGCGTCGAAGCCGGCCGATACATAGCTGCGCGGCTTGAGCAGCGCCAGGACATCGGAAAGTGGATCCATGGAATTTGGACGAATGCGAAGATAACATGGACTTTATAGCATGGATCGGATTTCGTACCGGTTCTATCATGGCCACCTTAGCTATCCAGGGAGATGATCATGCGGGTATTTGTGACCGGAGCGACCGGCTTTGTCGGTTCCGCCGTTGTGGAAGAATTGATTCAAGCCGGGCACCAGGTGCTGGCGCTGGCGCGCGGCGACGACGCAGCGGCCAGGGTGGCGCTTGCCGGCGCCGAGGCGCATCGCGGCGATTTATCGGCGCCGGCCACCCTCGCGGCGGCGGCGCAGGCCTGCGACGGCGCGATCCACACGGCGTTCATCCACGACTTTTCGAACATGGCCGCATCGGCCAGGATCGACCTGGCGGCGATCGAGGCGATCGGTGCCGCACTGGCGGGCTCCGGCAAGCCGTTCGTGGTGACGTCGGCGATCGGTGTGCTGGCGGCGGGCCGGCCCGTAGCGGAGCACGATGCGGCCATACCGGGCTCTGTCGGCGCGTACCGCGTTCCTTCCGAACAGGTCGCGTTGGCGCTGGCCGGGCGCGGCGTGCGCGCGTCGGTGGTCCGCCTGCCGCCGTCGGTGCATGGCGACGGCGATCATGGCTTTGTGCCGGCGCTGATCGGCATCGCGCGCGAAAAGGGAGTGTCGGCGTACATCGGTGACGGAATGAATCGCTGGCCCGCCGTGCATCGGCGCGATGCGGCGCGGCTGTACCGGCTGGCGCTGGAAGACGGCGTGGCGGGCACGGCTTATCACGGCGTGGCGGAGGAAGGCGTGGCGACGCGGCAAATCGCCGAGGTGATCGGCAGACGGTTGAATTTGCCGGTGGTGGGGTTGTCGGGAGAGCAGGCGGCCGGGCATTTCGGCTGGCTGGGGCGGTTTTTTGGCACCGATTGGCTGGCGTCGAGCGAGGCGACACGGCAAGGGTTGGGGTGGGCGCCGGCGCATCCGGGATTGCTCGAGGATCTGGACCGCGCGGCGTATTTCAGCGATTGACCTCACCCGAGGATCCACGTAGGGCGGATTAGGCGGAACGCCGTAATCCGCCATTGCATGCGCCGTCGAAACGCATACATGGCGGATTACGCTGCGCTAATCCGCCCTACGTGCCTCCGAGGTATTTGAAGGTCATCGGTGCAAGGATCAGGCGGTGTCTTTCTTTGGCGCGCTGCCTGGCGCCGTCCGCGCCGCGACCTGGTTCATGCCTTCCAGATGCATACGCAGCCATTTGTGCGCCGGGCTGCGCGCATCGCGTTCGTGCCACAGCATGTCCAGGTGGACCGCCGGCAGCTGGAACGGCAATTCCTTGGCGATCAACGCATCCGTCATGCCCGTCGAGGCGATCAAGTGACGCGGCAACACCGTGATCAGATCCGAGTTCGCCACCACACGGCCCGCCGTGAAGAATTGATTCACCGTCAGCAGAATCCGCCGCTCGCGCTGGATTTGCGCCAGCGCCTCGTCGACCAGGCCATGCGCGCGGCCCGAAAAACTCACCAGCAGGTGATTGGCCTTGCAGTAGTTGTCCAGGTTCAGCTCGACCTTGGCCAGCGGATGGTCGCGCCGCATCACGCAAACGTAATGCCCGGAATACAGCCGCTCATGGCGGATCGGCGAACCCGTCTCGTACGACAGCTGCGCCGCCACACCAGGGAAGAAGCCGACCGCCAGGTCGATGTCACCCCGCAGCAGCATCGGTCGTGGTTCGCGCGTGGTCAGCGGCACCATGCGCACGTTCACGCCGGGCGCTTCGCTTTCGATCGAGCGCATCAGCGATGGCAGCCAGAAGGCGGCGGTGGCGTCGGCCATGGCCATGCGGAAGGTCGCGTGGGCGGCGGAGACGTCGAAGGTCTCCGGCGCCACCGCCGCCTCCAGGCTGGCCAGCGCGCTGCGCACGGACGGCCACAGTGATTCGGCGCGCGGCGTTGGCTTGACGCCGTAGGCGGTGCGTATCAGCAATTCGTCGCCCAGGCTCTCGCGCAGACGCTTGATAGCGTTCGAAACAGCGGGCTGGGTCATGGCCAGATGGCCTGCCGCGCGTGTCAGATTTTGTTCTGTCATCACGGCGTCGAAGACGCGTAACAAATTCAAGTCCAGCGTCAAAAAGCTCATGTTGGCTCAGGTAGTATGAAAATAGGATAAGACAGTATCGAGAAATACAGATTTCTCGTCAAGGATAAGCTTTGCCATTCACTAAACGAATAATTGTTATCGTGGAAGTAAATTGGATACTTATGCTGCGCTGCACTATAGTTACACTGATTCTAAATGCACCGGTCTATCATGTCTACCATCATCTCAGTACTGCAAGCTCTTTCGTTCATCACCGCCATACAGCTGGCGCTGGCCGCCGTTGTCACCGTGGGCCTGCTGGTTTTGTTCAAACCGCTGCTGCGCGGCTGCGCGCGCGCCGCCGTGCTGATCGTGAAGCCGAAGTTGACCAAGGAAGAACGTCTGCAGCGCCGCCAGATGCGCGATGCGATGATGCTCAAGCGTATGCTTAACACCAGCGAATGCGGTGCGAGCCATGCCGCCGAGCTGCGCGCGATGGCTTCGCGCGCTTAAGATTACCCCGCACGGCCATGCGGGGTCGGACCCATCGGGTCCGACCCCTAAGCGGTGACGCAAGCGTATCGCTAAAAGTATGCGGGTTTGGTTTTAGCGCTCGCCCAGCAGGGCGGGCTTGAGCGAGCTGTCCACCGGCTTGTCGCCCAGCCAGATACGCAGCACGGCGTTATAGAACGCCACATCCGGCATCAAATCCCCCAGCTTTTTACCGTTCAGATAGCACTGGGTGCCCTCGCCCGGTATCCAGTCGAGCAGCATCTGGTCGCCTTTTTTCAGCGTTTGGATCTGCGCGAACACTTCGCCGAACTTCATCGTCTGCGGCAGGATGCGGGTGCGCTCGATCTTGTCGGTGTTGGAGCTCAAGCCTTCCATGAAGGCCTTGCCGAAGTCGTCCGAGGTGACGTCGCGCAGCATGATGATGCTGACGCGGCGCGGGCCGGTGGCGCCGAGCACGTCGGGAACGGTGGTTTTCTTTTCGGCCAGGTACAGCGCGGCCGCATACACCTTGAAAATGACCTTCTTGCGCAGGCCGGCGCCGTTCAGCTTGAGCTCCTTGCCGGCCACGGTGGCGATGTCGTCGAACTTGGCGCCGGCCACCTCGACAGTGGCGAACGCGGGCGGCTGGACGCAGGCGGCCATTACGGCGCCTGCCACCAGGCTCTTGATGAGTTGTCGGCGTCGCATGGCGGTCAAGCCTTGGCGGCCTGCAGGTGCTCGTATTTGGCGCGCAGCTGCTCTTCGGTCTCGCGCCAGGCGGGATTGAAGGGGATGCAGCTGACCGGACAGACTTGCTGGCACTGCGGCTCATTGAAGTGGCCGACGCACTCGGTGCATTTATCCGGATTGATTTCGTAAATTTCCGCGCCCATGTAGATCGCGTCGTTCGGGCACTCGGGCTCGCAAACGTCGCAATTGATACAGTCGTCGGTGATCATTAAGGCCATGACGGAACTCGCTTATTCGGTCTGGGTGGCTGCGATTTTCTTTTGCAGCCAGCGGTCGACCGATGGGAAAACAAACTTGGAGACATCTCCGCCCAGGACGGCGATTTCGCGCACGATGGTGCCGGAGATGAACTGGTACTGGTCGGACGGCGTCAGGAACAGCGTTTCGACGTCCGGCAGCAGGTAGCGGTTCATGCCCGCCATTTGGAACTCGTATTCGAAGTCGGACACGGCGCGCAGGCCGCGGACGATGACGCGGGCATCGTGCGCGCGCACGAAATCCTTCAACAGACCGGAGAAACTCTCCACCTTCACGTTCGGATAATGGCCCAGCACTTCGTTGGCGATGGTCAGGCGTTCTTCCAGTGAAAAGAAAGGTTTCTTGTTCTTGCTGTCGGCGACGCCGACCACCAGCGTGTCGAACAGACCCGATGCGCGACGCACCAGATCTTCATGACCACGGGTCAGCGGATCGAACGTTCCTGGATAAACAGCTACTACCATTGCGGCTCCCTGCAGTGCACCAATATAGAACGCGCATTATGCCTGAAAAACGATGTCTGCCTTAATATCGGGCAGTTTAGGGAGAATAAGTAGCAATTAAATAGCAACTGAGTTGTTACTAAGCCACTAATTCCTTCAGCTTGAGCAAATGGAAGAATACCATTCCCGCCTTGTCGGCGCGGATCACTTCCCACTGGGCCATCCAGTCCGGCGTCGCTTCCGCTTCGAATTCCAGCGCCGCGCCGGACTCGGCGTACACCAGGCCGCCCTCTTTCAAGAGTCTTGTGCACTGCGGCAGGCAGCGCTCCAAAAACTCTTGCTGATACGGCGGATCGAGGAAAATCAGGTCGAATTTCTGGCCGCGGGCGGCGGCCGACTGCGCAACCGCCAACGCGTCGCCGCGCATGATCTGCACATTGTCCGCTTTCAGCTTGGTCTTGATTTCATCGAGCTGCCGCACGACCGGCACGTTGGAGTCGATCATCATGACCGACTTGGCGCCCCGGCTGGCCGCCTCGAAACCGAGCGCGCCGCTGCCGGCGAACAGATCCAGCACCTGCGCATCGGCCCAGTTGGCATCGCGCTGGTGGTTGATCCAGTTGAACACCGTCTCGCGCACGCGGTCCGGCGTCGGCCGCAAGCCTTGCGCGCTCAATACCGGCAGCGGAGTGCGTTTCCACGCCCCGCCGATGATGCGCACCTGGTTGCTGTGCTGGGGACCGTGGACCGGGACTTTTGCGGGTTTTGCGGCTTTGCTTGCTGGCTTCTTTGGCATGTGGCTGTGTTCTAAGTCATTGATTCAACAGGGTCCACTATACCATACGGGCTTGCTGGCGCTGGTCAGCGGGCCTCCGCCGCCAGGCTGCGGAAGTCGTTGATCCAGCCTTGCATGCGCTTCTGCGCGTGCGCCTTTTGCTCCGGCGTGGCGATCTTCACCACCGTCAAAATCAGCTGCAAGCTACCCTGCTCGGAAGCCTCGAAGAACTGTTTGTGCTCGGAGTTCTCCAGACGGTTGAAGGAATCCTTGATCAGCGTATTGATGAGCGGAATGGTCGCCTCCTTGCTCAACTTCTCCTGCTGTACCTTGCGCACCAGGGTCAGGATCGCGTTTTGGCGGCGCTTGCGCTCGTTCAGCCAGATTTCATTGTCCAGCGGGCGGGCGTCGGAAGCCTTGCGGATCTCTTCCTCCTGTGCCTTCGAGAAATTGCCGAACCACAGCTCGAACTGCTCCATCGATTTCTTGTAGCGGAATTTCTGCTGGGCTTCCTTGTCGCCCTTCATGTTCTTCTTGCGGAAGTCGTCGAGGTTGGAGGCGAACTTCTTCTCCAGCGTGTCGATCTGGTCCGGCTCTAGCGAAGTCGCCAGGCCGGCCAGTTCCGGCGCCGCCTTCAGCAGCAGCTTCTGCGTGCGGCCTTTGATATCGTCGTAGTCGGCTTGCAGGTCGGCGGCCGTCAGGTTGCCGGCCAGCTGCTTCTGCCCCGTTTGCAGGATATGCACGTAGTCGTTCAACTGGGTCTTGCGGTGCCAGCTGAACAGCTTGTCGATCTCCTTCTGCACCCAGCCTTTTTGATCGGAGGTCAGATCGACGTAACCGTCCAGCCACCAGTACAGCAGTGTGTCGCCATTGTTATAGGCCAGGCGTAGCGAACTGCACGCGGCCAGCACGGTCATGAGCGCAATCAGGAAAAGGCGGCTTAGCGTTCGGTTACCGTTTTGGGACATGTTAGACTTTTGCATTTACTCACTCACTCTATCTGGCTTCTTATGAACGTCGTTATTCTCGCCGCGGGTATGGGCAAACGCATGCAATCCGCGCTGCCCAAGGTTTTGCATCCACTGGCCGGCAAGCCATTGCTCTCGCATGTGCTCGATACCGCGCGCAGCCTGTGTGCCAGCCGATTATGCGTTATTTACGGACATGGGGGCGCTGCCGTGCAGGAACTGTTGGCCAAGCAGCCAGAAAAGGTCGCCACCGCCCTCCAGGAGCCGCAGCTGGGCACCGGCCACGCTGTCATGCAAGCGCTGCCGGAGCTGGACGACAGCGTGCCGACCCTGATCCTGTACGGCGACGTGCCGCTGACGACGAGCGCCTCGCTGCAGGCGCTGGTCGACGTCGCCGGCAACGACAAGCTGGGCATCCTGACGGTCGAGCAGGACGATCCGTTCGGCCTGGGTCGCATCGTGCGTGAGGGAGGCGAGATCGTCCGCATCGTCGAGCAGAAGGACGCCACCGACGCCGAGCGCGCCATCAAGGAAATCAACAGTGGCATCATGGTCGCGCCGACCGCGCACCTGAAGCGCTGGCTGGGCGCGCTCAAGAACAACAACGCCCAGGGCGAGTACTACCTCACCGACATCGTCGCGCAAGCGGTGGCCGACGGCGTGCGGGTGGTCTCGGCGCAACCGTCGGCGCAGTGGGAAGTGGCCGGCGTCAACAGCAAAGTGCAGTTGGCCGAGCTCGAACGCATCCACCAGCGCAACATCGCCCTCAAGTTGCTGGAACAGGGCGTGACCTTGATGGACCCGGCGCGCATCGATGTGCGCGGGGAATTGATCTGCGGCCGCGACGTCACCATCGACGTCGGCTGCGTGTTTGAAGGCAAGGTCGAGCTGGGTGACGGCGTGCGCGTCGCCGCCCACAACGTCATCGTCAACGCCCGCATCCTGGCCGGCGCCCAGATCAAGCCCTTCTGCCATATCGAAGAGGCGGTGGTCGGCGAAGTCTCGATCATCGGCCCGTACGCCCGGCTGCGTCCGGGCACGGTGCTGGCCGAGGACGTCCACGTCGGCAACTTCGTCGAAATCAAGAACGGCCAGGTCGCCGCGCACAGCAAGGCCAACCACCTGGCCTACATCGGCGACGCCACCATCGGCTCGCGCGTCAACATCGGCGCCGGCACCATCACCTGCAACTATGACGGCGTGAATAAGTCGCGCACGGTCATTGAGGACGACGCCTTCATCGGCAGCGACAGCCAACTGATCGCCCCGGTCACCGTCGGCAAGGGCGCCACCCTGGGCGCCGGCACCACCCTGAGCAAGGACGCGCCGGCCGGCAAGCTGACGATTTCCCGTCCGCGCCAAGTCACGATCGAAAACTGGAGCCGTCCGGTCAAGAAGCCAAAATGAGGTGATGTGGACAACCATGTGGATATCCACTCGAACAAGCCGGGATAACTATCCCGGCTTTTTTATTTGTGGATAAAGATGTGGAGAAGCCTGCTGATAAGCCCTGAAGAACCCGGGTATAAGCAGGGGAAAACACCGGAACAACTTCATCCCGGTGAGCGCCGGTGATCCGCAAAGCCGCACTCAGCCGTGATGTCAGCCATGTTGTGGATAAACCTGTGGGAAATCATGTGAGTAACGCAGGATAACTTTTAAATGTGGATAAAGCTGGGTATAAGCGAGTGCAAAGCCCCTGAACAAGCTGTGCAAACACTGGGAAAAGTCCAGCAAAGAAAACAGAGATGTGAACAACCCTGTGCACAAGCAAGGGAGAAACGGAGGACAACCGTTCAAACCGCAATCCGCGTCTCAAACTTACTCCGAAACGTCGAAAAATATGCCTTCACATTCCGCACATTGGTCCGTGTCGCAAACAACCGATGCGCCAGCGCATGATAAGCAGGCATATCCGCCACCTGCACGATCAGCACGAAATCCGGCCCGGGCGCCACGCGATAACACTGCAGCACCGCATCCTCCCCCGCCACATGCGCCTCGAACTCCGCCATACGCTCGGCCGCCTGAACATCCAGCGAAATCTCCACAATCGCCGTCAAGCTCGGCCCCACCTTCTCCGGCGCCACAATCGCCACCTGCCGCTGGATAACCCCGGACTCCGTCAACTGCTTGACCCTGCGCAGACAGGTCGGCGGCGATACATGGACAGCCAGCGCCAGCTCGCTATTGGTTTGCGACGCATCAACCTGCAGCACGTTGAGAATGCGACGATCTATCTCATCCATAAAATTTTCCCGTCTAAATGAAATAATATTTCATGATATCGAAGTGATGAAAGATTATTTCAGAAGATGAGTCAATAAGAAAGCATATTTCACAGAGGCTGCTCTACGATGGCCTCCTAACTTAACAGAAGAGGTTTTCTATGTGCGGCATCGTCGGCGCGGTAGCGCAACGCAACATCACCCCGATCCTGATCGAAGGCCTCAAGCGCCTGGAATACCGCGGCTACGACTCCTGCGGCGTCGCCCTGCACGTCGACGGCCAACTGCAACGCTCGCGCAGCACCTCGCGCGTGGCCGACCTGGAAAAGCAGATCGACGAAGCGCACATGAAAGGCTTCACCGGCATCGCCCACACGCGCTGGGCCACGCACGGCGCCCCCGCCTCGCACAATGCCCACCCGCACTTTTCGCCCTCGGCCGACCAGGCGCGCATCGCCCTGGTCCACAACGGCATCATTGAAAACCACGACGAACTGCGCGCCGAACTGACCGCGCTCGGCTACGTCTTCCAAAGCCAGACCGACACCGAAGTGATCGCCCACCTGGTCGACCACATGTACAACGGCGACCTGTTCGACACCGTCCAGCACGCCGTCAAACGCCTGCACGGCGCCTACGCCATCGCCGTTTTCAGCCGCGAAGAGCCGCACCGCGTGGTCGCCGCCCGCCAGGGATCGCCGCTGATCGTCGGCATCGGCCAGGGCGAAAACTTCGTCGCCTCCGACGCCATGGCGCTGGCCGGCACCACCGACCAGATCATCTACCTGGAAGAAGGCGACGTGGTCGACCTGCAACTGGGCCGCACCTGGATCGTCGACGCCGACGGCAAGCCGGTGCAGCGCGAAGTCAAAACCGTGCAGGCGCACACCGGCGCGGCCGAGCTGGGCCCGTACCGCCACTACATGCAAAAGGAAATCTTCGAGCAGCCGCGCGTCATCGGCGACACGCTCGAAGGCGTCACCGGCATCATGCCGGAACTGTTCGGCGACGGCGCCTACAACGTCTTCAAGCAGATCGACCGCGTCCTCATCCTCGCCTGCGGCACCAGCTACTACTCGGGCCTGACGGCCAAATACTGGATCGAATCGGTCGCCAAGATCCCGGTCAACGTCGAAATCGCCAGCGAATACCGCTACCGCGACAGCGTGCCGCATCCCAATACCTTAGTCGTCACCATCTCCCAAAGCGGCGAAACGGCCGACACGCTGGCCGCGCTCAAGCACGCGCGCAGCCTCGGCATGGAGCACACGCTGACCATCTGCAACGTCGCCACCAGCGCCATGGTGCGCGAATGCAAGCTGGCCTACATCACGCGCGCTGGCGTGGAAGTCGGGGTCGCCTCGACCAAGGCCTTCACCACGCAGCTGGCGGCGCTGTTCCTGCTGACGCTGTCGCTGGCGCAAATCAATGGCCGCCTCACCGACGCCGAGGAAGCGCAGCATCTGAAAGCGATGCGCCACCTGCCGGTCGCGATCTCCGCCGTGCTGGCGCTGGAGCCGTTGATCATCGCCTGGGCCGACGATTTCGCGCGCAAGGAAAACGCCCTGTTCCTCGGGCGCGGCATGCACTACCCGATCGCGCTCGAAGGCGCGCTCAAGCTCAAGGAGATTTCGTATATCCACGCCGAGGCGTATCCGGCCGGCGAGTTGAAGCACGGCCCGCTGGCGCTGGTCACCGAGGAAATGCCGGTCGTCACCATCGCTCCGAACGACGCGCTGATTGAGAAGTTGAAGTCGAACATGCAGGAGGTGCGCGCGCGCGGTGGCCAGCTGTACGTGTTCGCCGACGTCGATTCGCGCATCACCTCCGGCGAAGGCATCCACGTGATCCGCTTGCCGGAGCATTATGGTTTGCTGTCGCCGATCCTGCACGTGGTGTCGTTGCAGCTGCTGGCGTATCACTCGGCGCTGGCGCGGGGGACGGATGTGGATAAGCCACGGAATTTGGCCAAGTCGGTGACCGTGGAGTAAGCGCGGAACCGTCAAGCTGAGTGTTGAATCGAGACAATAAAGTCCGTCGGGTTTTTTGATGCCAATGAGTGAATATTCCCTACTCAATAAAATCTTTATATTTCAAAGTGTTACGTGATTTTTCCTAGGAAAACAAACTCTTCTATTTACCACACGCAGACTGTTCCGCAAAAACGCCAACCCGTTCCACCGGTTGGCGTTTTTTTTGCCGAACAAGATAGCTCGGCAACCTGTCACAAACCGGTCGGGGCAGCCGTCTTACAGGTATGGGAGACGCACAGGGCGTCACCCATTACCTTGACAGGCCCGAAGCATGAAAACGTCACCGATCTCACGCGACTATTTCGAGGCGCGCGAGAGCGACTTGCCAATTGCCGATGCACGTCCAGCCGACAAGGAGATGGCGCGGGTGCTCGGAACCACGCCATTGCGCATGACCTTGGACCAGTCCGGCGCCGGTATCGCCCATTGGAAACATGATCCCTTGCACGACGTCGTCGGCCCCATGATCCACCACGTCGTCATGGCTTACAACGGCACAGTGCAGCGCATGCAACGTCGGTCGGGAAGATCGACGGCGATTGGAACGCTTCGCCCCGGGGTGGTGATCATCATTCCGCAAGCCTCAAGCTCCCGATGGGATATCCCGAAACCTGTCGATATCATTACGCTCTATCTTCCGCATGCATCGCTCGCGCGCATCGCCGACGAAGCCGGGATCGCCGCTCCGGTCGAACTGCTCGAGCGCACCGCGCAGCCCGATCCCATCACATCGCGCTTGCTCTTGAGCGTGTCCGATTTCCTGGAAGGCAATGAGGCTCTTGATACGCTGTTCAGGCAGCAACTGATAGACCTGCTGGCCACGCGGCTGCTGGCCGCGCACATCGGCTCACCGGCAACGGTTCAGCCGATCAGGGGCGGGCTGGCGCCGAAGGCCCTTCGTCGCGCGATCGAACGCCTGCGTTCGGACAACGACGCCGACGTTTCGCTCGCGGCGCTCGCAGCGGAGGCCAGCCTGTCGCGGTTTCACTTCTGTCGCGCCTTCAAGGAAAGCACCGGGCTTGCGCCTCATGCTTGGCTGCGCCAGCACCGGCTCGAGCAAGCCATGACCATGCTGCGGGACACCGACGCATCCGTCATGTCGGTTGCGGCGGCGCTTGGCTATGCCTCGCAAACCGCCTTTGCCGCCGGGTTCCGCAAACTCACCGGCGAAACGCCGAGCGAATGGCGCCGGCGCGCGCGTTAGCAGCAATCGCGCTGCAACGAGGTCAATCGCGATGGAGCGCTCGCGTGTGCGGCTAGCTACATTATGGCTGTGCCCATCACCAAAGGAGTAAGTCATATGCGACTCGTCATCATAGGGGCCGGCTTTGCCGGCATGTACGCCGCGCTTTCCGCCGCCCGCCTGCGCGATATCCGGGGCGTTACACCGGAGGAACTGGAAATCGCGCTGGTATCTCCAGAACCGACGCTGGTGGTCCGCCCCCGGCTCTACGAACCGAATCCCGAAACCCTCACCGCGTCGCTGTTGGAGCTGTTCAATGCCACCGACGTTGTGTATGTGCAAGGCCGCGCCGAGACGGTCGACGCCAACTCCCGCACCGTAGGCATCGCGACCCGGGAAGGGGGACGCAAGTCGCTCTCCTACGACCGCCTCGTCGTGGCTTCGGGTAGCCGGCTGTTTCGTCCGAACATACCCGGTCTCGCCGAGCACAGCTTCAGCGTCGACTCGCTCGACGACGCGCTCGCCCTCGACAAGCACGTGCACGGCCTGGCCGGCCGTCCCGCCACGAACGGGCGCGACACGGTCGTTGTGGTTGGCGGAGGCTTCACCGGCATCGAGGCGGCGACCGAAATCCCGGCGCGGCTGCGCAGGATACTCGGCAACGATGTCCAGACCCGCGTCATCATCGTCGACCGCAACAATGTGATCGCACCCGACATGGGCCCCGATTCCCGCCCCGTCATCGACGACGCGCTGCGCAAGCTCGGCGTGGAGACACGCCTCGGCGTCGGCGTCGCCTCGCTCGACAAATCCGGCATCACCTTGTCCAGCGGCGAACACATCGGGACCGAGACCGTCATTTGGGCGGCGGGCATTCGCGCCGCCCCGCTGAACGAACAAATCACCGCTGAGCGCGACAATTCCGGCCGGCTGCTGGTCGACCGCGACCTGCGCGTGCCGGGCGTTCCAGGCGTCTTCGCCACCGGCGACGCCGCCCGCGCCGCCTGCGACGACGAAGGCAACTTCGCATTGATGTCTTGCCAGCACGCCACGAGGATGGGCGCTTTTGCCGGTAACAACGCCGCAGCCGAGCTGCTCGGCGTGCCGACCAAACCCTACCACCAGAAGGCCTACGTCACCTGTCTGGACCTCGGCGAAGCCGGCGCGCTGTTCACGCGCGGCTGGGAGCGCAAGGTGGAGATGGTCGGCGAGGTTGCCAAGAAGACGAAGCGGGAGATCAACACCGTCTGGATCTATCCGCCAAAGGCCGAGCGCGCCGCCGCGCTGGCGTCGGCCGATCCGGAGCGGGTCACCGACCTGTGAACCTGTCGCCCGCATAAACGGCGCTCGTTTCAACACGCATCAAACCATTCGCAACATTCAACAGGAGATGAACATGAATCAAATGGTCAGCAATATTCAGGCGCCAACAAAAAAGAGCCCGATCAAACGTGATACGCATACCGACATGGGTTTAATCAATGCGCCACAGGAGCTGGTGCCGTCGCGTTACGCGTTAAGGCTCGGCAAGCTGGACGTGCTGGTCATCAGCGACGGAGTGCTGCCGTTACCCACCGCGACGATGGCCACCAATGTCGCCGAAGCCGACCTGGCAATCTGGCTGGACGATCATTTCATGCCGCAGCAGACGTTCGACTGGCCGTTGAACGTGATGGTGGTGCGCAGCGGCGACCAGACCATCCTCATCGACGCGGGGCTGGGAGGTCAGTTCCCGGGCTTCCCGCGAGCCGGGCAGTTTCCGCAGCGCCTGGAGGCCGCCGGCATCAGCCTGGAATCCGTGACCGACGTGATCATTACCCACATGCACATGGACCACGTTGGCGGGATGCTCGTCGATGACGTGAAAAACCGGCTGCGTCCGGACGTGCGCATCCACGTGGCCGCCGCCGAGGTCAAGTTCTGGACGTCGCCCGATTTCTCCCACACGGCCATGCCGAAGCCGGTGCCGGATGTGCTGCGCTCAACGGCCGCCAGCTTCTATGATGAATACCGCAGCCGGATTCGGATTTTCGACGACACGTACGAAGTCGCGCCGGGAGTGATCGTGCGTCTCACCGGCGGCCACACACCTGGTCACAGCGTGGTCGATCTGGAATCCGATGGTGAGCGGCTGATGTTCGCCGGCGACGCCATGTTTCCGGTCGGGTTCGAGCATCCAGAGTGGCAAAATGGCTTCGAACACGACCCAGAGGAGGCGGCTCGCGTACGCGTGCGCCTGTTCCGGGAACTGGCGGAGAACGGCGGGCTGCTCGTGGCCGCCCACTTGCCGTTCCCTTCCGTCAGTCGGGTTGCCATCGACGGCGACGCCTTCCGTTGGGTGCCGGTGATCTGGGATTACTAACCGCCAACCCGCCGCTTCACGGGGCGAATGGCAACATCATCTATCGCCCCGGCCTGGACGCCACGATAGAAAAGACCGCAGAGATTGACAGACTGGCGGCCACGCACAGCATTGAGGCGGTTAACGCTTTGGCCATCGAGACCGAGTCGGGCGATGCTCCTGCCACGGCGAAGAAGATGCCCCCCATGACAGCGACGCCAAGCGCTGCGCTGATCTGTAAGGCTGAGTTCGTGATGCCGGCAATCATCCCGGAGCCGGTTGCCGGAGCCCGATTGATGACAGAGCGCACGAGTGTTGGCAGCGCCCATCCTTGACCGAAGCCCAATAGCCCCACTGCAATGACCAGCGGAATCTGGGCGGGCATTCGGGCAGGCGCGGAAGCGACGATGACCGCCAGGATTACGCAGCCGACGACTTCGAGCATCATGCCGATGGCAGGAACGAACCTGCCGAAAACGCGTATCGCCAGCGGCGTCGTCAGCGGGCCTATGAAGGCGCCTATGCCGAAGGGCAGAAAGACCAACCCCGTTTCCAGAGGACTCAGCCCGATTGCCGATTGGAGATAAACGGAGAAGACCAGGAAAAAGGCAGAGACGACATAGAAGAAGAGCACACCTACGAGGCCACTCATCAGCCCAGGCAACTTGACCAGCTCAACGCTGACGAGCGGGACCCCGCCTCGACGGGCATAGGCCTTTTCGTACTTCCAGAAGCAAACGCCAGCGACAGGGGAAGCGATGAGCATCGCGCAGGCCCACCACGGCCAACCGAACTCCCGTCCCTCGACCAGCGGAACAATCAACAAGGCGAGCGTAAGGGCACACAGCAGCATGCCGGTTTTGTCGAGCGGTGCCGGATGATCGCCGCGTACGTCGGGCAGCAACGGGAACCCGAAAATCAGGACGGCCGCGACAACCGGCAGGTTAATCAGAAAAATGATTCGCCATTGCAGGTGAAAGAAGTCTGCGGAGATCAACGCACCACCAAGCGCTTGCGCGGCCACCGCTGCCAGTCCGACAGCGGCACCGTACAGGCCCAGCGCACGTGCACGCTCTTGCTCCGGAAACAGCGCGTGGATGGACGCCAGCCCTTGTGGCGCCATGGCCGCCGCACTCAGGCCTTGAAGGATACGACCGACGATCAGCAAGGCCGGTGAAGTGGCCAGACCGCACAATACCGAGGTCAGTCCGAAGCCGCTGATGCCAATAAGGAAGATTTTGCGTCGGCCATATAGGTCACCGAGTCGACCACCGGTAATGAGGAAGACCGCATAGGCTGCGGCATATCCGGAAATAACAAGTTGTAGTTCCGCAGCGCTGGCATGAAGCGAGTTCTGGATGGACGGCAGGGCGACATTCACGATGAAAAAGTCCAGCGGGGGCAAGAATGCCCCCACCAGTAACACCGCAAAAGCCGACCAGCGCCGGGTGGCGGACGTCGTCGTTTGCATGGTTTCAGTGGAGAAGGCGTGGGTCATGCCGGAAGACCGAAGCGCTCCGTGCCTGCCACCGGGGCCCAATTTTTCAGCGGCGTTGCATAGTGCATCGTGAACCTGCGCTCGACGAATGCCCAGCGGCCGTTTCGTCGATCATAGATATCCTTGTACTGACCACTTACCTGCAACGGGCCCTGGTCGACGTCGTAGAAAATGCAGTCTGCCGCCACCGTTCCATGAGCGCTATCACCTTCCACGGTAATCAGCGCGTTGGCCATCCAGTGATGCATGTGCGGCATACGTTTCATGTTGACCTCAGCCTGCGCCAAGATGGCCTCCAGGCCCTCGGAGTTGCCATTCTGTCCAAGCAATAGGCGCGAGTCGGGATGCCAGAGGGTTGCTAGCAGGTCCATGTTCATTGTGTCGAACGCTTCCGCGTAATTGGCGATGAGTGCATCGATGGCGAAACGGCTTTCGATTGCGTCCAGGCGGGCTTCAAGTTCTTTTGACATCGGGAATCTCCTTGAGGAATGAGCATTTGAAAATGCCGACCCTGGGTGGGCCAGCTCGATAAGCGCCATGATGCTGCAAACAGATTTGTCGGTGAACTGCCATTCCTGTATATTCGGCGTACATTTTTGAACGGGGTTTCACACATGGAATGGAGCGACGTCCGAATTTTTTTGGCGGTGGCCCGCTCCGGTTCTTTGGGCGAGGCGGCCCGCAGACTCGGGGTAAGTCATCCGACCGTGGGTCGGCGGATCAAGGCGCTCGAAGATGAGGCGGAGCAGGCGCTCTTCCGCAGGACCAAGGATGGACTGGTACTCACGGACACCGGGGACGCGGTGCTGGCGCTGGCGGAATCCATGGAAAATTCCGGGCTGGCCATGGAACGACGGTTGGCGGGCAACCACGAACGTCTCGAAGGCGTGTTACGGATATCTTCAGCGGAGTGGTTTGCCGGCTATGTTCTGGCGCCCGTGCTGGCTGAATTAACGCGCCGCCATCCAGCCATTGTGCCCGAGGTGATCGCCAGTTACCGGCTGCTCGATCTGTCGCGTCGCGAGGCCGATGTGGCCTTCCGTATCGTGCCCTTCACGGAACCCGACATCGTTCAGCGCCGCCTGATGAGCATTCCGTACGGTCTTTACGGCTCGGCCGACTCCGCGCGCGCGATGCAACAGGATCCGGCTTCGGTCGGACTCATTCTGATGAATTCGGCGCAGTCGCACTTTCCCGATGTGGCCTGGCTGCTTGACCGGTTTCCACTGTCACGGCGTGTCTTCACCAGCACAAGCCGCGCAGTGCAGGCCCGGATGTGCGCGCAAGGCATGGGTGTGGCAGTACTGCCAAGGCCGCTTGGCGATGCAGCCTCCGGCTTACAGCGCATCGAGACACCCGAGCCGCCGCCAGGCAGGGATATCTGGGTAGGTTACCACCATGACCTGCGGCACATGGATCGCCTGCGGGCGCTGTTGGATATCGCCGATACCATGCTGTCGAACTCCGCCATTCCAGCCCGTTGACCAAGTCGCGCGCGTCACAGGGAACGCGCGCCATTGCCTTATGAGGGAGGCGACGCTTCTACTGGAAAGCTATTCTTCAGTGGCCGGTGTCAGGCAGTAGGCCTGACACACCCTACTCCATCAAGAGACCGGCGCCAAGCCGGTGGTCGACGAGCGGTGCTCCTTATCGGCGGCACTCCATGGACGTCACCGCTGAGCGTCGGCAATCCCGCCGTCCACCAGGCCGGCGCCCGCGCCGGCATTGCCGTGCCGTAGAAACGGTAGCAGATGACCGATGAACTGCTCGGGATTTTCCTCCATGACGAAGTGGCCGCTGTCGGCAATGATGGCGCCGCGCAGGTCGCTGGCGTTGCCCTGCATGGTCAGCAGCGGCGCGTCGTTCGTGGCGTGCTCGGCGCCCAGCGCCAGCACCGGCATGGCCAGGCGCCGCGTGGCGCGCGACAGGTTCTGGCGGATGGTCTCCGGGATGGCGCGGTAGTAGGCGAAGCCCGCCCGCAGCGCGCCCGGCGTGGCATAGGCGTCGGCGTAGACGTCGACGGCGACCCGGTCGCGGCGGTGCGACCAGCGGTCGAAGATGAAGCGCAGGTACTCGCGCTCCCTGCCCGCCGTCAGCATTTCCGGCAAGTCCGCGACCTGGTTGAACATGAAATGCCACAGGAAGATGTTGTCGGCCGGTGCCACGAAAATCGGCGGCGCCGGCGCCAGGCCCGGTATCACCGCCTCCGTCAGCGCCAGCTTCGTCACCGCCGCCGGATGGTCGCTGGCCAGCGCGTAGCCGACCCACATGCCGATGTCGTGGCCGACGACGTCGTAGCGCGCGTGCCCCAGCGCCGCCATGGCGTGGTGTAGCACGGAGGCGACCGCGCCGGTGTCGTAGCCGTCCGGCGGCCGGTCGGAGTGGCCGCTGCCGGGCGGATCGACGGCGATCGCCAGGAAGCCGTCGGCCGCCAGCGCGGTCATGACGTGGCGCCAGGCGTACCAGGTTTGCGGCCAGCCGGGAATCAGCAGGACCGGGCGGCCGGCGCCCGCCGTCACGCAGTGAATGCGGTGGCCGTCCACGCGCACGTAGTCGTGGTGGAAGTCGATGTTGCTTGATGGGTTCATGGGCTTGTCCTGTTGGTGTCAGTCGATGCCGAGCAGGCGCTGGATCTGTCCCGGCGCGACCGGGGCGCCGGCGAAATCATCGAAGATCCTGTCGGTGACGCGGATGATGTGCGAATTGATGAACGCGACGCCCTCGCGCGCGCCGTCGTCCTGGTGCTTGAGGCAGCACTCCCATTCCAGCGTCGCCCAGCCGGCGTAGTCGTACTGCGCCAGTTTGGAAAAGATCGCCTTGAAGTCGACCTGGCCGTCGCCGAGCGAGCGGAAGCGGCCGGCGCGGTTTTCCCATGACTGGTAGCCGCCGTAGATGCCCTGGCGCCCGCTGGGCCGGAATTCGGCATCCTTGACGTGGAACATGCGGATGTGGTCCTTGTAGATGTCGAGGTAGTCGAGGTAGTCGAGCTGCTGCAGCACGAGGTGGCTGGGATCGAACAGGATCTTGCAGCGCGGGTGCCGGCCGACCCGCTCGCGGAACATCTCGAAGCTGGCGCCGTCGTGCAGATCTTCGCTCGGGTGGATCTCGTAGCACAGGTTGACGCCCTGCTCGTCGCAGGCGTCCAGGATCGGCAGCCAGCGCCGGGCCAGTTCGTCGAACGCGGCGTCGATCAGGCCGGCCGGACGCTGTGGGAACGGGAACAGGTAGGGCCACGCGAACGAACCGGAGAAGGTGCCCATGTCCGTCAGCCCCAGCCGGCCCGACGCCTTGGCGGCCATTGCCAGGCGGGCGAGCGCCCACTCCGTGCGCGCCGCCGGCTTGCCGCGCAGTTCGGCGGGCGCGAAGCTGTCGCACAGCGCGTCGTAGGCCGGGTGGACGGCGACCAACTGGCCGAACATGTGGGTGCTCAGCTCGCTGATGACCAGGCCGTGGCCGGCCAGCATGCCGGCCACCTCGTCGCAGTAGGACTGGCTTCGCGCGGCCTGTTCGACGTCGAACAGGCGCCGGTCCCAGGCCGGCAGTTGCACACCCTTGAAGCCGAGGTCGGCCGCCCACGCGGCGATGGACGGCAGGTCGTTGAAAGGCGGCGCGGCGTCGCTGAATTGCGCCAGGTGCAGGCTGGGTCCCTTGATGGTTTTCATTGATGATCCGATACGGTTGAACGTCAAAGACTATTCTTTGTCGATCGACAAAGAATAGGATAAAACCCGTCCCCGGTCAAGTGCCGGGCGCGCCGGCGCGGGCGGGGCGGCGCCGGACGGGGTGGCCGTCGCTGGCGTTATACTGCGGGTCCGTGGTGTTTTTGCAGGAGTGGCGTATGGCTGGCAGGCCGAGGGAATTCGATCGGGATCTTGCCCTGGAAAGGGCCAGGGACGCGTTTTGGCAGCGTGGCTACGAGGGCGTCTCCATGGCCGACCTGGTCGCCGTGATGGGGATCGCGTCGGCGCGCATCTACGCCGCGTTCGGCTCGAAGGAGGCGCTGTTCCGCGAGGCGGTCGGGCTGTACGAAACCGGCGAGGGCGGCTTCGCCGCGCACGCGCTGCGGCAGGAGGAAAGCGCGCGCGCGGCGATAGAACGCATGCTGAGGGAGGCGGTGGCCGTGTACGCGCGCGACGCGCGCGGCTGCATGGTGGTTGCGGCGGGCGCCAATTGCGCCGCCGAGAACGATGCGGTGGCGGCCTGGCTGGCGGGCCACCGCCGCGCGCGCACGCAGTCGATCATCGACAAGCTGCGGGCGGCCGAACGGGCGGGGGAGCTGCGGCCGGGCACCGACGTGGAGGCGCTGGGCGACAGCTACGCGACGTTCCTGCATGGCTTGTCCGTGCAGGCCAGGGACGGCGTCGGCGAGGCGCGCCTGCTGGCGATGATTCCGGTGGCGATGGCGGCGCTGGACCTGGCCCGCCGCGAACGGTCCTAGCGCCGGCGCGCTTGGACCGGGAACGGGCACGCCAGGTCGACGCGCCATGACGCCCTTTCTCTCCCCGGCGATGCGTGCGTTCACCGACCGGGCTGCTGGGTTGTTCGGCAACGCCAAGTGGGAGTGATCGCAGCTTGCAGCTTATTTTTTGCTGACCTGACGCGCCGTATCGTAGTACTGCCACAGCACGTTGACGATCTTCCACTCGCCGCGCTGGTTTTTATACAGGTGCAGATAATCGATCCACTCATCGGCACTCAACTTGACGGTCGCCACGCGCTGGTCGATATCGAGGATCCTGATGTCCACCCGTGGCCGCTCCGGGAATTTCGTGCCATCCTTGTTGTAGTTCCTGGCCACCTTGAGCATGGTATCCATGTCGGTTTTCATGATGAATTCCGTGCCGTCGGCCGCCTGCCAATAGGTGCGTTTGGCGAGCTGGGGATCGAGCGCGCGTTCCATGCGGGCCGGATCGGGCTGGTGCTGCGACTCGATATAGTCGCGTACGGCACCTTCGATCAACTGGCTATCGGCGATCTCGGCTGCCTGCGCCGCCAGTGGCGATACCACGAACAACAAACACATTAGAAAGCGCTTCATAGACAACCTCGGTTAGTGTGGAAATCGTGGATAACAAGACGCGGTGAAGCCTGGCCACGCCTCCGCATGGAAAACACCCGGGGTTTCATCAACACCGGCAAGATCAAGTTCGTCAGCAGTTTTTCGCTCAAGGGGCCCGTCGCCGACTGCCAGAACAAGGGAAAGGGCAAGCACAGCATCGCTGAGCCGGCGGGGAAAGCCGTTCAGATGTCAAGGCCGACCATAGCGTGTCGCGGTCAGGCGATCCGAAACCGCGCAGGACTTTGAATCGATAAATCCAGCCGCCCGAAGAGTGTCGCGGATGTGACGGTCGCCAAACGGTACGCCGGCCCCTTTGGGATAAACCGCCCATAGCGGTAGTGAAGGCCGGGCGGCATGGACCGCCAGCGCAGCCTGAAGATCGGAGGCGCGATCAATCCGGGCGATGATCATGTCGGCTTCGCCGATAACTTCGGTCTGGCTGCCTGTCGCCGCCTGTTCGAGAAACGGATCGTCAAGGACGCCGACGCACAAGACGCGGGCCCCCTTGGCCAGGCCGAGCTTCGCCTTCAGGCTGGGGGGCGGCGTAGCGATGGCCTTCACCCAGGCAGTTGCCACGGTGGCCCCCAGATGCAGCCACACGGACTCGCCGTGGGCATTGAAGCAAAGCGCCTCCCCGTCGACATGAACGTCGGTCAACATTTCTCGGGGAAAGCGCCTGCGGATGTCACCGCGCAAGATCAATTCCGTGCTTTCGAGAAGGGCCCGCACTTCGCCCGACTCACCGCCGATTTTCACCTGTGTTATCGCTTCACGGCCCATCATTGCCTCCCGTTGTTAATCCGCGCCGGAGCCGTCGTTAGCGCGCCCTGGCTGTCCCACAATAGGTATCGAGGAACCGGAAGGCGTCAGCTTGCCATACCGATATGCCACGATAGGCGAAACTGTGCCCGTCACGGTCCGATGAGCCATACGCCGGATAGAGGTTGATCTCCGCCGCCTTGCCAGCCTCGACCATCTCTTTGTGGAGAGTAACGCTCGGCGCTACATCGTAGTCGTTTTTGGCCTGGAAAAATAGCACGGGGATCGGGATTTGGCGGACCGCCTTTGTCATGGCGTCGCGCAGTTCAGGCGACTGTGCCCAACTTTCGGCCCCGCCCGAGGCATCGACCGCCGCGCAATAGCCGAGACGCCGGGCCCCAAGCAAGGCTTCGATGCCGCCAAACGAGTTTCCCATGGTGGCGATTCTGGATGTCTGCACAAAGGGCTGTTGAACAAGCCAGTCAAACGCAGCCGTCTGATCCGACAGATGATCGGTCGTCAGCAGCCTGACCAGGGTCTCGCTCGCGGCTTGCTGCCCGCCCCGTTTGCGGGCAGCGGCGATTTCATCAAGGATGTAGGGGCCGGCCTCGGCACTCAGGCCCTGCCCCCGCCGATAGGGCGCAAACAATACCCAGCCGTGGGCGGCAAACACCGGACCAAGCAAATCGAACGCCTGGGTGTTCGTCATGCCTGGTGCGCTACCGTGATTGTAGAGCACCGCAGGGAACGGCCCGTCGCCCGGTGGCTTATAGATCAGGCCTTTTAACACTATAGGTGAGCCGGCTTCGGTATAGGTCACCGTTTCCGATGGAACGTCAACAGCCTGGCTTTTGCCGGCCTGGCAACCCAGCAATGCCACGGCGAAGCAGAGGCTGAGGCGGACCTTGCTGATATGCATACGTGCAGTTCTTTCCTGGCAAGTGGGACACGATGAAGTCGTCCACGACGTTGGTATCAGGCTTCGCATCTTTACGGTTGGGTGGCAAGTGCTGGAAACCAGGTAAATCATACAGCGGACTGAAAGCAAAACGATACTATTTTGTCGATTTGCCGCTACCGGATATTGACTAGCGCAGGCGACTCGTCCTGGGGCGCCTCGACATCGTGCGCCCATGTCGCATCCGGCTTCAACAGCAACAACTGCTCCTCCATCACCCGAAACTCCAGCGGATTGTCCATATAGCTCACTTCGCCATCCATGGCCACCTTGACTTGGCGGCGTCGCGCCAACCTGCGGCCCTTCACTTTCACCTGCATCTGCTTGAAACTGAAGGTGGTCAGTTCGTCGGCCTGATCCAGCCGCCCCATCCGACCCAGCGCGCCGTGCAGCAGCAACCACAACATCCCCAGTTTGCCTTTGGTGCGGGGCGCCACCGCCGCCAGCCGGCCATCCTCCAGCGCGGCGCTCATCGGCGGAATGCCGATCTGCTCCATTTGCAGGCGATTGTTCCCAACGAAGAATGTGGCGGTGCGCAGCCGCTGCAGCTGGCCGTCGATTTGCAGCACCAGGCGCAGACGGCGATGCGGACTCAAGACGGTTTTCAGCGCCGACAGCGCCGCCACCAGCCGGCTGCGGCCGAACTGCTTCTTGTCCAGTTCGCGTTCCTCCAGCAGCCTCGGATACAGGCCGATGCTGGCGTTGACCAGGAACACGCGGTCGTTGACCATGCCCACCTGCACCGGATGCAGGCGCGCGGCGAGCAGCGCGTGCACCGCCGCGCTCAGGTCTTCCGGGATGCCGTGGGTGCGGCCGAAATAGTTGAAGGTGCCCTGCGGCAGCACGCCGAACGCGCAGCCGTGCGCGATCGCCTGGCGCGCCACCGCGTTGATGGTGCCGTCGCCGCCGGCCGCCACCAGCACGCCGCCGGCGTCAGCCGCTTGCCTGGCAAGCTGGCCTGCGATCTCGTCGATCGTGTCCGGTCGATCGACGATGGTTAACTCAAACTGCCGACCTGCGGCGCGCAGCACCGATTCAATGGTCGTGCGCCGTTCCTCCGTCTCGGAATGGCCGGAGCCGGCATTGAGGGCGATGAAAAAACGGGCGTCGGGCGAGGTGGCGGTAGCTGGCATTGGGCAAGGTCGGTTGGTCGATCATCACCGGCGCGGTGCGGCAAGACATTGTATCCTTGACATCAACTTTGCATATGCTCGGTAGCCCACGGAAATCAACAATCAACCAGCGCCTGTATCATCGTAGAACCGGGCCAATGACCATCGGACCAGTACGACGGATGAGCGCGTGCACGAATGTCAGACTGCCTCCATCCGTGACCCCGAGCGCGCGAACTATCGCCGTTGGGCGAGCCAAACCGTGTGGCCGCGACAGGTTTGGTCGTCGGCGACATTGGCGACGAGGGCAAAACCTTCCTTCTCAAGCAGTTCTCGGTACTCTCCTGCATCGAGGCTGGCGTGGTATAGCGGTTCGCCCTCGAGGTTTCCGATGGCTTCGCCATGCGACGGGCCGCTGGTGAACATCAGCATGGCGCGCGGTGCGGCATGCGTCCGGAAGACCGCGAACATGCGTCGTTGATCCTCGTGATTCAGATGGAAAAAACTGTTCCAGGCAAGGATGCCGTGAAAGCGCCCGTCAAGGCGTAAGGTGCGCATGTCCGCCACCAGGGCTTTCTGATTGGGGAGGCGCGCCTCGAACATGGCCACCATCGCGGCGGAGGAATCGACACCGGTCACCGCGTAGCCGCGTTCGCTCAAATACTTGGCGATCGGCTCGCCGGCGCCGCAGCCGAGATCCAGTAAGGAGCCGCCCTCGGGGATGTCCTGGGTGAAACGGTCCAGCCATGCACGCTCGTATAGTTCGTGCTCATGCAAACGGGCCTTCACCCATGTGGCGGCGTGGCGTTCGTAAAGATCGACTATAGCTCCGGCGGCGGGATTCATAAAAACTCCTTATTAATGCTAGCTGTGTACGACCGTTACGTGTGGCCAGCGCAACGCATAGTTCTTCTGTGCGACGCGCAGGCGATAAGTCTCCATGCTAACCCGCGTCGGGTTGCGGCGCACCACGCAGTTGAAAAGATCGTCCAAACCGTGTGGCGCGATCACTTCGATGGAATCATCCCGATTCAGGCATAGCCCGACGGAAGTGGCGTATTCCGGCCACGAGGCGACCGCGTCCGGGAGTGACGCCAGCGGCTCGACCGCATGCCCGAAATACCCTTCGAACCATCGATGCACCGCCGCCTGGTTGGTGACTTCCCAGGGAATCTCCGGCATCGCTTCGTGAAGACGACGCTGCAGGTCCGCTTCCGTTCCCGCCGCCAGGTCGGATGCGTCAAAATAAGCGACGTCCACGTCGGCCAGCCGCGACGGCGTCGAATGGTCGTGCAGGGCGTCCCACACCAGATTGCGCACCGCGCCCGCGCCGATGCACCATGACGGGAGTTCCAACTCCCGCACCGCTTTCAATGCCGGCATGAACCATGCGGAAGATCGAGCGATACGACATAGGCGCTCCTCCAATTCATTTCCGTGCGTAATGTCCATATCGGCCCTCAGTTCAACGTCCGTTCCTCGGGACGCAGCGTCAGCACCTGCACGCCGTTGCGCGTCACCGCCACCGTATGCTCGAACTGCGCGGACAGCTTGCCGTCCGTCGTCACGACGGTCCAACCGTCATCCTCGGTGTGCACGGCGCGGCGGCCCTGGTTGAGCATCGGCTCGATAGTGAAGACCATGCCTTCCTGTAGCACCAGTCCCGTTTGCGGCTTACCCCAATGCAGCACCTGCGGCGGCTCGTGCATTTCCCGGCCTATGCCGTGCCCGCAATATTCGCGGACGACCGAGTAGCCGTTGCGCCGCGCGTGGCGCTCGATGGCGTGGCCGACATCGCCCAGCCTGGCGCCCGGGCGCACGGCCTTGATGCCCTTCCACATCGCCTCGTAGGTCACTTCCACCAGCCGCCTGGCCAGCGGCGAGACTTCGCCGACGAGATAGGTTTTGCTGGAATCGGCGATGAAGCCGTTCTTTTCCAACGTGATGTCAAAATTGACGATATCGCCGTCCCGCAGGATATCGGTGGTGGACGGCACGCCGTGGCACACCACGTTGTTGCGGGAGGCGTTGAGCGAATAGGCGAATCCATACTGCCCCTTGCTGGCCGGACGCGCGCGCAGTTCATTGACGATGAAGCTGTCGACCATGTCGTTGACCTGCATGGTGGACATGCCGATCAGGCTGAACTGGTCCAGGTGGCCGAACACGCTGGCCAGCAGCTTGCCCGATTCCGCCATCAGCGCGATTTCCTCCGGTCGCTTGGTCATCCGAGCGCGCTCCGGAACCCGGTGTCGACGTCGACGCCGACTCCCGCCGCCCGCAACTCCCCGGCGACGATCTCGTTGAAACTGAGCGTAGGATTCATTTCGCACAACATGCCGATCTTGATCCAGAACGCCGCCTGCGCGTTGATCGAGCGGCAGCCCACGCCGCTGGCCTTGCGGATCTGGTCGTGCAGATTGTCGTCGATGTTTACGATGCCCATGAGTGGTCCTATATACGAAGTGTATATGGATTGTATATTCATCGTATGGTCCGGCGCAAGCGGCTTTCTCAGCCTTTGTCATCCTCCGGGATAGGCCGCACCACCAGGAAGTGATACGACATGGCGCCGACGAAGGCGATGCCGGCGCCGGTCAGCAGCGCCGGCACGAAGGACCAGGTCTGCGCGATGTAGCCGGTCAGCACCGGCGCCAGCGCGCCGCCGAGGAAGCCGCCGAAGTTCTGCAGCGCGCCGAGCGAGGCGATGCGGCTGGGCGGCGCCGCCACGGTGGCGAGCGACCAGGCGCAGGCCGACGAGGCGTTGGCGAGGAAGATGACGATCGAGATGCAGGCGACGGCCACGACGTTGCTGTCGACCAGCGCGGCCGGCACCGTGAACACCACCATGCCCAGGGTGGCGACCACCACCGCGTTGCGGCGCCCGGACACCGGTGAAGTGGCCCGGCTGGCGACGCGGTCGGAGGCCCAGCCGGCGATCAAGGCGCCGGCGAAGCCGCAGATGAATGGAATCGACGACGCCAGGCCGGCGCCCGCCAAATCCATGTGCCGCTCGGTGCGCAGGTAGCCCGGCAGCCAGGTCAGGTACACCCAGTTGAGGTAGACCGAGCCGAAGAAGCCGAGCATCATGCCCCATGTCGTGCGGTGGCGGAACAGCGCGCACCAGGCGGCGAAGCTGGCCTTGGTCGCCGTGCCCGACCCGCCGGCCGCCGCGCCGGCCTCCAGATAGGCGCGCTCGCCGGCGCTCAGTTGCGCCGGCACCGGATCGCGGTACAGCGCCACCCACACTGCCGCCGCCACAAGGCCCATGGCGCCGGTGACGAAGAAGGCCCAGTGCCAGCTGGTGGCGGCGATCAGCGGCGCGAGCAACAGCGGCGCGAGCGCGACGCCCAGCGGCGAGGCCGAATTGTAGATGCCGGTCGGCGTGCCGCGCGAGCGCGCCGGGAACCAGTTGCTCACCACGCGCGCCGCCGCCGGGAACTGCGGCGCCTCGCCGATGCCCAGCGCGATGCGGGCGAGTACGAACCAGCCGAAGGTCGCGGCCAGCCCGCCGGCCGCCTGCGCCAGCGACCACACCACCAGGCCGATGCCGAGCAGCCAGCGCGGCCCGATCTTGTCGACCAGCGCGCCCACCGGCAGCTGGCACAGCGCGTAACTCCACGAGAACGCCGACAACAGCAAGCCCATCTGGCCGAGCGAGAGGCCGAGGTCGGCGCGGATGTATTCGTTGGCGACGGCCAGCGTGGCGCGGTCGAGGTAGTTGATGACGCCGCAAACGACCAGCAGCGCCAGCGCCAGGGTTTGGCTGCGGCGAATGCCGGGAGGGGTTTCGTTACCGGAGATTTTGATCATTGCGGAAGGCGGCTGTGCGGTTGGCGCGAAACATTCGCGGCGGGAGCTGTCCGCCCCCTGAAAAGCCACGAGTATAGTCGACCGCGCCCTGGGCCAGCCTTGGCCCGGGGCCTGGGTCCGCGAAAAAAGCCGGTTTGGGCTATGTACGGTACCGTACTGAGTTCCATATGGAAATAATTAACACTGTGCAAGGGGGCAGCTTTTCCCCCTGCCGATAGCAGCTCTTCGGTGCCAAAGGCGGAACACCGGAGATAGTGATGATTTTAGTGGTCGAAGACGACATGGATTTGGCGGAGGCCTGCCTGATGGTGCTGGAAAGCTCCGGCTACGAGGTCGAGGTGGCGCACGACGCCGAGGAGGCGCTGGCGAAGATCATGCGGCACAAACCGGATCTGTTGATCTCGGACTGCATCATGCCGGGCCGTACCGGCGTGGAGCTCAGCGAGCAACTGCGCACGTTTTACACGCGCGGCATGCTGCCGATTCTGCTCATGAGCGGTTCGCTGCGTAATCAAGTCGCGCACGGCGACAGCTACGACGGCTTTCTCTGCAAACCCTTCCTGGCCGAGTCGTTGCTGTCGGAAGTCAAGAAGCTGTTGCCGGGCGAGGCAAGTCCCCGGTTGACGCTGGTGCCGGGTTGAGAATGAAATTAGCCACGTTTATCCTGTCCAATCTTGAGCCGATATTAAAAGAGTGGGAAGAGTTCGCGGCGTCGCTGGCGCCGCTCGAGGACGCCACCAGGGGCGAACTGCGCGACCATGCGGCCGAGGTGCTGCGCGTCATCGCGGCCGATCTGGAGACGCCGCAGGCCGAGCATGAAAGCATCGCCAAGTCCAAGGGACTGGCCCTCGCCACCGGCGTCAACACGCCCGCCGAAACCCACGCCGAGGAGCGCGTCGCGGCCGGGTTTTCCGGCGAGCAGGTGATGGCCGAGTACCGGGCGCTGCGCTCCAGCGTGCTGCGCCTGTGGGCCCGCGACGCCGGGCGCACGACGCCGGACAGCCTGGGCGACGTGATACGGTTTAACGAGGCGATCGACCAGGCCCAGACCGAGTCCATGGCGCGGTATTCGCGCATGCTGCGCGAAGCCCAGAACCTGTTCCTGGCCATCCTCGGGCACGACGTGCGCACGCCGCTGGGCGCGGTCAGCATGGGCGCCCAGGTGCTGCTCATGGATCAGACGCTGCCGTCCAAGGCGCTCAAGGTGGGATTGCGCATCCTGAACAGCTCGAAGCGGATGGACGCCATCGTGCGCGACCTGCTCGATTTCTCCACCACCCACCTGGGCGACGGCATCCCGATCGATCCGCGCACGGTCGACCTGCTGGAGATTTGCATCCACACGATGGACGAGGCCCGGATCTTCCATCCCGACCGCCAGTTCGAGTTCAAGGCGGAAGGCGACCTCGTCGGCGCATGGGACGGCCAGCGCATGGGGCAGGCGTTCTCGAACCTGCTCTCGAACGCGATCCAGCACAGCACGTCCGGCAGCGTCATCCGCGTCGCCCTCACCGGCTTGGTCAATGAGGTGGTGTACGAGGTGCGCAACGAGGCGGACGTCTTGTCCCCGGCCAAGCTGCGCACCTTGTTCGACCCGATCAAACGGTTCGCCATCCGGCCGGCCAGCGAACGGGTGGGCGCGCGCATGCAGAACCTGGGCTTGGGCCTGTATGTCGTTAAAGAAATCGTCAGCGCGCACGACGGCAAGATCGCGGTCACCTCCAATGCCGACGACGGCGTCACCTTCACCGTCCGCTTGCCACGGCAAACACCGCACCGCCGCAGTGGCGACAGCCTCAAGCAATTAGCTTTAAGTAATTAGTTTCTTTCACCATTCCCGCGGACCCCGCCGAGCCGGCCGACCGCGACGAGGAGCCGCAATGCAAAAGCTCATCACGCGCGTACGCATTTCCGTGTCGCTGTCCGCCCTGATCACGTTGTCCGTCGGCCTGGCGCTGACCGCGCTGCTGTTCGTCAGCGTGCGGCGGGTCGAGGCGGCCCGGCAAACCGTGCAATTCCAGCAGAACGCCAAGCTGCGCATCAACGCCGTGGCCGGCGGGGTGCGTGATGCCGTCGACCAGGTCGACGCGCTGCGGCAACTGTACGCCACGTTCGGGGTGCTCAGCCGCGAGCAATTCCACCAATTGAGCCTGCCGCTGCGCGAGCGCTCGCCGCAAATCCAGGCGCTTGGCTTCCAGCGCCTGATCCAGCACCGCGAGCGCGCCGGCTACGAGGCCGCCATGCGCGGCCGCTTCCCCGGTTTCACACTGACCGAACTGGTCGACGGCCGCGTGCGCCGCGCCGGCATCCGCGACAGCTACCTGGTGGTCGACTACCTGGAGCCGCTGTTCGGCAACGAGGACCACGTGGGACTGGACACGGCGCCGATGGCCGAGCTGGCCGACGCCCGCCGGGTGTCGCGCGGGCGCGGCGGCAGCGCCGCCACCGCCGTGCTGCCGCTGTTGTTCGCCAGCGGACGGCACGAGGGCTTCCGCGTGCTGGCGCCGGTGTTTTGGCGCGGCGCGCCGCTCGACACCGCCGTCGGGCGCGAGCGCGCGGTCGTCGGCGAGCTCGTCGCCGAGCTGCGCGTCGACCGCCTGTTCGATCCGGTGCTCGAGGCGCGCGGCTTCGCTGCGCTCGAAGGCGTCGGCATCCGCCTGTTCTCCGCCGCCCCGGGCGGCCCGCCGCGGCTGATCGCCAGCCACGGCGACGTCGGCGGCGCGGTGGCGGCATCGCCGAACGGCCCGCACTGGCTCTCATCGTGGTTGTTCTACGATCGTCCGGCGCCGGTGGTGTCGTCGTTCGCGCTGGCCGGCCAGACGCTGCGGGTGGAGGTGAGCCAGACCGAAACCTTCTTCGCCGACGGCCACAACGGATCACAATACGCGCTGCTGGGCGGCCTGCTGTCGACCTTGCTGGCGACCGCCTATATCTACGCGCTGGTGACGCGCCTTGCCATGGTCGAGCGGGCCACGCGCGCGCGCACCTCCACACTGGAGTTCGCCAACCTGCGCCTGGCCGAGGACCTCGCCCAGCGCGTCCAGACCGAGCAGGGGTTGCGGCTGCGCGAGCGCGTGATCGAGGTGTCGGCCAACGCCATCATCCTGTGCGGCGCGCAGGCGCCGGAGCACCCGATCGAATATGTCAATCCGGCGTTCGAACGCCTCACCGGCTTCAGCGCGCAGGAGGTGCTGGGGCAGCGGCTCGATTTCCTGCACGGCGGCGGCCAATACCAGGGCAATATCGAGCAAATCCAGACCGCGCTGCGCGAGCAGAGCGAGGGCCACGCGCTGGTGCGCAACCACCGCAAGGACGGCAGCGGCTACTGGAGCGACCTGTTCGTCGCGCCGGTGCAGGACCAGCACGGCGCCGTCAGCCACTTCGTCGTCGCCCAGTACGACATCTCGGCGGCGATGGGTTACGAGGCCGAGATCGAATACCAGGCCACCCACGACAGCCTGACCGGGCTGGCCAACCGCAATTTGCTGCGCGACCGCCTGAACGACGCCATCGCCGGCGCCCGGCGCAGGAACGGCGCGTTCTGGGTCGCCTTCCTGGATCTGGACCGCTTTAAATTCGTCAACGACACCCTGGGGCACGAGGCCGGCGACACGCTGCTGAAGATCGTGGCCGACCGGCTGTCGGCCTGCCTGCGGGAAACCGACACGGTGGCGCGCGTCGGCGGCGACGAGTTCATGCTGGTGCTGCCCGAAAATCCCGAGGATGGCACCGGCGTCGCCGTCCTGACGCGCCTCATGGAAGCGGTCGCGCAGCCCATCATGATCGAGGGGCACGAGTTCGTCGTCACCTGCAGCGTGGGCGTGGCCACCTATCCGACCGACGCCGACAGCGCCGACGGCCTGTCCCGTTTCGCCGACATCGCCATGTACCGCGCCAAGGAGCTGGGCCGCAACGCCTTCCAGTTCTACACGGCGGAGATGAACGAGCGCACGCTGGACCGGCTCAAGATTGAAACCGACCTGCGCCGCGCGCTCGAGCGCGACGAGTTCGTGCTGCATTACCAGCCCCAGCTCTGTTTGAAGAGCGGCAAGATCATCGGCATGGAGGCGCTGCTGCGCTGGAACCATCCGACCCAGGGCATGATCGCGCCGGCCCGTTTCATCGGCCTGGCCGAGGACATGGGGCTGATCGTGCCGATCGGCGCCTGGGTGCTGCGCACCGCCTGCCTGCAGACGATGGCATGGCATAAGGCCGGCTGGACCGGGCTGCGCGTGGCCGTCAACCTGTCGCCGCGCCAGTTCACGCAGAAAACGCTGGTGCAATCGATCGCCGACCTGCTGCACGAGACGGGGATGATCCCGTCGTTGCTGGAGCTGGAGCTGACCGAGGGCACGGTCATGCACGATGTCGAGTACGCGATCGAGGTGCTGCGCAATTTGAAGGCGCTCGGCGTGCAGATCTCTATCGACGATTTCGGCACCGGGTACTCGAGCTTGTCGTATCTGCGGCGCTTTCCCATCGACGTGCTCAAGATCGACCAGTCTTTCGTGCGCGAACTGAGCATCGACGCCGATGACGAGGCCATCGTGCGGGCCATCGTCACCCTGGCGCACAGCCTGCGGCTGGAGGTGATCGCCGAGGGCGTCGAAAACACGGCGCAACTCGATTTCCTGCGGGACGAGGGGTGCGACATGATGCAGGGCTATCACTACAGCCGTCCGCTCGGCAGCGACGCGTTCGAGCAACTGCTGCTGCAGGACCGGCGCCTGCCGACCTAGCTCAGGGCGCCGGCCGATCGTCGATCCGGGCCAGCAGATCGGCGCGCTCCTGGCCGATGTGGAAGCCGGCCGCCGCCATCGTCATGCCGGCCGCGCCCAGCGCGAAACTGGCAAGCTGCAATCCCGACTCGACCGCTTCCGACACCACCTCGGTGGCGCCGGCCTGCTTCAGCGCCCGCGCGTGCTTTTCGTCGCGCGCCCGCGCCAGCAGGCACAGGGCCGGATAGTGCCGCCGCAACGCGCCCACCGCGTGCAGGGCCGCATGGGGATCGTCCATGGTCAGCACCACGCAGGCGGCCTCGTTGACGCCCAGCCGCCGCAACAGCTCCGGCAGCGAGGCGTCGCCGGAGAACACGCGGTCGTCGTGGCGCTTGCTTCTGGCGTCGTCGACCAGGCGGCGGTCGCGTTCCACCGCGATGTATTTGATCCCCTGCTTGTCGAGCACATCGGCGATCAACCGCCCCACCCGGCCGAAGCCGCCGATGATGACGTGCCCGCTCAGATCGGCGGCGGGCTGCTCCTGGCTGTCCGATGCCGCCGCCTCGCGCCCGGCGCGGTCGCGCCGGGCCAGGGCCGCGCCGATGGCGGCGGCGCCGGGCGCGATCAACATGCTCAGGCTGACCACCAGCAGCAGGAATTGACTGGCCTCGGGCGTCAACAGCCGCGTGCTGACCGCGTAGGCGAGGATGATGAAGGCGAACTCGCCGCCTTGGCCCAGCAGCAGGCCGCCCTGCAAGGCCGTGGCCCAGCCCAGCCGGCCCAGCAACAGCGCCACCACCCCCGCCTTGATGACCAGCAGTCCCAGCACCGAGGCCGGCAACAGCAGCGGGAACTCGGCCACCAGCCGCAGGTCGACCTCCATCCCCACCGCCATGAAAAACAGCCCCATCAGCAAGCCTTTGAACGGCTCGACGATGATCTCGACCTCGTACTGGAACTCGGTGTCGGCCAGCAGCAGGCCCGCCAACAAGGCGCCCAGCGCCAGCGACAGGCCGCTGGCCGCCGTCAACGCGGCGATGCCAAGCACCATCAGCAGGATCAGCGCGACGAACACGTCCGGCTGGCGCTGGACGGCGGCCGAGGACAGCAGCGGCTTGGCGATCCGCCTTCCCGCGACATACAGCAAGGTGATGGTGGCGGCCGCCTTGGCGACGGCGATCAGCAGCGACCATCCCAGCGCCTGGCCGCCGTTGCCGGCCAGCCCCTCGACCAGGATCAGCGCCGGCACCACGGCCAGGTCCTGCAGCATCAGGATCGCGAAGCACTTCTGGCCCAGCGCGGTCTTCAGCGCGTGCTGCTTGCTCATCAACTCCATCGCCACGGCCGTGCTGGACATGGCCAGGGTCAGCCCGACCGCCATGGCGGCGGCGGGCGGGTTGCCGAACGCGTAGGCGAACAAGCCGATCACGCAGGCGGTGATGCCGACCTGGGCCATGCCGGTGCCGAACACGTCGCGCCGCAAGGACCACAGACGCGTCGGCGACAGCTCCAGCCCGATCATGAACATCAGGAACACGATGCCCAGCTCCGCCAGCGACTTGATTTGTTCGACGTCCTGGAACGTCACCAGCGCCAGCCACGGCGCCCCGCCGCCCCAGTCGCTGACGCCGTGGGGACCGAACAAGATCCCGACCGCCAGGAACCCCAGCATTTGATTGACGCGCAGCCGCTGCAAGACCGGCACCAGGATGCCGGCCAAGGCCAGGAAGAGCAGCGCTTCACGAAGATGGTAGGCGGACATGCGGGGCCGGGGCGGCTGTGGGATTATTCCGAGTGTAGAGGCTGGGCTCCGTTGGCACAAGGGACGAATATCAAGCGCAATGATTTCTCATCGGCGCGATCTGCCAAGGCGCCGCGCAGCCAATACCAGCGCGCTCACGCTCAGCGCTAGACCGGCCGCCAGGGCCGTCAGCATCAGCGCCTGCCGCAGCGGCCTGCTGCCGCGCAGGAAGGGAAAGTCGAAGCTGTGCAAACCGTTGAACAGCCAGCGGTAGAGCCGGCGGCTGTCGTCCATCTGCGAAAGGATCTGGCCGGATCTGGTATCGACGTGCACCCAGGTCGACGCGGCGTCGTCCAGGCGCACCCGCCGCGCGCTGGCGGGCAGCGCATCGGAGTGGGTATGGCCGTAGGCGTCGTCGGCGGCGATGGCGGCGATATCCCGGACCGGCATCGGCGCCCATGCCGCCGCCACCGCTTGCATCAGCAAGCCGTCGGGCAGCTGGTTCAGCGGCGGCTGTGGCTTGCCGGCTGCAAGCGGTATCAGGCGGTAGGCGGCACCGGCCGCGCCGCGTTGTACGACAAAGGGCCGCCCGCCGACGGCCAGGAATTCGATCTCGCGCGCCGTGCCCATCGTCCGCAGCGTCTCCGGCGTCAAATCCGCCATGGCGGTGGCCAGACCGGCGCCGCGAAACCGGGCCGCGCGGTCGGCGTTGGCCTGATCCAGCGAAAACAGGCGTCCGTGGTCCATCGACAGCCAGCCGCTGAACACCCATGTCAGCGCGAACAGGCCGCCGGTTAGTCCCAGCACATGGTGCCAGCGCAGCCAGCCGCGAAACGCCGAGATGCCGGCCCGGCCCGCGCGCCGCTGGTTGAGCAAACGCACCAAGCCGACGCCATAGCCCGCGGCGGCCACGACGATGCCACCCAGCGCCAGCCACCATACCGTTTGGTCCCACGCCCATGAATTCTTGCGCAGCACCGTCGGATACATCCAGTGCACCACCGCGCCGACCCAGTTCCAGCCGCGCTCGAAGCGCGTGGTCCGTTGCAGCACTTGCCCGAGGCCCGCCGACACGTACAATTCCGTGCCGGCGGCGTCGCCCAGTGCGATTTTGTAGAATGGCCGGGCGGCGTCGAAGCGATGGTGCACCACCCACTGGTCGTAGTCGAACGGGCCGCCGACCGCTTGCGCGGGATGGCCGGCGAAGCGCTCCGCCAGCCGTTTGGCGTCGGCGGCGTCCAGCGGCGCCGGCGTGCCGCCATCGTCGGCGTCGACGCCGAGCACGCGGCCATCGTCCAGGGTGGCCAGATAGCGCGGCCGCCCCAGCACGTCGACCAGGCGCAGCCGCGATACCGACAACCCCGGCAGGCCCCGCGCCGCCGTGGCCGGCGCGACCTTCACGGCGGCCAGCGCCACCGGCGCCGAGGCGGCGACGCGCTCGCCTTCGCCGAGCGAGGGAAACGGCACATACATCATGACGAAGCCGGTGCCGAACCACAGCGCGAACAGCAGGCAAAAGCCGGTGCCCAGCCAGCGGTGCAGACGCGACAGCTGGCGCGCCGGCCTTCGCAGCAGCGGCGCCTTGCTAGAAGTGGCCGACAAGACCGATTTCATAGCTGAGCGGCGCCCCGAGCTGGACCTGTGTTGGATAGTTGACGTCGGCCCATTGCGCGTACACCTGTTTGGTGACGTTGTTGAGGCGTCCGCTCAGGCTGACGTGACGGTTGATTTTATAGGTCGCGAACAGGTCCACCAGCGTATAGCTTTTCAGCGCCAGGGTATTGGCGGTGTTGCCGAAGCGTTCGCCCACGTGGCGCACGCCGGCGCCCACCTCCAGCGGCACGCCGCCGAAGCCGCTGTAGCTGTTCCACAGGTTGGCGGTCCATTTCGGCACATTGGCCGGACGGTTGCCGCTGGCGTCGACGCCGTTGCTGGTGTCGATGAAATTGCGGTAGCTGGCGTCGGTGTAGGCCAGGTTGGCGTTCACCTTCCACGCCGGCAGCGGCCGGATGTCGAGCGCCGCTTCCACCCCGCGCGACTTTTGCATGCCGGCCGCGTCGACCACGTCGGCCGAGGTTTGCGTCAGCAGGTTTTTGCGTTGGATGTCGTAGTACGCCAGGGTCAGCGCGCCATTGTGGCCCAGATCGCTTTTCAGGCCCACCTCCACCTGGCGCGATTTGCTCAGGTCGAAATTCTGCCCGGCGTTCACCAGCAGGATGTTGGCGCCGACCGGGTCCTGGCCGGTGCTGTACTGGAGGTAGGGCGTCAAGCCGTTCGGCCCCTGGTAGACCATGCCGAGGCGCCAGTTCTTCGGCTTGAACTTGCGCTCGAAGCTGGTGGACGCCTGGAAGGCGCCGTCGGGGCCATAGTTTTCACGTTCCAGGTCGAAGCTTTCCAGGCGCGCGCCGCTGACCAGCTTCAGCTTGGCCGTGAGGTCGAGCGCATCCTCGACGAACAGCGCGACGTTGGTCCAGCGCGTCGGGCTGCGGCGTCCCGCCAGCGGCCCGAACGTGCCGGCCGCCGGCGCGAACGGATCGACGCTGTCGCCATCGGGAAAGCCGCGCACGCGCACGAAATCGAGCTTGCTGTAGTCGACGCCGACGACGAAGCGGTTGGCCAGCCCGGCCAGCGGCGCCGTCACGCCGGCGCTGAACCGGTTGCCGAACAGGTGTTGGTCATGGAAGACGAAAAAGCGGTCGCGGTCGACGCGCGCGGTCGCCGGATTGAAGGCGTAGGTTTCGGCGTTTTCCCATTTGCGGTCGGCGTAGAAATAATAGGTGTCGTTGCTCAGGGTGACGTCGTCGCCGGCCTTCCAGTGCAGGCTGGCGCGCGGCAGGTATTGGGTCGATGAGATCCGGGCGTCGCCGACGTTGTAGTTGACGTAGCGCATGCGGCTGTCCAAGGTGGCGCCGTCGGCCGTGCCCACCACGCCGTTCAGCGGCGATGTGGCGAAGGCGGCCGGCACCAGCGGCGTGCCGAAGTAGCTGGATGGATGGTCGGTCAGGTAGTCGAGGCTCAGCGCAAGGTCGAAGCGCGGGTTCGGCTTCCACAGCAGCGCAACGGTGCCGTTGACCGAGTCCGAACCGGCGCCGTGGACGTAGCCGCTGGCGGCGGTGCGGCTCAGGTCCGCGCGCAAGGCCAGGCCCTCGCCCAGCACCACGTTGCCGCCGACGCCGGCCTGGTTGCGGTCGAAGCGGCCGTACGAGGCGGCGACGTCGAGCGTGTCGCCGCGCAGCGTGGGCTTTTTGGAGATCACGTTGACGGTGCCGGCGATGGCGCCCTGGCCGTACAGCACCGAGCCCGGCCCCTTGAGCACGTCGACACCGGCGAGATTGAAGGCGTTCTGCGAGCGGTACGTCATGTCCGACGGTCCCAGATAGATGCCGTCGCGCAGTATCGTCACCTGGCCGCCGGTGAAGCCGCGCATCGAAAACTGCGACGGGCTGCCGGGGGCGCCGCCCGAGCTGACGCCCGGTATGCTGTCGACGGCCTGCTCGACGTTCTGGTAGCCGCGCAGCTCCATGGTCTCGGCGCCGACGGTGTCGATGGTGGCCGGGGTTTCGCGCGCGGTCAGGCCGAGCCGGCTGGCGGTGGACGCGGCCTTGTCGAGCGTGTCGGAGCCCGCTGTGCCGCCGACCACCACGCGGGTGATCCCGCGAGCGGCGCTTGCCGGGGAATCGGCCGGCGCGTCGGCGTGGTCATCGGCGGCGTGCGCCGGCAAAGTGGCCGACAAGGCCGCGATCGAGGTCAGGGCCAGCCGCGCCAGCCATACTTCATGTGATTTCATGCGTTGTACTTGGTGGTGAATTATTGTTCGAGTTTAGCCGGGCAACAGCTGGCCGCGCGGCGGAAGTGTACAGCAGGGACGGGCGGGTGACGCGGGGAGCTATTTCCCGTTCGGTGCGCAGGCGACGGCCGCGCGTTTGCGCACCAGTAGGCCGCAAGCGATCAGCAGGCCGGCGAACAGGGCGCAGCCGACGACGGTGTAGGCGAGCTCGTCGAGTTCGATATCGGGACGCAGCGTGGCCGCGATCTGGTACAAGGCCATCCCGTACGACATCAGCACCACGGTCCAGCCTATCCTGCGCCGGTGCGCGGCGGCGGTCGCGGCCGCCTGGTCGGAGGCGCCGCGCAGCAGCCGCACCATCAGGCGGCCGTCGGCGCTGTCGGTGACGACCATGCCGGCCGTGAAGGCCAGGCCGGCGGCCAGGGCGGTGGCGCTGCCGGCGTTGGCGGTCGCGGCGTAGCCCCACGCGGCCGCCTGCGTGGCGGTGTCGAACACCAGCGCGAACAGCACGCCGGTGCCGAAGATCGTCATCGGGTGCGAGCTGTTACGCAGCCGGCGCGGCATGAAGAAGGTTTTCCAGCCCCTGGGCCGGTACACCTGCTGTCGCAGCAAGTCGCGCAGGTTGAGCGTGCCGACCAGGATCAGCAACACGGTCGGCAGCCAGTCCAGGATGGTCCGCAGCAAGGCCGGCAGCTCGATGCCGCTGGAGAACGCGCCCAGCGCCACGGCGATGGCCGTCACCGCCAGGCCGTGGCCCAGCGCGAACAAGGTGCCGGTCCAGGGCGCCAGGCGCGGCCGCTCGGCCAGGGCGCGATAGGCCATGCTGTCGATGATGGCGATATGGTCGGGATCGAAACCATGCCGCAACCCCAGCATGAACATGAGCGATAAACCCGGGATCGGCAGCAGGGCGGTTTCCATAGTCCTCCATTTGCAATTGAATGCGTTGCAGGCATTCTAGGGACATACGGCAGTAAACGCAACTGTGTTGCAATAAGAATTAAGCGGCCTGCCGTTTCTCCGCGCCTGTCCACAGCACGAACAAGGTCGGAACCAGCAGCGCCAGCAGCGCGGGCGGCAAGGCCCCCGCCCCGAGCGTCTCCAACAGCAATCCGCCGGCGAGGCCGCCTCCGGCGATGGCGATGTTCCAAGCCGTCACCAGCATCGACTGCGCGACGTCGGCCGCCTCTCCAACCGCCTCGGCCAGGGCGGTCTGGAACAGGGTCGCGGCGCCGCCGAAAGCCAGTCCCCACACCGCCACGGCGCCGTGGACGATGGCGGCGCCGTTCGTTTCACCGGCGATGCCCAGCGCGGCCGCGGCGACGCCGAACAGTACCGTGCCGGCGATCGTCAATGCCCGCAGGTGGCGGTCGATCATGACGCCGACGACCCAGATGCCGATGAGCGAAGTCACGCCGAAGACCAGCAGTATCACGTCGATCCGGTCCGCCATGCCCACGCTGGCGAGAAACGGCGCGATGTAGGTGTAGAGAATGTTATGCGCGAGTACGAAGGCCAGCACGACAAACAGCACCGGCCGCACGCCGCGCATCATGAGCACCTTGCCGAGCGGCTGCCGGCCGCCCCGCTCCTGCCCGGGAAAATCGGGGACGATCAGGCGCACCCAGGCCACCAGGACCAGCGCGAGCACGCTCATGATGCCGAAGCAGGCGCGCCAGCCTATGACGGTCCCGAGATAGGTTCCGGCCGGCACCCCGAGCGACAGCGCCAGCGGCGTGCCCACCATGGCGATGGCGATCGCCCGCCCCTTCAGGTGCGCGGGCACCATGCGTCCCGCGTAGCCGGCCAGCAGCGCCCACAGCAGGCCCGCCGACACGCCCGCCAGAAACCGGGCCACCAGCGTCAACGCGTAGCTATGGGACAGCGTCGTGACCGTGTTGGCGAGCGCGAAGCCGGCGATGGCGGCGATCAGCAAAGGCCGGCGCCGCATGCCCTGGGTGGCGGCCGTGAGTGGAATCGCGGCAAGCAGCGAGCCCGCCGCGTACACGGTCACAAGCTGGCCGGCCAGCGATTCGGCTACGCCTAGCTCGCCGCCGATCAGCGACAGCAGGCCGGCCGGCAACGCTTCGGTGAGTATCGTCACGAAGCCGGCCGCCGCCAGGGCGAGCAGCGACAGCCAGGGCAGGCGCGCATCCAGTGCTTGGTCGGGCGCGCACGATGTGGAAAGTAGTTCCGGGCGTGGTGGCATGATGTTCCGATCAGCGATGCGGTTGGTTCGCGAGGCCTTGGTACACGGCGTCGCGCAGATCGCCGACGAACTTGCCGGACATGCCTTCGTACATGGCGTTGGTGAAGGCGACGACGCTCAGTTCGCGCGCGGGGTCGACGAACCACGAGTGTCCGTAGGCGCCGCCCCAACGCCAGGTCCCGGGCGATTCGGGCGACGCCGCCTTGGCCGGATCGACCAGCACCGAAAAGCCGAGCCCGAAGCCGAAGCCCGGCGCGTTGGGCAGCTCCAGCGCGCCGGTATGGTTCGCGCCCATGGCGGCGGCGCTCCGGCGGGAGAGGATGGGGGCGCCGCCACGGCGCAAGGCTTCGAGCAGGCGCAGCAGGTCTTCGGCGGAGCCGACCATGCCGGCCCCGCCCGAGGGGAAGGCGCCGGGGTCGAGCGCGCGCCGGGGCGAGTAGCGGATGCCGACGGCGCCGTCGAACGGCGAGACGACATCCCCTTCGGCGAGACGGCGCGGGGCGGCGCCGCTGTTGGCCGCATCGTTGACATACGCGACCGCGAGGCGGGACGGATCGGCCGCCGTGAAGCCGGTGTCGCGCATGCCGAGCGGGCCCGTGACCAGCGTCCCCACCGCCTCGTCCAGTGCCATGCCGCACACCTGTTCGATCACGCCGCCGAGCACATCGATCGCGAGCGAGTAGCCCCAGGCGCTGCCGGGCCGGTACAACAGCGGCGCGCTTGCCAGGCGGCGCAGGTTCTCGTCCAGGCTGATGCCGGCGTCGTCCATGCCGTCGGAGACGCCGGCCAGCGCGTAGGGTCCGCTCTCGTCGCTCTCCAGGAAGCGATAGCCGAGGCCGGCGGTGTGGGTCAGCAAATGGCGGACAGTAATGTCGGCAATGCCGCCATCGGCGAGGCGGGGCGCGAAGGCGGGCAGCCAGCGCCGGACCGGGGCGTCCAGCGGCAGCTTGCCCCGGTCCGCGAGGACCATCGCGGCGGCCGAGACGATAGGCTTGGACACCGACGCGAGACGGAAAACGGTGTTGTCGCGGACCGGGATGGCGGCCTCGCGGTCGGCCCATCCCGCCGCGCGCCGGTGGATGATTTCGCCGTGGCGGGCCACCAGCACCATGGCGCCGACCAGGCGCTGTTGCGCGAGCGCGTCATCGATGGCGGCGTCCACCAGTGAAGGCAAGGTATCGGCCGGGAAGCGGCCAGAACTGGAATGAATCGGACTTGCATGCATGTCGGGTTCCTGTGAAGAGGGGAAAAGCCCATCATAGGAAGCCGGCGGCGAAAGAAAAATTGGGGTAGAGTTCCTGTTTGTGCGGACACAAATGTCCTCAATCAAACCATAGACCGGAGCAAGGGGATTGAAAAGCCTGGGTCGTTTCGTGCTGTTTGTGCAGGTGGCGGAGACGCGCAGCTTCGTCGGCGCCGGGCGCTTGCTGGGGATTTCCGCATCGGCCGTCGGCAAAAGCATCAGCCGGCTGGAGGACAAGCTCGGGGCCCGGCTGTTCCACCGCAGCACCCGCAGCGTCACCCTCACCGCCGAGGGCATGATGTTCCTGGAGCGGAGCAAGCGCATCTTGGCCGAAATCGAGGCGGCCGAGCAGGAGCTGGTCAGCGCGGCCGAGGCGCCGCGCGGCAAGCTGCGGGTGAGCCTGCCGCTGGTGTCGGCCCTGGTGCTGCCGGTGCTGGCCGACTTCATGCGCGAGTATCCAAACGTCGAGCTCGACCTCGATTTCACCGACCGCCAGGTCGACGTGATCGAGGAAGGCTTCGACGCCGTCGTGCGGGTCGGCGAACCGAAGGATTCGCGCCTGTCGGCGCGGACCCTGGGCGACTTCCGCCGCCTGCTGGTCGGATCGCCGGCCTATTTCGCCCGGCGCGGCGTGCCGCTGCGGCCGGCGGACCTGGCCTCGCATGCTTGCCTGCACTACCGCTATCCGAGTTCGGGAAAAATCGAGCAGTGGGCGCTGCGGCGCGCCGACGATGCGCCGGAGATCGCGCTGCCGACGGCGATGATCTGCAATAACATCGAAACCCGTCTGTGTTTCGCGCTGCAGGGACTGGGCATCGCCTATCTTCCCGACTTCGCCGTGCGCGAGCCTTTGGCCAGCGGCAAGCTCGTTAGCGTGCTCGACGAGTATGTCGACGCGGGCGGCACGTTCCGCATATTGTGGCCGGCCAGCCGCCACCCATTGCCCAAGCTGCGCGCCTTCATCGACTTTCTCGCGGCGCGCGTGTTCGCGCCGCATCGCCACGATTGAGCGGCCGGCCGGCGGCGCGGCTGGCCGCCGCTAGCGCGGCGTGGTCAGGGACTTGCGGTGCTTGTCTTCCGGCGCCGTGCCGTCCGGCGTGGTGTCGACCATGACCCGGTCGCGGCCGCCGTCCTTGGCCGCGTACAGGGCCGCGTCGGCGCGCTTGATGGCGTCGCCGATGTCGTCGTTCGGCGTGAGCTCGGCGACGCCGAACGACGCGGTGATGCCGGATCCGGTCGACCACGAGGCGTTTTTCAAGCCGGTGCGCAATTTCTCCGCCAGCACGCGCGCCTGTTCGGCGCTGGTGCCCGAGCAGATGATCAGGAACTCCTCGCCGCCCCACCGCACCAGCTTGTCGCTTGAGCGTATCCCCGCCGTGATTTCGGCGGAGAACTGGCGCAGCACGGCGTCGCCGACGTCGTGGCCGTGCTGGTCGTTGATGTGCTTGAAATGGTCGATGTCGGTGAACACCACCGACATCGGCGCGGCCAGGATGGCGGGCGTGCTCATCAGCGCGGCGCGCAGGCCCTGGCGGTTCAGCGCGCCGGTCAGCGGATCGGTGTTGACCTGTTCGACCAGCTCGCGCGCCTCCAGCTGCAAAGCCCGGTTGACCTCGCTCAACAGCGTCAACCGCTTGCTGCTGTGGCGCAGCTGGCGGCGCAGCTGCAGCGACGCCATCAGCGGCCAGCCGACCGCGCACAATATCCACGCGCCCATCAACAGCATGTACAGGCGGTCCTGGCCGATCCATTTTCCGTGGAAGCGCAGCGAGCGCAATTCGATGACGTGTTCGCCGGCCTCGCTGGCCGCGCCCGTCAGCAGCTCGACCCGCGTGACGTTGTCGATGCGCACGCCGGACTCCTTCAGCGGCACTTGCTTGTAGTCGAGCCACCAGGTGGCCGTGTGGAACACGTTCAGCGGAATGTCGGCGACGCCACGGTCGGGCACCAGGAACTCCAGTTCGTTGATCTTTTGCGACATCCAGTCGGCCAGGGTCGACACGCGCGGCTCGAAATTCATCAGCATCACGCGCAGCGCGTGGCGGCCCGGGCCGGTGTAGCGCACATCGACGCTGAGGGAGTCGAACTCCGACAGGTCCATGCCCTTGCCGGTCTGGCTGATGAGGAACATGTATTTGCAGTTGGACCAATCGATCTTGCGCGTCAGCCGGCAGCGCAGGCGCAACACGCCGTTCTCGCGCTCGAGCGTGGCGACGCTGTCGCCGCCGCTGATGCGGTCGTCCATGATTTGCAGCGCGGTGTTTTTTCTATCGGATATTTCGATGACCCGTTCCATGCCGTAGTGATGCCAGACGAGCAAGCCGACGGTGGCGGCCATCAGAAAGCCCGTCACATAGCGCATGAAGGGAGGGGTGTGGGCGTCGTTGCCACGCATCAGGCCGGCGCGTCCGTAAGCCGCGCGATGTCCGCCCGATAGACGATCGGGAACCGTTCCATGTTGCCTCCTCCGCACTGGTGGGAAAGCGCGCGGCGGAAATGGGGAATCCGCGCCGCGCCCAGACCGAGACCTTAGCAGAAGCGGCGCGGCGGCGACGCACCGCTGATGGCGGTCGCGGCGTCGCCGGTCCGGTGGTTCGACGTACGCCTACAGATCGACCTTCAGGCGCGTGACGATGCTGCGCTCGGCGCCGGGGATGACATACAGGTTGGCCCACGAGGCCGTGTAGTAGTTGCGGTTGAACAGGTTGTGCACGTCCAGCGAGAGCCGCACCTTCTTGCTGATCTGCCAGTAGCTCACCAGTTTGGCGGTGGTGTAGGCCGGCAGCGTATACGTGTCGGCGGTGTTGCCGGAGCGGTCGCCGACGTAGTTGACGCCGCCGCCGACGCCGTAGCGGCCGCCGTTGTCCAGGACGGCTTCGCGGATGGCCAGCAGGCCGGCGCTCACTTTCGGCACGTTCGTCAGGCGCGTGCCCGGAGCCAGCGTCCTGTCTTGTTCCACGCGGGCGTCGTCCCACGAGAAATTGCCGCTCACGCGCCAGTTGGCGTCGATCTGGCCGTAGACGTCGGCCTCGAAGCCGCTGCTCTTGATCTTGCCGGCCGCGACCGAATAGCCTGGCACGTCGCTGGCCGTCAGCACGTTGGTTTTCGCGATGTCGTAGACAGCGAAGTTGGCGCCCAGGCGCTGGTCCAGGGTCTGCAGCTTCCAGCCCGCTTCGTACGACGTCGAGCGCTGCGGGTCGAACGGATTGCCGTTGATGTCGGTGCCGCTGTTGCCGCGGAACGATTTGCCGGCCGAGACGTACAGCGAGCTCCACTCGTTCGGCAGGAAGGTCAGTCCGGCGCGCGGCGACACGGCGCTCTGCTGTTTCGACGTCGCCGTCCTGGCCACGCGGTTGTCGACGTCCTGGTTGACTTCGTCCCAGCGCAGGCCGCCGAGCAACTTCCATCGCGGCGACAGGCTGATCTGGTCTTGCGCGAACACCGCCTTGACGCGCTGGCGCTCGTCCGAGCTGGAGGTGCGGTTGGTCAGCGCCGACGCCGGCGCGCCGTAGACCGGGTTGTAGATGTCGATCGGGGTGTTGGCCGAGCGCAGGATTTCCGTGTTCATCCACAGGCGCGACGCCTCGGCGCCCACCAGCACCGTGTGGCCGATGCCGCCGGTGTCGAACTTGCCTTCGACCTCGGCCTGCACCGAGACGTCGCGCGACGGCAACTGGCGCCACGTCGCCTGGCGGTTGAGCGTGCGGTTGTCGGCCGCCAGCGAGGTCGCCTCGGTGTAGTTGCCGTCGAAGGTGCTTTCCTTGTAGCTGGCGCCGAAGCGCGCGCGCCAGTGGTCCGACAGCGTCCGGTCCAGGGTCAGCTGGTGGGTGTCGCTGGTCAGGGCCATGTTGCCGTCGGACGGTTCGTTGAGCACGCGGTCGCGCGGCAGGGTGCCGAGCGTGCCGCGCACGTTGATGATGCCCCGGTCGAGCGGGGTGTCGGCGCGCAGGAACTCGGCCTCGTAGTTCAACAGCGTTTGCGGATCGATGACCCAGGTCAGCGCCGGCGCCACCAGGGTGCGCTTGTTGTGCAGCAAAGTGGAGCGGCTGTCGCCCTCCTCCGTCATCAGGTTGAGGCGGTAGGCCACCGTGGCGCCGAGCGCGCCGGTGCTGTCGACGGTGGCGCGGCGCAGGCCCCGGCTGCCGAGGCTGACCTCGGCGACGTTGTGCGCGTTGAACTTGGGCTTCTTGGTGACGATGTTGATCGTGCCGCCCGGCTCGCTGCTGCCGTAGAGGGCCGACGCCGGTCCCTTGAGGAATTCGAAGCGCTCGACGGTGGCGGTGTCGCGCGGCGGGTTGTAGCCGCGCGAGCCGGGAAAGCCGTTGACCAGGAAGCCCATGTCGGTGCTGCTGAAGCCGCGGATGGCGAAGTTGTCCCAGGTGCCGCCGAAATCGTTGAGGCGGGAGATGCCGCTGACGAAGTCGACCGTGTCGGCCAGGCGCAGCGCGCCGAGGTCCTCGATCTGCTGCTGGCCCATCACCCGGACCGATTGCGGCACTTCGCGCAGCGGCGTGTCGGTGCGCGTGGCGCCGCTGCTGTGCTGCGGGTTGTACTGGCCGGTGGCGCGGTCGGCGACGACGTTCACTTGCGGCAGGGCCGCGTCGGTGGCGCCGTCGGTGTCATCGGTGGTGGCGTGGGCCAGGGGGGAGAACAGCAGGCTCAGCGCGACAACGCGCGCGGTCGGACGAAAAGACATGTAAATCCGTTGGAAATGAAATAGGTTTCACATTATAAATGATAATCAATCTCATTTGCATTGGGACACGGCTTGCCGGCCGAAATCTGGGGGCGGCCGGACCCGGATTCGCGATTTCTGCTATTTTGTGGGACGCACATTCGAAAGGCAGCACATGACCGATCTCTCCCATTTCCCCATCACGCAAAAATGGCCGGCCAAGCACGCCGACCGCATCCAGCTGTACTCGCTGCCCACGCCCAACGGCGTCAAGGTATCGATCCTGCTGGAGGAAACCGGCTTGCCGTACGAGCCCCACCTGGTGAGTTTCGAGACCAACGACCAGATGTCGCCGGCGTTCCTGTCGCTCAATCCGAACAACAAGATCCCGGCCATCGTCGACCCGAACGGCCCGGACGGCAAGCCGCTGGCGCTGTTCGAATCCGGCGCGATTCTGATTTACCTGGCGGAAAAGAGCGGGCAATTCCTGCCGGCCGACGCCGCCGGGCGTTATGAAACCATCCAGTGGCTGATGTTCCAGATGGGCGGCATCGGGCCGATGTTCGGCCAGCTGGGCTTTTTCCACAAGTTCGCCGGCAAGGACTACGAGGACAAGCGTCCGCGCGACCGTTATGTGGCCGAGTCCAAGCGCCTGCTGGGGGTGTTGAACGAGCGTCTGGCGACGCGCCGGTGGCTGGTCGGCGACGCGTACACGATCGCCGACATCGCCACCTTCCCGTGGGTGCGCAACCTGATCGGTTTCTATCAGGCCGGCGATCTGGTGGGCATCGCCGACTTCCCGCACGTGACGCGGGCGCTGGAGGCGTTCGTCGCGCGCCCGGCGGTGGCTAAGGGCCTGGAGATACCGAAGAAGGGATAATCAGGCCACCGTCCTCACCTTATCCACGGAGACACGTAGGGCGGATTAGCGCAGCGTAATCCGCCAGGAGCCGTCGGCGGCGCATGCATGGCGGATTACGGCTTCGCCTAATCCGCCCTACGTGTCTCCGAGGTCGTTCAGCGCCCCTGTCCTGGCTAATACTTCACGAACTTTGTTTCGTCCGGTCCGGCGCCGGCCATCTCGACCTGGCGCATCGGCACCGACTTGACGCCGCCGCGCGGCTGCAGCCGTGGCACGCCGCCCCTGGCGTTGCCGCCGGACGTGTGGCCGATCTTGAAGAAACTCATCGCCTGCTGCAGTTCCTCGGCCTGGCTGCTCATCTGCTCGGCCGTCGACGCCAGTTCCTCGGAGCCGGCGGCGTTCTGCTGCGTGGTCTGGCTCAGCTGCGCGACGGCGCTGTTGATCTGCGCCAGTCCCGACGACTGCTCCTCCGACGCGGCCGTGATCTCCTGCACCAGCTCGGACGTCTTCTTAATGTTCGGCACCATCGCCCCCAGCATCTGGCCGGCCTGCTCGGCCAGGCTGACGCTGCTGGTGGCGACCTCGCCGATTTCCTGCGCGGCGATCTGGCTGCGCTCGGCCAGCTTGCGCACCTCGGCCGCGACCACCGCGAAGCCCTTGCCGTGCTCGCCCGCGCGCGCCGCCTCGATGGCCGCGTTCAGCGCCAGCAGATTGGTCTGGTAGGCGATGTCGTCGATGATCAGCACCTTGGCGGCGATCTGTTTCATCGCCGACACCGTCGAGCGTACCGCCTCGCCACCCTCGGTGGCCTCGGCGGCGGCGCGGCTGGCCATGGCGTCGGTCACCTTGGCGTTGTCGGTGTTTTGCGCCACCGACGCCGTCATCTGCTCCACCGACGCCGAGGTTTCCTCGACGCCGGCGGCCTGCTCGCTGGCCGCCTGCGCCAGCGAATTGGCCGTCGCGCTGACCTCCTCGGAGGCCGCCGCCAGGCCTTCGGCGTTGGCGTTCACCTCCGACACCACCTGCGCCAGCTTGGCGACGGTGTTGTTGGCGTATTTTTTCAACTCGCCGAAGGCGCCCTCGTACGGCTTGTCGATGGTCTGCGTCAGGTCGCCCTCCGACATCGCGCCCATCACCCGCACCACGTCGTCGATGCTGGCGCCGGTGGTGGTGGCGAGCTGGTTCAAGCCCTCGCCCATCTCGCGCTGGAAGCCTTGCAGGCCGTTGAGGTCGACGCGCGCGCCGAAGTTGCCGCGGTTGGCCGCCTCGACCACCGTGCGCTGGCCGTCGATCACCTGCTTGAGCTTGGCCACCATCTCCTTGACGGTGAGCAGCATGCTGCCGCGATCGCCCGGCCTGGTGTGCACTTCGCCGCTAAGGTCGCCGTTGGAAATGCGGCGCATCAGCTCGGCCGCATAATTGGGCTCGCCGCCCAGGCTCTTGACCAGGCTGGCGGTGATCAGCCACGCCAGCGCCACCGCGATCAGCACGGCCGCCACCGACAGGGTGATGATCACCGTGCGCGTGGTTTCGTAGTTGGCATTGGCGGCGATGCGTTCCTGGTCCATCAGCTCGTTCTGGAACTTGACCAGGTTATCGAGCGTGCCGAGGTAGGCGCTGTTGATGACGACGAAATCCTCCTTCAGGAACTCGAGCGCTTTCTTGGGGTCGTTCTTGATCAGGCTGTACAGTTCGGTGTACGCCGGATTCAGCACGGCGCTCTTGTCGGTGATGTCCTTGAACAGCTGGCGGCCCTTGTCGGTGTTGATCAGCTTATCCAGCTTGCCCAGCGCTTCGGCCACCTTCGCCCGGTTCGCCTCGGCCGCCGCCTTGTATTTTTCGCGTTCGTCCTCGTTGGTGGTCAACAGCATGCTGCGCACCTGGCGGGCGTTGTCGAGCGTGCCCCTGGCCGCCTCGTTGGCCAGCACCACCTTGGGATAGCGGTCCTCCATGATGAGATCGGTGTCCTGGTTCATCGCCGCCATGCGCACCACGCTGACCGTCGACAGCACCAGCAACAACAGCACCACCGCGCCGAAGCCCAGTGCCAGCCGGGTCGCCACCTTCATGTTTGAAAACATAATTTCTCCTAAAGCGGATGCATCGCCGCTGCGCGCGCCGCGCCCGGGCGATAGTTCGTGGAAAAGCAAAAATTGAAAGCCGACGAGGCGACCCAGAGGCTAGCGATATACAAGCGGTGTTTCGGGTCGTGGTTCGGTGAGGCTTGAAGAGTGCAAGCTGCTGCGTGAGGTGCCCGTTGCGGGCGCGGGGAGAAATCCAACACCATCGTGACCACATTCCCTTTCGAAATGCTTAACTAACCAAGGTCTGATCTTGATCATGTCACGTTAGCGTTACGTGTGGCAAGTATTTTCAGGGATGGCGAGCCGGAGCGTTGCTTTCAGTCGGCACCGGGGGCGCCGCTGTGCGCATAAGCCCTTGTGGCATAAGGGCGTATGCGTCGCGCCGCGCGGCTTGCAACTTGCGAGCCGCGCGTTGCTGAAGCGCTCAAACACCGGCGGGGCCGATGCGCGTGGACTTGAACGCGCCGGCGCGCCAGCCCAGCAGCGCCAGGCCCAGCATCAGCAACATCCAGCTGCCCGGCTCCGGCACCGGCGCCAGCGCGCCGCCCTGGCCGACCAGATAGCTGAAGCCGTAGAGGCCGCTCTCCAGCGTGAAGGTGAGCAGCAGGTCGAGCGTGTTGGCGTTGATGACGCCCAGGTCGAGCGCGTGGCCGTTGAACACCGCGTCGGCCTGGGCCAGCGTGGTGAAGCTGCCCGAGTACAGCGATGTGCCGCCGTTGCTGACGGAAAAGCTGAAGCTGCTGTCGAAGCCGGGCGAAAAGAACGGCCGGACCAGTCCCAGCAGCAGGTGATTGCCTGCGCTGAACGGCAAGCTTAATTCGGCGCTGGCGGTCATGGGGAAGAAGGCGGCCGCCATGGTGCCGGCGGCCAGTGTGTCGGCGTTGGCGAACGCGGTCGACACCTCGGCGGACGAGGCGATCAACGGCGCCACCGAGGCCGCCGTGGGCAGCGCGCTGGCATACGAGAAGACCGCCGAACCGATGTCCTGCGGCTCCCACGGGCCGTAGGCCGCGCCGCCGACATTGGCGGCGGTGGTGGCCTCGGGTACGTACAGCATGGTCGGTTCCCTGTTGGCGGCGCGGGTGGTGACGGCCGCGCCGCGGCCGTAGTCGGTGTAGGTGCTGCGCGCCTCGACGAGGCTGCCCATGCCGATGGCCGACGCGTGGGCGCGCGCCTGGGAAGGCTGCCCTGGGATCGGCGGCGAGGCGTCGCCGGCGACGCGGGTCACGATCGCCTGCGCGCTCGCCACGGAGGCGTTCATGCCCCCGAAACGGCCGCTGCCGGAGGTGGCCACCGCGTCCGCGCTGGCGAAGTAGCTGGCGCTGGCCACCGCGCTGGCGCCGGCGCCTGAGCCGGCATTGAAGAAGGCGCCGCCGCTGGCCGCGTTGGCGCGGGCGATGGCGACGTAGTTCGAGCCGGCGATGGCCTGGGCGTTGCCGACGCCGCCGGTGCCGGCGCCGTATTGGCCCGTGGCGTTGGCCACGCTGGTCACCCTGCCGCCGCCATAGACGGTGGACACGGCGTCGGCCGAGCCGCCGTCGGGGGGAAACGCGCCATTGCCGCCCTGGCCCGCGGTGGCCGTGCTGGTGCCGGTGATCTGGGCGCCCCAGCCGGCCGGCGAGGCGTTGAGCCACAACTGGCTGTTGGCCGAGCCGCCGCCGCCGGGCGCGCCCCATTCGCTCCCGCCATTGAACGGGCTGCCCACGCTGGCGCCGCCCTGGCCGCCGATGGCGGTGCCGGCGACGTCGACCCACGACGCGCTGCCCGACGACAGCGAGATCGTCGACGCGGCGTTGCCGCCGTTGCCGGCCACACCGAAGACGGTGGCGCCGCCGGTGCCGCCGGTGGCAGTCTGCGACAGGTTCAGCGTGTTGCCGGCATAGGCGGCGGTGTGGTTGACGGCGGCCGCGCCGCCGTTGCCGCCGTTGGCGTGCGGCGCCAGCGTGAAGTCGAGGTCGGCGTCGCCGCCGCGGCCGCCGGTGGCGGTGGTCAGCATGGTCAGGTCGGGCACGCCGGAACCCGGAAGGCTCAGCCCGTTGGTGGCGCTGGCCGCGCCGCCGGCCCCCGCCTGCGCGTTTTCAGAGGTGGCCGCGCCGCCGGCGCCGCCGGTGGCGGTGGACCACAGTTGCAACGGCGCGCTGCCGACGCTGACGGCGCTCGCGTTGCTGGTGGCGGCGCCGCCGTTGCCGCTGGCGACGCCGGCGCTGCCAATGCCGCCCTGGCCCCCGGTGGCGGTCGCCGCCACCTGCGCAGGCGTGTTGGCGGCGGTGAGCAGGGCCGCCCTGGCGGTGGCGTCGCCGCCGTTGCCGCCGGTAGCGCCCAGGCCGGTTGCCGGCCCGCCGGCGCCCGGCTGGCCGGCGTTGCCGCCCAGGCCACCGGTGCCGGCGACCGTCACCGAGGCCGGGCCGGTCAGCAGCGTGGCGGTCAGCGAGGCGAAGGTGAGGGCGCCGTCGCCGCCGGCGCCGGCGTTGCCGCCCACGACACTGGCGTTGCCGGGCGCGCCGTTGCCGCCGTCGCCGCCCTTGCCGCCGGTGACGGCCATCGTGTTGGCAAGGTCGGAACTGAACTCGACCTGGAATGCGGAGGGCGCCGTCATGCCGTTGCCGCCGGCCGCGCCCGGCGCGGCGCCCGTCAGGCCGCTGCTGCCCGGCGGCCCCTGGTAGATCACGTCGATGGCGGCCGCGTTGCCGGCCCATGCCGCGCACAGCAGCGGTATCAGGCGTAGCCCGGTGCGCAGGCGGCTGGAGCGGGAATGGGGGGTTGTGCGGCTGCCTTGTACGCTGACCATGGAGTCCTCCGTGAATGAACGGAAGGCCGCGTTGGAGCGCGGTCGCGCTGTCCCGGCCACCCGTGAATTGGCAGTTTAATCAGCGTTCTCAAAATTGCTAGACTTTTTTATATTCTTTTGGGCGGAACTGTTGCGAACTTGCGAAAGTGTAGCCAGCAGGCACCAAGTGGGTTTCAGCAGAGTAAGGGCCTGGCCTACACCTCGCTCCACTGGCGCAACAGATTGTGGTAGTGCCCGGTCAGGCCGACCAGTTCGGCGCAGTCGCCGAGGCGCGCGCGCAGGCTCTGGATGTTCTGGTCCAGCTCGAGCAGCATGCCGCGCCGCATGTCGTCGCGCACCATGCTTTGGGTCCAGAAAAACGAGCACACGCGGGCGCCGCGCGTGACCGGCTCGACCCGGTGGATGCTGGTCGACGGGTACAGGATCAGGTCGCCCGCAGGCAGCTTGACCTCGTGCTCGCCATAGGCGTCGGTGACGATCAGTTCGCCGCCATCGTAGTCGTCCGGATCGCTCAGGAACAGCGTCGACGAGACGTCGGTGCGCACCCACTCGCCGCTGCCGGGCACGCGGCGCATCGAACCGTCCACGTGCGCGCCGTAGTGCTCGCCGCCGGCGTAGCTGTTGAACAGCGGCGGAATGGTGCGCAGCGGCAGCGCGGCCGAGAAGAACAGCGGGCAGTCGGCCAGCGCCGCCAGCACGGTCCGGCCCAGCTCGAGCGCCAGCGGCGAGGTTTCCGGCAGTTGCCGGTTCTGCTTGACCTGGGCGCCCTGGGCGCCGACGGTGGCGCGGCCGTCGATCCAGTCCGATCCGTCCAGGCGGGCGCGCATGGCGGCCACCTGTTCGCGGCTCAACACGCCCGGGATGTGCAGCATCATGATGAAACTCCTCACAACAGTTGGTCCGAAAAACAAAAGCCCCGCCGGTGAGGGCGGGGCAAGCAACACGGCTGAAGGGCCCTTTTGCTTAAAGCTTACAACGCCAAGTTACCACGTTCGCTTAGAACTTGATGTTGGCCGTCAGGCTGGCCGAACGCGGCGTGCCGGGCGTGTAACGATAGCCCGACTTGTTGATCGCCGCGGCGTACTCCTTGTCGGTCAGGTTGTACACGTTCAGGCGCACATCGATGTTCTTGTTGATCGGATAAGACGCCATGGCGTCGGCCACCCAGTACGAATCGATGTAGGCCGGGGTGCCGACGGCGCCGTCGGTGCCGCGCAGCAGCTTGTCGGAGAAGCGCACGCCGCCGCCGATTTGCAGGCCCATCGGCAGGGTGTACGAAGTCCACGACGTGAACGCCTGCTTAGGCGTGTAGGCCAGTTGCTGCTCGCCGTTGGCCAGCACCGAGCGGCCCTTTTCGACCTTGGTCGACATGCGGGTGTAGCCGGCGCTGACGATCCAGCCGCGGGTGATCTCGCCGGTCACGCCCAGCTCGATGCCCTGGACGCGCTTCTTGCCGTTCTGGTAGTAGACGGCCGGGTTGGTCGGGTCGACTTCGATCTCGTTCTTGACGTCGGTGCGGTACAGCGCGGCCGACAGCGACAGCTTCTGCTTGAGCAGGTCCCATTTGCCGCCCAGCTCGTAGTTGGTGGTTTCCTGCGGATCGTAGTTGACGTTGCCGGCGTTGTTGGCGGCCGCGCTCAAGGTGAAGTTGGTGCCGCCCGGCGGCGATTTCGACGTCGCCACCAGACCGTAGACGCTGCTCTCAGGGGTGAGTTTGTACAGCGCCGACAGCTTGCCGTTGACCAGATTGTCGCTCTTCTTGAGCGAGGTCGGGATGCGGGTGCCGACCGGCAGCGGCTGCACCGCCGGCGGGGTCACCGCCGCCTGCAGCGCCACGGCGTTGTAGTCGGTGGTGTAGTGGTCGACGCGCACGCCGCCGTTCAGGATCCACTTGTCGCCGATCTTGATGGTGTCGAACACGTAGGCGCTCTGGGTGTCGGTGCTACCCACGCTTTGCGCGCCGTTGCGGGCGTAGGTCAGGTTGAACGACGTCGCCGGGTTCGGGTAGTAGATGCTGGTGATCGGCAGGCCGGTGCCGCCGGTCGCCGCCCAGGTGTAGTTGGTTTGCTTCTCGGTGGTGATCTCGATCCCGCCGACCAGCGTGTGCTTGAGCGCGCCGGTGGCGAATTCGCCGGTGGCGGTGGTCTGGTTGGTGAAGATCTTGTTGGTCTGGTCCTTGAACGTCGTGTTGGTGCGGCGCATCTGCCAGGTGGCCGGGTCGGCGCTCGGCAGCACCAGGTTGGCGGCGGTGGCCATGAACGAGGTCAGCAGGTAATCCTGCTCGGTCTTGCCGAAGCGGGTGGTGTTCTGCAGCTTGATGCCGTTGGCGAAGTCGTGCTCGAGGCGCACGGTGGCCATGTCGGCGGTGACGTCGTCGTGGTCGTAGTTGGAACCGTAGAAGTTGCGCGGATCGACGCGTGGCGCGCTGTTGAGCGGCGCCAGGCGGGCGCGCTCGGCGGCGATGACGGCCGGGGTGCCGGTGGTCGGCACCGGCGCGGTGTAGCCGGGCAGGCCGATGGTCAGCACGCCGCCGTCGGGGATGTTGTTCTGCTTGACGTGCAGGTAGTTCAGGTAGACGCGGGTCGGACCGTTCAGGCCGAACGCGACCGACGGCGCCACGGCCCAGCGCTTGTTCTCGACGACGTCGCGCGCGGCGTTGCCGGAATCCTGGCCCAGCACGTTGACGCGGAACGCGGTGCCGCTGTCGGCGTCGATCACCTGGTTGAGGTCGGCGGTGGCGCGTTTTTGCTTGCCGCTGCCGACGGTGACGGACCCGAGGTAGGCGTTTTCCTGCAGCGGCTGTTTGCTGACCAGGTTGATCGAACCGGTCGGCGAGCTGCGGCCGTTGTCGGTGCCGGCCGGGCCCTTGAGCACGTCGATCTGTTCGATGTTGAAGGTGTCGCGCGAGATCGAGCCGACGTCGCGCACGCCGTCGACGTAGATGCTGCCGGAGGCGTCGAAGCCGCGCATGAAGATGGCGTCGCCGGTGTTGGTGTTGCCGTTCTCGCCCAGGAAGAAGGCGCCGACGCCGGGGGTATTGCGCAGCGCTTCGGTCAGGGTGACGGCGCCTTGCTGTTCGATTAATTCTTTTTTGATGACGGTGATGGTCTGGGCGGTGTCGACCAGCTTCTCGGTGTACTTGACGGACGCGGCCCTGTCGGCCTTGATACCCTCGGCGGTGCCCTGCACTTTGACTTCGGCCAGCGTTTGCTGGGCGCCGGCGACCACGACCGGCTCGGCGGCGGCGTCGGCCGCGTGGGCGGCGACCGGCAGCAGCATCACGGCCAGCGCCGCGCTCATGTGTTGGTTGAAGCGCGATTGCGCGTGTTTGCGACTCTTGATCATTGCCATTCTTTCATCCAAATCTACGGGGAGGCCGGCGGTGCGAGGTGTTGCGGAAGTGTTGCCAACATGTGTCTGGTTGCCGGGGAATCTTTACTAATTTGTGAGAGTGTAACAATAAAATGCGTTATCGTAAATGCGAATTGTTATCAATACTATTCACATGATGGCAAAAGGCAACGAAATGGGTGGGGCGAAAGGCATGATCGGTGCGGGTTGCGCGGCGCGCGGTTGACGCATGCCACGGGGGGACATGCGGTTGTTGCACGCCGCAGGGACACTGGTTGGGTCGCGGGGACACGCGGTTCGTGCATATCGTGGAAATACGTAGGGCGGATTAGGCGGGACGCCGTAATCCGCCACTCGATGAGCGGTCGAGACGCATGCATGGCGGATTACGCTGCGCTAATCCGCCCTACGTGGTTCAGAGGGAAGCGTGGTTTGTTTTAGAAAAGAAGTTGGGTTCGTGTCATGGGGCTTGGCGCTCCAGCCAGGCGCGCGCTTCGGCCAGGGTTTGTTCGAGCTCGGCGCGGACGGCGTCGAAGCGTTGCGCCAGCTCCCCTTCGCGCTCTTCGCTGATGGCCGTCTCGGCGTCGATGGTGGCCTGGATCAGGCGCCGGGCGCCGAGCACGCCGACCGCGCCGCGCAGGCCGTGGAACAGCCGGGCGGCGTCGCGCGGGCGCCCTTCGCGCAGCGCCTGGTCGGCCTGCTCGACCGGCTCCATGCCGCTGTCGATGGCGCCGCGCACCATCTTGACCATCACCGCGCGGCCCTTGGCGTCGCGCCCCATCACGCGCATCAGGCTGTCGACGTTGAAGGCGCTGGCCTCGCCGGCCGGCGCCGGCGAGCTGACCAGCTTGACCGGCGCGTGGGCGGGCGATGGGGCGCCGGCCCGGACCGGCGCTGGCGCCGGCGCGCTGGCTTCGGCAGGCGCGGCGGGCATGGGCGCTGCCACGGGCGCCGGGGCGGCGGCGGGCGTCGGGGCCGGCTTCGCGGTCTTCCTCGGCAAATGCTTTTGCAGCACGGCCAGCATCTCCTCGACCTCGATCGGCTTGGGAATGAAATCGGTGATGCCGGCCTCGAGGCTGCGCTCGCGCTCCGATTCGAGCACGCCGGCCGTCATCGCGATGATGGGCAGGGTCAGCTTCAACTCCTGGCGCAGCAGGCGGGTGGCGGTGAAGCCGTCCATCACCGGCATCTGCATGTCCATCAGCACCAGGTCGTAGAGGCCGGGGTGCTCGCTCATGCGGTCGACCGCCTGCTGGCCGTTGTCGACGACATCGAGCGTGGCGCCGCCCAGCTCGAGGATGCCGCGCGCCACCGCCTGGTTGAGCAGGTTGTCCTCCACCAGCAGGAAATGCATGCCGCCCAGGCTGCCGTCGATGCCCTGGTCTGCCGCCGCCTGCACGCTGGCGTCGGCCTTGGTCACCAGCGCCTGGTGCAGCGCGTCGAACAGGTTGGAGCTGGTGATCGGCTTGACCAGCACCACGTCGGCCTCGGGCGCGTTGGAGATCTCCTCCATGCGGTCGCGGGCGAAGGCGTTGACCATCACCACGATCGGTTGCTTTTTGTCGGGCGCGGCCGCGCGGATGCCCTTGGCCGTGGCCAGCCCGTCCATGCCGGGCATGTGCCAGTCGGCCAGCACCACGTCGTAGGCCCGCTCCGTCTCCAGGCCGAGCCGGAAGCGCTCGAGCGCGGCCGCGCCGGAGTCGACCTCGTCGGCCTGCCAGCCCCAGGCCCGGATCAGCTTGGCGATCAGTTCGCGGCTGGTGCGGCTGTCGTCGGCCACCAGCAGGCGCAGCTCGCCCAGCGCCGGCTTGCGGCGCTCCTCGGGCCGCTCCGGCAACACGTCGAAGGGCAGGCTGAAGAAGAAGCTCGAGCCCTGCCCCGGCGTGCTGTGGACGGCGATCTGGCCGCCCATCAATTCGATCAGCCGCTTGGTGATGGCCAGGCCCAGGCCGGTGCCGCCGAAGCGCCGCGTGATGCTCTGGTCGCCCTGCGAGAAGGCGTTGAACAACTGCGCCAGCTGGTGCTCGGTCATGCCGATGCCGGTGTCGCGCACCTCGAAGCGCAGCAGCGCGCCGTGCTCGTCGCGCGCGTCCAGCTCGACGCCGACCACCACCTCGCCCTGCTCGGTGAACTTGATGGCGTTGCCGGCCAGGTTGACCAGGATTTGCTGCAGCCGCATCGAATCGCCGCGCAGCCGCTTGGGCACCGACGGTTCGACGCTGATGGCCAGCTCCAGTTCCTTGTCGCCGGCGTTCATCGTCATCATCGTCGCCAGCGAGTTCATGGTGTCGTCCAGGCTGAACTCGACCGGCGACAGCTCCATGTGGCGCGCCTCGATTTTCGAGAAGTCGAGCACGTCGTTGAGGATGCCCAGCAGCGACTGTCCGGACACCTTGACCATGTTCAGGTACTTGCGCTGCTGGGTGGTCAAGGTGGTGTTGCCCAGCAGGTAGGCCATGCCCAGCACCGCGTTCATCGGCGTGCGGATCTCGTGGCTCATGTTGGCCACGAACTCGCTCTTGGCGCGGTTGGCCGCCTCGGCGCGGTCGCGCTCCTTCTCCAGCTCCTGGGCGCGCGCCTCGACCTCGAGCTGCAGGCGGCGCCGCTCGGTGATGTCGGAGATGACGGCCAGCACCTTGGTGCCCTGGTCGGTGCGCACCGCGCTCAGGTTGATTTCGACCGGGAACTCGCTGCCGTCGCGGCGCAGGCCGAACAGCGTGGTGGCGCCGCCCATGCGCACCGGCTCGGCGCTGAGGCGGTCGGCGAAGAACTTGACGCGGTGCGCGGCGTGCTGTGCGCGCAGCGCCGCCGGCACCAGGGTCTCGAGCGGCTGGCCGAGGATGTCGTCGCGGGCGTAGCCGAAGCGCCGCTCGGCCTCGCGGTTGAAGGTTTCGATGCGGCCGTCGACGCCGACCACGACGATCGCGTTGGGGGCGAACTCGACCAGGCTTTGCAGGCGCGCGTCGGCCGCCAGCCGGTCGCGCATCAGGTTGTTGAAGGCGGCCGTCAGCTGGCCGACCTCGTCGTCGGCGCGCACCGGCAGCGGCGCGAAGTGGGTGGCGTCGCCGCGCATGGCGACGATGGCGTCGCGCAGCTTGATGAGCGGCGCCAGCAGCCGCAAGGTGAGCCAGCCGATCAGCAGCGCCGCCAGGATCGACGCCACCATGCTCCACACCAGCACGCGCGAGAGCACGCCGTCGAAGGGCTCGAAGGCCTCCTCCGCCGGCAGCGAGGCGGCCAGTATCCAGTCGACCGACTTGAGCGCCTTGTAGCTGTTGAGGGCGCGCTCGCCGTCGCCGTTGATGCTGTCGACGGTGCCCTCGAAGCCGTCGCGCAGCGCGCGCGTGGTGGCGGGGTTGGCGCCGGGCTGGCGCGGCTGCAGCAGGCGGCTGGCGTCCGGATGCAGCACGTAGACCGGATGGTCGCCGCGCGTGAGGGCGAAGAAGTAGCCGCTGTGGCCGATCTTGGCGGTGCGCAGGTGGCCCAGCACGTTGTCCTTGTACAGGCGCAGCACGCCGATGAGCACGCACACCACCTCGCCGTTGGCGTTGAGTACCGGCGCCACCATTTGCACGATCGGTTGCTTGTTGGACTTGCCGATCACCGGTTCGGCGATCAGCGGTTTGCGCGTGCGCATCACGGTGCGGAAGTAGGCGCGGTCGGAGGCGTCGATGCCGACCCGGCCGGGCTGGGCCGGGATGTCGGCGACCACCATGCCCTGCGGGCTGAGCACCAGCAGATCGTCGAACAGCGCCAGCACGGCGCGGTCCTGGTAGTAGGCGCGCAGCCGCTCGGTGGAGCCGGCCAGCTCGATCGGCTGATGGTGCGCCGACAAGGCGATGATGTCGAGCAGCATGCTCAGCTTGTCGTCGAGTTCCTCGGCGGTGCGGCCGATCAGCGCCGTTTGCTGGGTGAAAAGTACCTTGGTGAAATCCGCCTTCATGCGTTGCATCTGAACCACGGTCACCAGCGCGATCATCAGGATCGACGTGATGCTGGTCGCCAGCGCAACTTTAGCCTTGATGCCAAGTGGCTTCATTTCATCCTTGTCGGGCGGGTCGGACATGAGTTGGAGAACCACAGGCGGAGTTTATCGCGCCGCGCTTGGGAATTCTCCTATCAATGCCCGACCTTGGCAACAGTATTAACGCCGTGCGGCGGCGATGATCACGTCGGCGACTTTTTGCGGCTGCGACAGCATCGGCACGTGGCTCGCTTTCAGCGTGATAGTGGTGGCGTTGATTTTCTTCGCGAACGCTTGCTGCAAGGCCGGATCGATCATGCGGTCTTCCGAGGCGGCGATGTAGTAGTTCGCCTTGTTTCTCCAGGCCGCCACGGTGGTCTTGTCGGCGAAGGCCTTGGCGGCGATCGGGCCCTGGGTGGCGGCGATCAGCGCGGCGGTGGCCGGCGGCACGTCCTGGGCGAAGTTGGTGGCGACCGATTCGGCGGGCAGCCACAGGAAACCGCTGGCGTCGGCTTGCAAGGTGGGGACGCCCGGCGGCACGGCGTAGCCCTTGCCCAGTTCGCCGCTGGCCTGGCCTTCCGACGGTGCGAACGCGGCCACGTAGACCAGCGCCTTGACCTTGTCGCTGGTGCCCGCCTCGGTGATCACGGTGCCGCCCCACGAGTGGCCGACCAGCACCACTTTACCGGTTTGCGCGTCGATCACGCGCTGGGCGGCGGCGACGTCGTCCGCCAGCGAGGTCAGCGGGTTTTGCACGGCCACCACCTTCAAGCCCTTGGCTTGCAGCAGAGGGATGACTTTCTCCCAGCTGGAACCGTCGGCGAAGGCGCCGTGCACCAGCACCACGGTGGTGTCGGCGGCCGGCGTGGCGGCTTGGGCGGTCAGGACGGTGGCGGCCAGCAGGGCGGAGGCGATGATCGAGCGTTTCATGGTGATTCCTTTCGAGGTTGGTTGTTTGCGATTAAATAGTGTGCTACTTGCTTGAGTTGAACTATAGCGAACAATCGAATAGTGCGCAAGTTAAATTTGCGCGAATGTCGAAATATTTTGCGGGGAAGGCGCCGCCGGCGAAAAGTCGCTTGCAGCCAGCAAGTTCGCTGACGGGGCGAATACCTGATCGGCGCGCTGCGACATCGCCCACAACGGCGACTAATGGTCTACACTGGCGGCATGATAAGAGACCTTCCCTCACTGGTGCTGCCCGGCGCCACCATCGACATCCTCAAGGCAAGTTGCGCCAACTGCAGCATGCACCAGCTGTGTCTGCCGATGGGCTTGGGCAACGAAGACATGGACCGGCTCGACGAGATCATCGGCCGCCGCCGCAAGGTCGCGCGGGGCGCCACCTTGTTCCGCATCGGCGATCCGTTCGTGAACCTGTACGCGATCCGGCTCGGGCATTTCAAGACCTACCAAGTCAACCGCGAGGGCGCCGAGCAGATCACCGGTTTCCAGATGGCGGGCGAGCTGCTGGGCATGGACGCCATCAGCACCGACCTGCACCATTGCACCGCCGTCGCGCTGGAAGACAGCGAGGTGTGCGAGATTCCTTTCGGCAGCCTGCAACAGCTGCTGGCCGACATGCCGACCCTGCTGCGGCACTTCCACCGTATGATGAGCCAGGAGATCACGCGCGAGCAAAGCGTCATGCTCCTGCTGGGCAATATGCAGGCCACGCAGCGCTTCGCCGCCTTCCTGGTCAACCTGTCGTCGCGCTACGAGGCGCGCGGCTACTCGCCCAACACCTTCCAGCTGCGCATGTCTCGCGAAGAGATCGGCAACTACCTCGGCCTGACGATCGAAAGCATCAGCCGCCTGCTGTCGAAGTTCAAGAAGGAAGGCCTGCTGCGCGTGAGCAACCGCGAAATCGAACTGCTCGATCCGCCCATGCTCAAGGCCATCACGGCCGGCACCCAGACCTGCCATTAGCGGCGGAATGACCACGTGGATCCACGATTGCGGTCGGTTCCCCGGCCAAAATCAGCATCCAACCACGGGGTTATTCGGCACGCAGGGTGACGCTGCGCTGCGCCGGCCAGCTCCAGGCGCCGGCCAGGCGCCAGTCGCGTTTTTCGCCTTCCACCAGCACCACCCAGCGGCTGCGCTCGAGCATCGGCAGATTGATCTGGAAGGCGCCGAATTCATCCGGCCGCACCACCAGCTGGATATCCTTGGCCGGCAACGTGGCATGCGACAGGCGCACGAACAATCGTTCCGTCTTGCCGTGGTCGTCGCTATCGCGGCGCAGCTGGCCGGCCAGGATGCCTTGCGTGGCGTCGTAACCGATCGACAGCGACAACCCCAGCGCGCTGGCCACGCGGTCGCGCCGCAAGTCCTGGTTGATGGCCTTGCCCTGCTTGTAGTAGTCGCCCACCACCAGCGCGTCCTGCCGCGTGAAGGCGAGGTAGCCGGTGTAGACGCCGGCGACGATGACGATCGCCGGTCCGGCCATCAGCAGCCACGGCCAGCGCTGCCTCCACCACGGCGTCACCGTGGCATGCGATATCGATACGGTCATGGCGTTCTCCTTAGCGCGGTACGATGAATACCGCGTCCTCCTTCACATGCAGCGACGGGTCGTCGACCGACGTCAGCTCGACGGCGATCTTGTTCGAGCCCGGATGGGCGGCGCCGTGCGCCGTGCGCAGCCGGATCGGATGCGCCTTGGTTTCGGTGGCCTCGACCCGCACCAGCTCCGGCGTCACCTGCGACAAGGTGGCGATACCGCTGACACGGATGCGGTAGGTCTGCGCCCGCTCGGAGGTGTTCATGATCTGCAGCCGGTAGACGTTTTCGATCATGCCGTCCTCGACCTCGCGGCCCATGGCGCCACGGTCGCGGATCACGTCCAGCTTGAGCGGCACCCGCAGGTACAGCGCGGTGCCGACGGCGGCCACGATCAACGCCAGGATGGCGGCGTAGATCTGCACGCGCGGACGCAGCGTGCGCCGGCGGATCTGCGTCGGCGTGTAGTGCATGGTCATGGCGCGCTCGGTGCTGTAGCGGATCAGGCCGCGCGGCAGGCCGATCTTGTCCATGACGCCGTTGCAGGCGTCGACGCAGGCGGCGCAGCCTATGCATTCGTATTGCAGGCCGTTGCGGATGTCGATGCCGGTCGGACACACCTGCACGCACATCGAGCAGTCGATGCAGTCGCCGCCCTTGCCGGCCGCTTTCTTCGACAGCGGCATGCGCGGCTCGCCCCGCTCGCCCGAATAGGTGATGATCAGCGTGTCGCGGTCGAACATCGAGCTCTGGAAGCGGGCGTACGGGCACATGTACTTGCACACCTGCTCGCGCATCCAGCCGGCGTTGCCGTAGGTGGCGAAGCTGTAGAACACCACCCAGAACCATTCCCACGGGCCGAAGTTCAACGTCAGCACCTCTTCGGCCAGCAATTTGATCGGCGTGAAATAGCCGACGAAGGTGAAGCCGGTCCACAGCGCCACCGCGCCCCAGGCCAGGTGCTTGGCGCTCTTTTTCGCGAATTTGGCGGCCGACGGCGGCTGGCGGTCGAGCGCCATGCGCGCGCTGCGCTTGCCTTCGATCTTGCGCTCTATCCACAGGAAGATTTCGGTGTACACCGTTTGCGGACAGGCGAAGCCGCACCAGACGCGCCCCGCCACCGCCGTCGCCAGGAACAGCAGATAGGCGCAGATGATCAGCAGCGCGGCCAGGTAGATGAAATCCTGCGGCCACAACACCAGGCCGAAGATGTAGAACTTGCGCGCGCCCAGGTCGAACAACAGGGCCTGGCGGCCGTTCCATTGCAGCCACGGCGTGCAATAGAACGCCAGTTGCGTCAGCCAGACGAACAGCCAGCGCAGCCGGGCATAGCGGCCCGAGGCCTCGCGCGGGTAGATCTCCTCCCGCGCGGCGTACATGTGGACGACTTGTGATTCGGGTGCGCTCATAGTGTTCGACGCTTATTCCGACGCGGCCGTGGCGGCGACCGCGGGGACGGCCGGAGCGGTTGGCGCGGGCGACGATTCCGGCGCGTTGACGTCGTTCGACAAGCTCCAGACATACGCCGCCAGCACGTGCACCTTGGCGTCGCCGAGGAAGTCCTCGAACGCCGGCATGGTGGCGTTGCGGCCCTTGCGGATGGTTTCCATCACGGTCTCGGCGCTGCCGCCGAACAGCCAGATCTTGTCGGTCAGGTTGGGCGCGCCGAGCGTCTGGTTGCCGGTGCCGCCGGCGCTGTGGCAGGCCATGCAGGCGCCGAACTTGCCCTTGCCGAACACCGCCTTGATCGGATCGGCGGTCGAGCCGGACAGGCTGAGCACGTAGTGGGCGACGTTTTCCACATCCTTGTCGGAGCCGAGCGCGGCGCCCATCGGCGGCATCACGCCCATGCGTCCGCGCAGGATCGATTCCTTGATGGTTTCCGGCGCGCCGCCGAACAGCCAGTCCTTGTCGGTCAGGTTGGGAAAGCCCTTGTTGCCGCGCGCGTCCGAACCGTGGCACTGCGCGCAGTAGGTCAGGAACAGGCGCTGGCCGATGGCGTGCGCCTTCGGATCGGCGGCGACCTTTTTGAGGTCCTGCTTCTGGTATTGCGCGAACAGCGGACCGTACTCCGATTCCGCCTGCTTCAGCTCGGCCTGGTACTGGCCGGACGATTTCCAGCCCAGCTTGCCCGCGTAGGTGCCCAGGCCCGGATACAGGAACAGATAAGCCAGCGCGAACACGATGGTGATGTAGAACAGCCACATCCACCAGCGCGGCATCGGCGTGTTCAGTTCGGTCAAATCCTCGTCCCAGGTGTGGCCGGTGGTGCCGACCTTGCCGTCCTTGCCCTTGGCCAGCTTGACCTTGGCCTGCGAGTACAGCAGGATGCCGCAGCCGGCGATGCCGAGCAGGGTCAGCACGACGATGTACATGTCCCAGAAACCGTTGGTGAAATCAGCCATGGCCGTTCTCCCGGTCGGGATGGTCGAGGTGCTCGTCCTCGAACGGCAGGTGCGCCGCCTTGGCGAAGTCGGCTTCCTTGTTGGAGATGAACGCCCACCACAGGATGCCGATGAACGTGATGAAGGAAATCACCGTCATCACGCTGCTGGCGCGGTCAAACAGGTTCTCGATAGCCATGCTAGTTCCTCGTCTTGATTAATGTGCCCAAGCCTTGCAGATAGGCGATCAGGGCGTCTTCTTCGGTCTTGTCTTTCAGCTCTTCCGGCGCGGCGGCGATCTCGGCGTCGGTGTACGGGTCGCCCAGGCGTTGCAGCGCGCGCATCTTCGGGACGATCTCGGCCGGCACCAGCGCGGTCTTCGCCAGCCATGGATAGTTCGGCATGTTCGATTCCGGCACCACGTCGCGCGGGCTGGCCAGGTGGGTGCGGTGCCATTCGTCGCTGTAGCGTCCGCCCACCCGCGCCAGGTCGGGACCGGTGCGCTTGGAGCCCCACTGGAACGGCCGGTCGTAGACGAACTCGCCGGCGACCGAGTAGTGGCCGTAGCGCTCGGTCTCGGCGCGGAACGGCCGCACCATCTGCGAGTGGCAGTTGTAGCAGCCCTCGCGCACATAGACGTCGCGTCCGGCCAGGCGCAGCGGCGAATAGGGTTTCAACCCCGCCACCGGTTCGGTGGTCGACTTCTGGAAGAACAGCGGGACGATCTCGACGGCGCCGCCGACGCTGACCACCAGGGTCACCAGCGCGATCAGCAGCCAGGGGTTTTTCTCGATCCACTCATGTGAGAATTTCATCTTCTACTCCGATATCAGGCGTGGCCGGCGGCCAGCGCGGGAATGCGCGCGGTCGCGGTTTCGCGGTTACGCAAGGTCATCCAGGTGTTGTAGCCCATCAGGCACATGCCGCTCAGGTACAACAGGCCGCCGCCGAAGCGCACCACGTAGTACGGATAGGTGGCCTTGACGCTCTCGACGAAGGTGTAGGTCAGGGTGCCGTCGGGGTTGACCGCGCGCCACATCAGGCCCTGCATGACGCCGGCGATCCACATGGCGGCGATGTACAGCACGATGCCGATGGTGGCGACCCAGAAGTGCAGGTCGATCAGCTTGGTGCTCCACATCTTTTGCTGGCCGGCCAGGCGCGGCAGCAGGTAGTAGATCGAGCCCATCGTGATGAAGCCGACCCAGCCGAGCGCGCCGCCGTGGACGTGGGCGATGCTCCAGTCGGTGTAGTGCGACAGCGAATTGATGGTCTTGATCGACATCATCGGCCCTTCGAAGGTGGCGATGCCGTAGAACGACAGCGAGACGATCATGAACTTGAGGATGGGGTCGGTGCGCAGCTTGTGCCAGGCGCCCGACAGGGTCATGATGCCGTTGATCATGCCGCCCCACGACGGCGCCAGCAGCACCAGCGAGAACACCATGCCGATCGATTGCGTCCAGTCCGGCAGCGCCGTGTAGTGCAGGTGGTGCGGGCCGGCCCACATATAGGTGAAGATCAGCGCCCAGAAGTGCACGATCGACAGGCGGTACGAGTACACTGGACGCTCGGCCTGCTTGGGGATGAAGTAGTAGACCATGCCGAGGTAGCCGGCGGTCAGGATGAAGCCGACCGCGTTGTGGCCGTACCACCACTGGATCATCGCGTCCTGCACGCCCGAGTAGGCCGAGTACGATTTAAACGCCGAGGCCGGCATGCTGGCGCCGTTGACCACATGCAGCAGGGTGACGGCGATGATGTAGGCGGCGAAGAACCAGTTGGCGACGTAGATGTGCTTGACCTTGCGCTTGATCAGCGTGCCGAAGAAGACGATCGCGTAGGCGATCCAGACCACGGCGATCAGGATGGTGATCGGCCACTCCAGCTCGGCGTATTCCTTGCCGCGCGTGAAGCCCATCGGCAAGGTCACGACCGCGCTCAGGATCACCGCCTGCCAGCCCCAGAACGTGAAGGCGGCCAGCTTGTCCGAGAACAGGCGGACCTGGCAGGTGCGCTGCACCACGTAGTACGAGGTGGCGAACAGGCCGCAGATGCCGAACGCGAAGATGACCGCGTTGGTGTGCAGCGGCCGCAGGCGGCCGTAGGTCAGCCAGGGGATGTCCAGGTTCAGCGCCGGCCAGGCCAGTTGGGCGGCGATGATCACCCCCACCAGCATGCCGACGATGCCCCAGACTACGGTTGCGATCGCAAATTGCTTGACGATCTTGTAGTTGTAGTTCTGTGCCAGGTCCACGAAGTTCTCCCATAGAACGCTTTGATGATGTAGATCAAAGGTTACTTATCGGGGCCTCAAAAAACCTTGATGTGGATCAAAATTTTCCGGATGGCTCTTTTTCGTTGGCGTTTGTCGCCGCGGAGTCGTCGTCCTGCAACACGCGCAGCGCCGGACCGACCAGGTCGTCGAACTGGCCGTCGTCGGCGGCGTGAAAGAACACCCACAGCGCCGCGAACACCAGGGCCACGCTGAGCGGAACCAGCAGGAATAAGGCTTCCATCACATTTCCTTTTTTGCACGCCCGCGCCCGCGCAGCCGCAGCGCGTTGAGCACCACCACGGCCGAGCTGGCCGCCATGCCGACGCCGGACAGCCAGGGATTGAGCAGGCCGAGCGCCGCCGCCGGAATCGCCAGCAGGTTGTACAGGCTGGCCCAGGCCAGGTTCTGGCGGATCACCGCCATGGTCCGGCTCGCCATGCGCGCGCTGTCGGCCACCGCGCCGAGGCGCCCGCCCAGCAGCACCGCGTCGGCGTGGGCCTGGGCCAGCGCCGCGCCCTCGCCCATCGCGAACGAGACGTCGGCCGCGCTCAGCACGGCGGCGTCGTTGAGGCCGTCGCCGACCATCGCCACCACCGCGCCCTTCATCTGCAGCCGGCGCACGAAGGCCAGCTTTTCGTCGGGCAGGTAGCCGCCGACGGTGGTGCCGATGCCGAGCCGGTCGCCGACGCTGCGCGCCAGCACGTCGTGGTCGCCGCTGAGCAGCACCACCGTCTTGCCTGCGCGGCGAAAGTAGTCGACGGTGGCCTGGGCGTCGGGCCGCAGGCCGTCGCGCAGCTGCAGACAGGCCAGCCACAGTCCCTCGGCCCCCAGATACACGGGGGTGGCGCCGTCGGCGACGGCGTGCGGCGGCATCGCGCCGCTGAGCTCGGAGACAAAACCGGCGTTGCCGAGGCGGTAGCGGCGGTTGTGCACATGGCCTTCGACGCCGCGTCCCGCCGTCTCCGTCAGCGCCGTGGCGTGCCAGTCGGCGCGCGCGCCGTCGCCCGCCTCGACGGCGGCGCCGACGATGGCGCGCGCCAGCGGGTGGCCGCTGCCGGCGTCGAGCGCGGCCGCCACCTGCAGGCAGAACTCGCCGCGCATCGTTCCCAGCGGCCGCACGTCTTGCAGCACCGGCCGGCCGAAGGTCAGCGTGCCGGTTTTGTCGAACACCACGTGGGTGGCGCGGTGCAGGGTTTCCAGCGTTTGCGCACCGCTCACCAGTACGCCCTGCCCGAGCAGCCGGTCGGTGGCGGCGGCCAGCGCGGTCGGCGTGGCCAGCGACAGCGCGCACGGGCACGACACCACCAGCACGGCGATGGCGATAGTCCACGCGTGCGCGGCGTCGCCGTCGAGCCAGAACCAGAAGCCGAACGCCGCCAGCGCGAACACCAGCAGCGCGGCGACGAACCAGGCGGCGACCTTGTCGGCCCACAGCGCGATGCGCGGCTTGTCGCGGCCGGCGCGGTCGATCAGCTTGACCAGGTTGGACAGCGTGCTGTCCTGCGCGCGGCGCGTCACCCTTGCCAGCACGACGGCGCCGGCGTTGATGGCGCCGCCGGGCAGCGCGTCGCCCTTGGCCTTGGCCACCGGCGCGCTCTCGCCGCTCAGCAGCGACAGGTCGAGCGTGGTGGCGCCGTCGACGATGACGCAGTCGGCGGCCACCGCTTCGCCCGGCTTGATCATGATGACGTGATCCACCAGCAGCGCGGCCGCCTTGACCAGGCTGGCGTCGCGGCTGGCGGGATAGTCCGCCAGCAAGGTCGCCGAGGCCGGCAGCGCGTGCTGCAGGCGTTCGAGCGCGGCGCCGGCCTTGCGGCGCGCGCGCAGTTCCAGGTGGCGGCTGCACAGCAGCAGGAAGATGAACATCGTCACCGAGTCGAACCAGACGTCGCCCTGGCCGCGCACCGTGGCCACGACGCTGGCGCCGAAGGCGGCCGCGATGCCCAGCGCGACCGGCACGTCCATGCCGGGCGCGCGGGCTTTGATACTGGTCCAGGCGCCGCGCCAGAACGGCTGCGCCGAGTAGCAGATCGCCGGCAAGGTCAGCAGCAGGCTGGCCCAACGCATCAGCGCGGCCATGCTGTCGTCCAGGGTGCCGTCCTCGGCCAGGTAGGCCGGCGCCACATACATCATCACCTGCATCATCGACAGCCCGGCGACGAACAGCTGGCGGCCCAAGGTGCGGGCGGCCTTGCGCTGCTGTTCGCCGTGGCGCCCGGCGTCGTAGGGATAGGCGCTGTAGCCGATGGTGTGCAGCGCGGTCAGGATGTCGGCCGGCTGGCAAGCGTCCGGACGCCAGCGCACGTACAGGCGCTCGGTGGCGACGTTGAGCTGGGCGCTGTCGACGCCGGGCAGGCGCGCCAGCCGGCTTTCGATCAGCCACACGCACGCGGCGCAGCGGATGCCCTCGACCGACAAGGTGGTCTCGCGGCTGTGCTCGTCGAGCGCGAAGCGGGGATCGGCGTTGTCGTACAGTTGCAGTTCCGGCGGCAGCAGTTGCGCGCCCTCGGCGGTGGCGGCGAAGGCCGAGCGGTCGCGGTAGTAGGATTGCTGGCCGAGATCGACGATCGCCTGCGCCACCGCCGCGCAGCCCGGGCAGCACATCGCGCGGTCGGTGTCGTCGATGCGCACGGTCCAGGCGCCCGGGGCCGAGTCCGGCACCGGCAGGCCGCAGTGGTAGCAGGCCGCGCCGGCCGTGCCGCCGGCTAGTGTGGCGTTAGGCATAGGATATCCATCCAGGCGGGCGTGATGGCGTGCCCGGCGACCACGCCGGCCGCCCGCGCGATGCCGAGCAGGCCGAATGCCAGCACCAGCAGGCCGCAGGCGATGCGCACCCGGCGTTGCTGCATGGCCCGGCGCAGCCGCGCGCCAAGCAGGCCGAGGCCGGTCAGCATCGGCAAGGTGCCGAGGCCGAAGGCCAGCATGACGGCCGCGCCGCTGGCGGCGTCGCCGCTCAGCATGGCGGTCAGCAGCACGCTGTAGACCATGCCGCACGGCAGCCAGCCCCACAGCGCGCCCAGCGCGAACGCCTGGTGCGGCCGGTCGGCCGGCATCAGCGTTTTCATCGCCGGCGCCATCCACGGCTGGGCGCGCTGCCACAGCACGCGGCCGGCCTGTTCCAGTTTGGTCAGGCCGTGCCAGGCGTTCATCAGGTACAGGCCCAGCGCCACCAGCATCAGGTTGGCCAGCCAGTAGAAACCCAGTTGCAAGCCGGCCAGGGAGGCCAGGCTTTGCGCGCCGTTCGCCAGGCCGCCGGCCAGCGCGCCGGCCAGCATGTAGCTGCCGATGCGGCCGGCGTTGTAGGCCAGCACGCGCGGGATCGCTCGCGCCGCCGCCGCCGGTCGCGGGAAGAACGCCGCCCCCGCGCCGCCGGCGAACCTGGCGGCGCTTTGGATCGGGATGACGTTGCGCGGCAAGGCGGCCGGGCCGCCGGCGCTGGCCGAGATGGCGCCGACGATGCCGCCGCACATGCCGACGCAATGGATGCTGCCGGCGAGTCCGACCAGGAATACGGGCAGCAGCTGGTAGCCGGTGATCATGATGTCAAATGGTTTTGGAGTAGCGCAGCGGCTGCGTGGCGTCGGCGCGCGCCTGGGTCAGGTAGCGGTCGAACACCATGCAGATATTGCGGATCAGCAGGCGGCCCTTGGCCGTGACGGTGATCCAGTGCGGGTCGACGGTCAGCAGGCCGTCGGCCTCGAAGGCTTTCAATTTCTCCAGCTCGTCCGCGAAGTACAGCGGGAAGCGGATCGGGTAGGCCTGCTCCAGCGACGAGATCGACAATTCGAAGTTACACATCAGCTTTTGGATGACGATGCGGCGCAGCAGGTCGTCGGTGTCGAGCTTGATGCCGCGCGCGATCGGCAGCACGCCGCCGTCGAGCTTTTCGTAGTAGGCGTCGAGCGTCTTTTCGTTCTGGCTGTAGGTGGCGCCAACGGCGCTGATGGCGGACACGCCGCAGGCGATCAGATCGGTCTCGGCGCGCGTCGAATAGCCCTGGAAGTTGCGTTGCAGCCGGCCCTGGCGCTGGGCCACGGCCAGCTCGTCGTCCGGCTTGGCGAAGTGGTCCATGCCGATGTAGACGTAGCCGGCCGCGCACAGGCGGGCGATGCACAAGGCCAGCAGCTCCAGCTTGACGGCGGCGCTGGGCAGGTCCGTATCGAGGATGCGGCGCTGCGGCTTGAACACGTGCGGCAGGTGGGCGTAGTTGTACAGCGCGATGCGGTCCGGGCTGGCCGCGATCACCTTGGCCAGCGTTTGCTCCATGCTGGCGGTGGATTGCTTCGGCAGGCCGTAGATCAGGTCGATGCTGACCGAGCGGAAGCTGGCGTCGCGCGCGGCGTCGATGACGGCGCGCGTCTCGGCCTCCGGCTGGATGCGGTTGACGGCCTTTTGCACGTCGGCGTCGAAGTCCTGCACGCCCAGGCTGATGCGGTTGAAGCCCTGCGCGCGCAGGCTGTGCACGCGCTCGGCGCGGACGGTGCGCGGGTCGATCTCGATCGAGTACTCGCCCACCGCGTCGGGCGCGAAATCGAAGTTGGCGCGCAGGTGCGCCATCAGGTCGCCCATCTGGCGGTCGCTCAGGTAGGTCGGCGTGCCGCCGCCGAAGTGCAATTGCTCGAGCTGGCCGATGCCGGCGAACAGGCGGCCCTGCATGTCGAGCTCCTGCTTGAGGTAGCCGAGGTAGGTGGCGGCCTTGCCGTGGTCCTTGGTGACGATCTTGTTGCAGCCGCAGTAGTAGCAGACGGTGTCGCAGAACGGGATGTGGATGTAGAGCGACAATGGCCGCTGGCTGCGGCGCATGCGCAGGCCGGCGACGGCCTCGAGGAACTGGCCGTAGCCGAACTCCGGCGTGAAGCGGTCGGCGGTCGGGTACGAGGTGTAGCGCGGCCCCGACTGGCTCAGTTTGCCGATAATGGCGGCGTCGAATTCGACCGTGGGAAAGGCGGCGCCGACGCCGGCGTGGTCGGGACCGGGGATGGAGGTATGCATGGTCAAGACCGTTCTCAGGCGGCCAGGCGCGCGGCCGGCGGCGATTGGCGGACCGGGCGCGCGGTCGGCCGCGCCGGCGTGGCGCGGCCGAACTTGAACAGGCTGACCGCCTGCGTCAGGCCGCCCGCCTCCAGCGCCAGGCTGGCGGTGGCGGCGGCCGCCTCTTCGACCAGCGCGGCGTTCTGCTGCGTGACCTGGTCCATGTGGGCGATGGCCGAGTTGACCTGGTCGACGCCGATGCTCTGCTCGCGCGAGGCGACCGAGATCTCCTCCATGATGGCCGTCACCTGCCGCACCGAGGCCACCACTTCCTTCATGGTGGCGCCGGCGCGGTCGACCTGCACCATGCCGGCGCTGACCTTGCCGACCGAGACATCGATCAGGTTCTTGATGTCCTTGGCGGCGGTGGCGCTGCGCTGGGCCAGGTTGCGCACCTCGCCGGCGACGACCGCGAAGCCGCGTCCCTGCTCGCCGGCACGGGCCGCCTCGACGGCGGCGTTGAGCGCCAGGATGTTGGTCTGGAAGGCGATGCCTTCGATCAGGCCGATGATGTCGACGATCTTGCGCGAGGAATTGTTGATCTCGTCCATGGTGGCGATGACCTCGGCGACGATCTCGCCGCCCTGCACCGCCACCGTCGAGGCGTTCTGCGCCAGCGCGTTGGCCTGGGCCGAGTTGTCGGCGTTTTGCTTGACGGTCGACGAGAACTGTTCGACGCTCGACGCCGTCTCCTCCAGGCTGGCGGCCTGGGCCTCGGTGCGGCCGGACAGGTCGGCGTTGCCGGCGGCGATCTGCCGCGTGGCCACGGCCATCGTCTCGACATTGACGCGGACGTCGCGGATGGTGGCGATCAGGTTGCTGTTCATTTGCTGCAGCGCGCGCAGCAGCTGGCCCACCTCGTCGGTGGCCTCGGTGTCGAAGCTGCCCGACAGGTCGCCGGCGGCGATGGCGCGGGCGCCGTGCAGCGCGCGGTCCAGCGGTTGCAGCACGGACACGCGCAAGGTGTACCAGAGGAACACGTTGATCAGCAGGCCGATGAAGGTGGCGCCGAAGATGGCGTAGCTGTGGCCGCCCCCGCCGCTCATCAGCGCGGCCGCGCAGACGATCACCTGCAGCACGTTGACCACGCTGGTGGCCAGCCACACGCGCATCGCCAGCGAAACGTGGCTCAGGCGCGCGAGCAGGTTGCCGACGCCGGGGCGTATCACCTGGCCGTTCTTGATGCGGATGCCGTGGCCTTCGTCGGCGTGGATGTCGCGGTAGGCCTGTTCGGCCTTGGCGATCTGCTCGCGCGCGGCCTTGACGCGCACCGACATGTAGCCGGTGGTTTTGCCGTTTTCGCGGATGGGGGTGATGTTGGCGCGCACCCAGTAGTGGTCGCCGTTCTTGCAGCGGTTCTTGACCAAGCCGGTCCACGGCGTGCCCGACTGGATCGAGGCCCACAGGTCGGCGAAGGCCTCGGCCGGCATGTCCGGATGGCGCAGGATGTTTTGCGGCGCGCCCAGCAGCTCGGCTTCGTCGTAGCCGCTGATCTGCGTGAAGTAAGGGTTTACGTAGGTAATGTTGCCCTTTAAATCAGTTTTCGAGACGATGGCCTGGTCGTCGAGGACGTCCACTTCCCGGTTGGTGACGGGGGGCTTGTTGCGGGGTTGATTGTTGCGCATCACGTGGCTCCGGCTGAATTGTTGCTCTATCACAATAGATGCAGCCAGTGTACGGAGTGCCAAAGTAAATTTTATTGATGTAGATCAAAATTCTCCGGATTGGCCGCCCTAGCCGGTGTACAACGGGCGGGCGCGGCCGACCGCGTAGCCCTGCGCGTAGTCGACCCCCAGCGCGCGCACCACGGCCAGCGTGCTGTCGTCCTCCACATACTCGGCCACGGTGCTGATTCCCATCACGTGGCCGACCTCGTTGATGGCCTTGACCATCGCGCGGTTGACGGCGTTGTTGGCGATATCGCGGATGAACACGCCGTCGATCTTGAGGTAGTCGACCGGCAGCGCCTTGAGGTAGGCGAACGACGACAGGCCGCTGCCGAAGTCGTCGAGCGAAAAGCGGCAGCCGAGCGCCTTGAGCCGGGTCATGAAGTCCTGCGCCTTGACCAGGTTGGCGATGACGGCCGTCTCGGTGATCTCGAAGCAGATCTGGTCCGGGGCCACCTGGTGCCGGGCGAACTGCTCGAGGATGTAGTCGTGCAGGCCCTCGTCGCCGAGCGAGGTGCCCGACAGGTTGATCGAGTAGCGGCCGGAGTAGCCGGCCGGCGCCGGCTGTGGGCCGTCGGCGCCGGCCGCCGTGCCGTCGCGCACGCTGCGCACGTGGCGGCACACGGCGCCGATCACCCAGCGGTCGATCGCCGCCATCATGTCGTAGCGCTCGGCGGCGGGGATGAAGGCGCCGGGCAGGATCGGCTCGCCGGGGCCGGGCTGGATGCGGATCAGCACCTCGTCGTGCACCTCGCCCGGCCGGCCGAGGCCGACGATGGGCTGGGCGTACAGCCGGAAATGCTGGTGCTCGAAGGCCTCGTTCAGGCGCGACACCCATTGCATCTCGCCCTGGCGGCGCGCCAGGCGCTGGTCCGACTCCTGGTACATGTGGACGCGGTTGCGGCCGCGCTCCTTGGCCAGGTAGCAGGCCTGGTCGGCGGCGATCAGCAGTTCGGACATCGACTTGCTGTGCTGGTTGATCTCGACCACGCCGATGCTCACGCCCAGCTCGAAGGTGCGGCTGTCCCAGACGAAGCGGAAGTTCCTGACCGACTGCCGGATGGCGTCGGCCACCAGCAGCGCCTGGTCGGGCGGGCAGTGCGGCAGCAGCACGCCGAGCTCGTCGCCGCCGAGGCGGGCCAGGATGTCGCTGTCGCGCATCTCCGTCTGCAGCATCTTGGCCAGCAGCTGCAGCAGCAGGTCGCCGGCGCTGTGGCCGCAGGTGTCGTTGACGATCTTGAACTGGTCCAGGTCCATGTACAGCAGTGCGTGCACGTGCTCCTCCTGCTTGGCGCTGTGCAGCGCGCCGGCGATCTGCGCCTCGAACTCGCGCCGGTTGATCAGGCCGGTGAGCGTGTCGTGGCTGGCGTTCCACGACAGCTGCTTGCTCAGCTTGCGCTCGTGGCTGACGTCGCGGAACACCACCACCGCGCCCAGCAGCTCGCCGGTGTCGGACCAGATCGGCGCGGCCAATTCCTCGACGGCGACGCGGCGGCCCTCGCGCGTGATCAGCTGGTTTTGCGACGGCATGCTGATGGTCTGGCGCAGGCGCAGGCATTGCAGCGCCGCGTGTTCGGCCAGCGGCGCGCCGTGGTCGTCGATCAGCGGCAAGGTGGTGGCGATGTCCAGGCCGCGCGCCTCGTCGGCGCTCCAGCCGGTCAGCTGCTCGGCGATGCGGTTCAGGTATTCGGTTTTGCCGTGGTCGTCGGTGGTGATGACGCCCTCGCCGATCGAGCGCAGGGTGACGTCGGCGCGCTCGCGCTCGCGCGCCGTGTCCTGCTCCATCCGCTTGCGTTCGGTGATGTCCCAGACGATGCCGAGCGTGCCGGTGGGACGGTTGTGTTCGTCGCAAAACACGTGCGCCTTGGCCGCCAGCCAGTGCTGGCTGGCATCGTCCCAGACGACGCGGTACTCGACGTCGTAGCCCGAGCCGCAATCGACCGCCTCCTGCATGGTGTTGAGCAGGCGGTCGCGGTCCTCGGGGTCGACGAACCGCAGGAACTGCGAAAACGGCTGCGCCAGATCGCCGTCGGGCAGGCCCAGCAATCCCGCGCCCCAGTCGATCCAGTTGACGACGCTGTTGATGACCGTGCCATCCGTGATGTGCGAATCCCAGATGGTCATGCGCGCGGCGTCGAGCGCCATGCGCAAATGGCGCTGAATGATGTCCATGCTCTTTGTGCTCCAAAAGCCACGCCTACAGCCATTGGAGCGGGGACGAACGAAAAAGTTCCGTGAAAGGGGCGGGCGCCCTATTTCGCGTCGACCGGGCCGGCGGCCTGTTGTTTGACGGCGCTGAGGTCGCGCACGTTCTTTTGCACCGCCACCGCGCCGAACAGGCTCAACAGGAAGGCCATGGCGTAGAAGCCTTTTTCGCTCATGGTCAGGGTCGCGTTCATCAGGCCGACGGTCAGCAGCAGCAAGGTCAGGATCAGCGACAGCCAGCACAGGCCGAAATACAGGCCGCTGACGGGGATGCCCTCGGCGCGGTCGCGCACCGATTTCTGCAGCGAGACGGCGGCGAACAGGCCGTACATCAGGATGGTGAAGTAATAGCCCTTTTCGTTGAGCTGCATGGTGGCGTTCCACAGGCCGACCATGAAGGCCGACGCCCCGGCCAGCAGGGCGATCCAGGAGGCGGCGACGAAGGCGGGGGTGGGACCGAGTTGGGGGTGGGCCATGGGTACTCCTTGCGGTAGGGAAGGCGGCGCCGGGCCGGCGCCGCCTGTGCATCGTAACAGAAGCGTCGGGCTTATTTCTTGAATGGGCGCAACATTTTGCCGCCGATGGTGACCACCACCAGCGCCAGCGCGCCGGCCAGTACGCCGGCCACGGCGTCGATCACGCTCGGCGTGATGAAGCCCAGCACCGGTCCCAGCGCCGGGACCGCCGCCGCCACCTCGGTGGCGTGGTGGACGATGTCGTGCGTGCCCGGCGTGCCGTGCACCAGGATGCCGCCGCCGACCATGAACATGGCGGCCGTGCCGACCACCGACAGCAGCTTCATCAGCCGTGGCGCGGCGGCCAGCAGCACGTTGCCGAGGGCGCGGGCGGCGCCGTTGGCGCGCTGGCTCAGGTACAGGCCGGCGTCGTCCATCTTGACGATGGCGGCGACGATGCCGTAGACGCCCACCGTCATCACCAGCGCGATGCCGACCACCACCATCGCCTGCTTGACGAACGGCTCGCCCGCCACCGTGCCCAGCGCGATGACGATGATCTCGGCCGAGAGGATGAAGTCGGTGCGCACCGCGCCCTTGATCTTGTCCTTTTCGATGGCCACCATGTCGGCGTCCGGATCGCTGAGCGCGGCCGCCAGCTCCTGCTTGTGCTTGGCGTCCTCCTCCTTGTGCAGGATGCTGTGGGCGATCTTCTCGAAGCCCTCGAAGCACAGGTAGAGGCCGCCGATCATCAGCAGCGGCGTGATGGCGGCGGGCACGAAGGCGCTGATGGCCAGCGCGGCCGGCACCAGGATGGCCTTGTTCTTCAGCGAACCGAGCGCCACCGCCCACACCACCGGCAGTTCGCGGTCGGCGCGCACGCCGGCCACCTGCTGCGCGTTCAGCGCCAGGTCGTCGCCCAGCACGCCGGCGGTTTTCTTGGCCGCCACCTTGCTCATCAGGGCGACGTCGTCGAGGATGGTGGCGATGTCGTCGATCAGCGCGAACAGACTGGAGCCGGCCATCTCAGCGGCTCCCTTGCGGGGTGGGGGGGAGGGTAGGGGTCATGGGTGTCCTTGGTGGCCAGCAATATTAAAGGAGCAATATTAACCCATGGGCAGGACGCGGCGATATGGCTTCGCAGCTACAATGTGCGTTGCCTCGCAGCGCCGCTGCGTTCTGACCTATGGAATGACTATGAGCTTCGCCACCTGGATGGGATTTTTCATCGCCGCCTGCATCATCGCCGTGTCGCCCGGCTCGGGCGCGGTGTTGTCGATGTCGCACGGATTGTCGTACGGCGTGCGCCGTGCCAGCAGCACCATTTTCGGCCTGCAGACCGGCCTGCTGCTGGTGTTTTTCATCGCCGGCGCCGGGGTCGGCTCGCTGCTGCTGGCCTCCGAACTGGCGTTCAACGTCGTCAAAACGGTGGGCGCGCTGTACCTGATCTACCTGGGCCTGAGCCAGTGGCGCGCCAAGGTGACCATCGACGAACAAAAAAGCCAGGCCGAAGTGGCCGTGCCGTCGGCGCGCAAGCGCTTTTTGACGGGCTTCCTGACCAACGCCACCAATCCCAAGGGCATCATTTTCATGGTGGCGGTGCTGCCGCAGTTCATCAACCAGCATGCGCCGCTGCTGCCGCAATTGCTGATCCTGGCGGCGACCATGTGCGCCATCGATCTGGTGGTGATGCACAGCTATGCCTACCTGGCGTCGTCGATGCAGCGTTTTTTCCGCGACGCCAGCGCCGTCAAGAAGCAGAACCGGGTGTTCGGCGGCTTGCTGATGGGCGTGGGCGCGGCGCTGTTCTTCGTCAAGCGGGGCGGCGCGACAACCTGAGGTATGATTTACTTTGCAAGTATTTGTAACCCCGGTAGTCGAATCGCGGCCTGCGGCGTTATAGCTGGGGTAAATAGAGGAGCGCTGCCATGAGCCGCAAGATCATTCCGTCCGTCGTGCTGGCCGCCCTGGCCAGCTTCAGTTCCGTTGCATGGGCGGAGGACCCGCCCGCCGTGGTGGGGCGGATTTCGGCCGTCCAGGGCCAGGTGACCTTGGTGGGCAACGATCCCGACGGCGACAGCGAACCGGTCGCCGCCTCGCTGAACTGGCCGGTCACCGGCGCCAACCACATCAACACCGCCAGCGGCGCCCGCACCGAGTTCCGGGTCGGCTCGACGGCGGTGCGGCTGGACGGCGATTCCGACCTGGAAATCACCGCCATGGACGAGGATTTGCTGCGGCTGCGCCTCAATTACGGCAGCGTCAGCATCCGCGTGCGCAGCCCCGAGCTGCTGCGCGACTTCGAGCTGGCCACGCCGCAGGCCCGCGTCACGATGCTGGAGCCGGGCTTGCTGCGGGTCGACGCCGAGCGCGTCGCCGATACCACCCAGGTCAGCGTGCTGGGCGGCAGCGCCCGGGTCGAGGGCGCCGGTTCGTCGGTGGTGGTGAGCAACGGCCGCCAGGTCGACATCGGCGGCGACGACGTGCGCACCGGCGTGGCCCGGCGCGACGGCTTCGATGCCTGGGCCGACGAGCGCGACCGGCAGTCGGAGGCCGTGGTGACGTCCCGCTATGTGTCCAGCGGCATCACCGGCTACGAGGAACTGGACCGCAACGGCAACTGGACCGAGAGCGCCGAATACGGCCCGCTGTGGGCGCCGCGCAATGTCGCGGTCGACTGGGCGCCCTACCGCGACGGCCGCTGGACCTGGCTGGCGCCGTGGGGCTGGACCTGGGTCGACAACGCCCCGTGGGGCTACGCGCCGTCGCATTACGGCCGCTGGGTGACGGTCAACCGCCGCTGGTTCTGGGCGCCGGGCCGTCCGGTCGGGCGTCCCGTGTGGGCGCCGGCGCTGGTCGGCTGGGTCGGCGGCGACGGCTTCCCGCACCATCGCGGCCCCGGCCTGGGCTGGTTCCCGCTGTCGCCGCGCGAGCGCTACGTGCCGGGCTACCGGGTTTCGAACCATTACGAGAACCGCATGACGTGGCACTACAACGGCAAGCCGTACCGGCCACGGTCCGACCGGCCGGACCGCCGCGACGGCGTGACGATGTTGCCGCGTGATCAATTCGAGGGGCGCCACACGGTGCCGGTCAATCGCGGCGGCGTGGTGATCCCGCCGGCCAACCTGGTCAAGAACGTGGTGACGGTGGCGCCGCCGACGCCGGGCCCGGGCACGCGGGCGGGCGATCCCGGCCGCCGGCCCTGGCCGGACCGCGACGGCGACGGCCGGCCGGACCGCTACGGGCGCAACGACCGGAATGACCGCAACGACCGCAACGACCGATTTGAGCGCAACAACGGCCAGCAGCCGGGGCGGGTGATCACCGCGCCGTCGCAGCCCCAGCCGCAAGTGCAAATTGGCCAGGGACCGGGGCGTCCGCAGACCACCACCACGCTCGCCCCCGGGCAATTCGGCACGCCGAACGCGCCGGCGCAGACGATCAATCCGAACGATGTGGCGATCGAGCTGCGGCCGGGCTACCGTCCGCGCCCGCCGAATTCGGTACAGCAGCCGGGCGTGATGCCGGCGCCGATATTGCACGTCAACCCGAACCGCGACCGTTTCAATCGCGACGACGACAACGGCCGCCGGCCATCGCGTCAGCGTGACGATGTGCGGGAGGCGCGCGAGCGTGAGCAACAGCGGCCGGCGTTCCAGCCGCAACAGCCGCAGCAACAGCCCCCGCCGCACCAGGTCCAGGTGCAACCGCAGCGTCCGGTCCAACCGCAGTTCCAGGCGCAGCAGCAATTCCAGCCGGCGCCGCGTCCATCCCCGCCGCCGCAGGTGAGCCAGCCCCAGCCGCAGGTTCATCAACCCGCGCCGCAAGCGCAACCGCGCCGGGAGCCTGAACGGCGCAACGAGGGGCAAAACCAGGGCCGCAACAACGGCAACCGGCCGGCGCACAACCTGCAGTAAACGACGGTTCAAACCGGAAAATAGCAGTTCAGACGGCAAAAAATGCAGTTCGTCACAATCGGCTGGAAGTGGTCCCCCGCTTTGCATACAGTAGCAACATTGCAAAACGGTGGCAGCGCGAAGACAAGGACGACAACGTCCGCCGCGCGGCGCCATCGGGACCGCATCCATTTGCCCTGCTATTTTCTAGGTAATTCCCGAGAGAGAATAGTCTTCGCCAGCCTACGGGCTGGCTTTTTTTGTCTAAAGATCCCGGAGTTGCTTTTGGTTAGCCGGGACTGCGGGCGGCTTTTTGGCGCAGGCGGGCGCGCCATTCTCCCAGCGCCGAGAGCGCTCCCTGGAATTCGCGCTCGATCAGGTCGGCCTCGGCGGCCGTGACCTTGCCGTCCAACAGCGCCGTCGAGACCGCTTCGGCCACCGACCCCACTTGACTCATCACCTTGCACACCGTTTGCGAGAGGTCGTCGTCGCCGATGTTCTCCGGCAGCGGGACGACGAACGCGGCCATGCCGTGGCGCGTCAGCAGCGCGTGCAGCGGCAGGTGCGCGTCGGCCACGCCGGCGCGGTGGCACAGGTCGACCACCGCCGACACCTCCTCGAACGACGGGTAGTGCGAGGCGATCGTCGGCGCCAGCTTGTTGCGCAGCACGTTGACCGAGATGCCCATCGCTTGCGCGAGCGCGTCGATGCCGCCGGGATAGCTGCGCGCCACCTTGTAGAGCGCGTCGTGTTGGTTCATGTCCAGGTATTTGCGTGTCATGGTGAAGCGTGCCTTTTATTACCGATGCATCCGCCGTCATCGGGCGCTATGCTGCTTTTTATTCAACTTGTTTGTGAAAAGACATCATGAAGCCCCTTCAATCCGCACTGTTGCTGAGCTTTTGCCTTGCGCTCGGCGCCAGCGCCCCGGCGCAAGCCGAGGCCAAGCCTTATTTTGGCACATCGTCATCGTACAAAAGTGGATTTTCTTCGCAAAAAGGCAATACCGCGAGGAGCCGGCCGTCGGCGCCGCCGGCCAACCGCCAGAGCGGTCCCGGCGCGTTCGGCAAGGCGCCCGGCTCGCCGGCGTCCGCCTATCCGCGTAACAGCCCGGCGAATGCGTCGGCGGCTTCGCGCGACCTCGACCGCAGCGCCGCGCAAGCCCGGGCGCTCGACAATCTGGACGCCCGGCGCGCCGCCGCCAGCAGGCCGGCGCCGTTGCCGCCGCTCAACGATACGCCGCTACGGCCCGCCTCGCCCGTCCCTGCTACGCGGCCGGATGCGATCGCGGCCCGCAACACCGCCACCGCGCCGCCCGGTTATCCGCAGCAGGTGATTGTGCAGCAGCCTTCCGGTGGCGGCGGTCTGATGAACGGGGTGCTGGGCTTCATGCTGGGCCGCGCGATGAGCCAGGCCAACCAGCCGGTGGCGTATCCGACACCTTCGACCACGGCGGGAAGCGTGCCGCCGCCCGCGCCGGCCATCAACCAGGCCGGCCAGATCACCGGCATGCCCGGCCTCGGCGATCCGCCGGCCGCCGATGCGCGCACGCCTGCGCCGCCTCAACCGTCGTTCGGCGCCAGCGTACTACGCTGGTTCGCCTGGCTGGGCCTGGTGAGCGCAATCGCCTGGGCGGCCGTGTTCGCGGTGCGCAAGTTGCGCCGTGCGCGCGCGGCCAGACAGCCCAATTATTCATTCGAGAGGAATTGAGATGAGCTGGACGGATGCTTACAACTACCTGCGCAACGGCGTTGCCAAGCTGGGCGGCGCCGACGCGCCCCGCGCCGACCAGGACCTGCCGCTGCGCGCGCGTATCGGCAGCCTGGTGCGGCTGCAACAGTCGCCGCTGCTGGGCGCGCTTGCCAACGGGTCGCTGATCGCGATGCCCGACGCCGACGACAACCGCATCGTCGCCGTCTCGCAAATCCGCCTCAGGCAGACGGGCGGCCTGTATCGCTACTACCTGGATACGGGCGATGTGAACGAGAAGGAAAAATTCCTGCAGGTGTACCGCAACGCCGAAGGCAAGGTGGCCGAGGTGATGTATTGCACCCAGCTGGCGCGCGTGATTCCCGAGACCGTGGAGGACCAGGAGGCCTACATGGGCCTGGCCAACGCCGGCCTGGGCGACCGCAGCTACACCTTGTGGCGCGCGCAGCTGGGCGACATCGGCCTGGACGAGGCCGATCTGGACCTGGTGTTCGGCAAAGACGAGGGCGTCGATTACTGGCGCGACGCCGGCGGCGACGACGAGGAATTCATCGCGCCCTTCTCCGGCACCGAAACCCGGATCGACAACCCGAGCGGCAGTCTCGGCTTGCGCCAGGAAATGTATTTCATGCCGTATGTGCGCCAACTGCGCGACGGCGGCAGCGAATACCTGCTGATCACGACTGAGATCATCAGCAGCGTGAACGGCGACGCATCGAAACGCGGGATCCATGTGGACTTTGTCATTGGCATCCCGGTGGAGCAGGAACGCATCGTTATCCAATGATGCGCATTTTTAACGTCAATTCTAAAAGGAAGACCGACATGAGCAACTCGAATGGCTGGGGTTTGACCGCGCGCCTGATCTCCAAACACTTTGGCGCCCTGGGGGACCGCGTGTCCGAGGCGATCGCCAATTTTGATCCGGAAACGGCGACCGAGGCCGACCGCGACCGTCTGGCCGACAGCCTGCGCGGCACCGCGCAAAAACTGGCGGCCGCCCGCGCCTCCTTCGACAAGGAGGCGGCGGACGTCGTCAAGCTGCGGCAACTGATCGCCACCGACGAGCAGGCAGCCGGCACCTTGGCCGACCGCCTGGCCTCCGGCAAGATCTCGGAGGCGACGATCACCCTGTTCTGTGACGAGCTGGAGGCGAACAAGCAGCGCCTGCCGCAGGAGTTGCAGGAGGAGGCCGACGCCCGCCAGTACATGGACGAGCTGCAAACCATCGTCGACGCGTTGTCGAAGCAATTGGCCGAGTTCGACTCTGCGGCGAAGAAGGCGATGCAGGCGCTGGCCAGCGCGCGCGCCCAGCAGGATTTGCAGGAGCTGCGCGCCGAGCGCCAGGCCCAGCTGGCCGGCCTGTCCGGCATGCGCGGCAATTCGAGCGCCCTCAACGCGCTGACCCGCCGCGCCCAGGCCATCAACAACGAGGCGGCCGGCCTGAAGATCGTCACCGATATCGGCCAGCGTCCGTACGAGCAGGCGGCCGAGCTCGAGGCGATCCGCAAATCGGTGACCCAGCCCGGCCTGGGCAACGAGTCGGCGCTGGCGCGGCTGCAGCGGCTGTCGGGCCGGCAGGCCGCCGCGCCGGCCGCGCTGGAGATGGGCAAATCGTAAGCCGCGCCGGGTTTCCGGCGAATTAGCGAGAATTGCTACAATGGAGGCCGGCGGCATCGCGTTGATGCCGCCGGTTTTTATTTTTGATTGGAATGAATATGCAAGCGATCCCGCCGTCAGAGTCCCTCATCGAATACCCGAGCGACTTCCCGATCAAGGTGATGGGGCCGACTCATATCGACTTCGCCCCGACCATCGTGCTGGTGGTGCAAAAGCACGACCCGGAATTCCACGAAGGCAAAATGGAAGTGCGTCCTTCGGCCAAGGGCAACTACACCGGCCTGACCGTGACCGTGCGCGCCGTCAGCCGTGAACAACTCGACGCGCTGTATTCCGAACTGTCGGCGCACCCGATGGTCAAAATAGTCATGTAAGTTGCTGGCGCTGGAAGGCGGTTATCTCTTCCAGCAACCAGTTGCGAAACGCCACCACCTGCGGCCTGCCGGCCGAGGCGGCGGGCGCGACGAAGAAATATTCATCCGGGCAAGGCGTGGCGATATCGAACAGCCGCACCAGTTGCCCGGAGGCGATCTCCTGCATCGCCACCACGTGGCGCACCAGCGCCACCCCGTTGCCGTCGGCGGCGGACCTTATCAGCATCGACAAATCCTCGAACATCACGCCGCCCGATGGCTCCGCCATGTCGACGCCTGCCGCGCGCAGCCATGGGGCCCACGGTTCGACCGAGCGCAGCAGCGTTTGCCGGGGCAGATGTTGCGGCGTTGCCGGCAGCTGGCCATCCCGATAGTGGGGACTCACTACGGGATAGTAGACGTCGCCCATCAGCCGCTCCACCACCATGCCCGGATAGTTGCCCCGGCCAAAACGGATGCCGACGTCGATGCCGTCGCGCGCCAGATCCTGCAGTTGCCCGCTCGACTGCAGCACCACCTCTATATCGGGATGCAAATCGATGAACCGTCCCAGCCGGGGCGCCAGCCAGCGCGCCGCGAACGAGGGGATCGACGTCACCGTCAGCCGCTGGTTGACGCTGGCCGCCCGCATCGCGTCGGCCGCGACGGCGATATCGGCGAACGATTTGCCTAAAAACTGGGCAAATTTGAGCGCGTCGCTAGTTATTTTCACCTGTCGGCCGTTGCGCACGAACAGCGGCCTGCCCAATTCCTGCTCCAGCGCCCTGACCTGATGGCTGATCGCGCCATGCGTCAGATGCAACTCTTCCGCCGCCCGCGAGAAGTTCTCGTGCCGGGCCGCCGCCTCGAAGGCGCGCAAAGCGGAAAAATTGGGCAGGCGGCGGCTGGCGCTCATCAGGTCGGCATGCTGTGGATAACTATGTGAATAAAATTAGCAAGAATCACGAAAATATAACGTTATACAGGCGCTACGGCAAGGTCTAACATGTGAATAAATCTACCCAAGCCGGAGCTGCCATGTCCTTTATCCTGTATGTCGATAGCCTGTTCACCAGCCCTTACGCCCTGTCCGCCTTTGTGGCGCTGACCGAAAAAGGCGTGCCGTTCACCTTGCGGACGGTGGATCTGGAGGCCGGCCATCAAAAACGCAGCGACTACGCCGACCGCGCGCTCACCGCCCGGGTGCCGGCGTTGGTGGAAGGCGATTTCGTGCTGACCGAGTCGAGCGCGATCACGGAGTACCTGGATGAAAGTTTCCCGGTGCCGGAATATCTGGCGCTGTATCCGAAGGACCGGCGCCAGCGCGCCCGGGCGCGGCAGGTGCAGGCGTGGCTGCGCAGCGATCTGGTGCCGGTGCGGGTCGAGCGCGACACGGAAACGGTGTTTTTCGGCAAGGCCAGTGCGCCGCTGACCGAGGCCGGCCGGGCCGCCGCCGACAAGCTGATCCACGTTGCCGATCAGCTGGTGAGGGGGCCGCATCTGTTCGGCGAGTGGTCGATCGTCGATGTCGATTTGACCATGATGCTGAACCGGTTGATCTTCAATGGCGACGACGTGCCGCAGAAATTGAAGGATTACGCCGCCGCCCAGTGGCAGCGTCCGTCGATCCAGCAGTGGCTGGCGCGGCATCAGCCGGGCTAACGGCCTTCAGCCCCGTTGAGCCGCCTGATTTATAATGGCGGCATGACGTCTCCTACCCATACCGAGCCGGCGCTGATCCGCCACCTCGGTCTCGCCGACTACGACAGCACCTTCGCCGCGATGCGCGCCTTCACCGACGCGCGCACGCCGGACACCCGCGACGAACTGTGGATCGTCGAGCATCCGCCCGTGTTTACGCTGGGCCTGGGCGCCGACCGTGGCCACCTGCTGGCCGGCGCGTCCGCCATTCCGGTGGTGCAGACCGACCGGGGCGGCGAAGTCACCTACCACGGCCCCGGCCAGGTGGTGATTTACCTGCTGATCGACCTGCGCCGCAACAAGCCGGGCGGGAAGCTGTACGCCCGGCAATTCGTCCATAAAATCGAGCAAGCGATCATCAATGTGTTAGGGGCGTATAATCTCGTCGGTGAGCGCGTTGAAGGCGCGCCGGGCATCTACATGGCCGGCGGGCCGAAGCAAGGCGCCAAAATCGCCGCGCTCGGCTTGAAAGTGCGCGGCAACGGTTGCACCTACCATGGGCTGTCGCTGAATGTGGCGATGGATTTGGCCCCGTTTTCCTGGATTAATCCTTGCGGCTATGCCGGGCTGGAAACAGTCGATATGCGGTCCGTCGGCGCCCAGGCGCAATTGTCGGACGTGCAACAGCAACTGGCCGACGAACTGATACGCGTCCTGGCTCTTGTAGAACCAGCAACACACGAATAACCAAACTATGCCCGCGAGGGCACGCAGCCAAATGACCACTGAGACCACCTCCAGCATCGCCCCCGCTTACAACCCGAGCGAAAAGCAAAAAGGCGCCAGCAAAACCGCGCGCATCCCGATCAAGATCGTGCCGATCGAGCAAGTTGAGCGTCTGAAGAAGCCGGAGTGGATCCGTGTCAAGGCCGCGTCGGCTTCGACCCGTTTCTACGAGATCAAGGACATTCTGCGCGAGAACAAGCTGGTCACCGTCTGCGAAGAGGCGAGCTGCCCGAACATCGGCGAATGCTTCGGCAAGGGGACGGCCACCTTCATGATCATGGGCGACAAGTGCACCCGCCGCTGCCCGTTCTGCGACGTCGGCCACGGCCGTCCCGATCCTTTGGATAAAGAAGAGCCGGGCAACCTGTCGCGCACCATCGCCGAGCTGCGCCTGAGCTACGTGGTCATCACCTCGGTCGACCGCGACGACTTGCGCGACGGCGGCGCCGGCCACTTCGTCGAGTGCATCCAGAACACCCGCGCGCTGTCGCCGAAGACGCAGATCGAAGTGCTGGTGCCGGACTTCCGCGGCCGCCTGCAAAAGGCGCTGGACATCTTCAAGGACGGCCTGCCGGACGTGATGAACCACAACCTGGAAACGGTGCCGCGCCTGTACAAGGAAGCGCGTCCGGGGTCGGACTACATGCACTCGCTGCAGCTGCTCAAGGAATTCAAGGAACTGTATCCGGAAGTCAAAACCAAGTCGGGCATCATGGTCGGCCTGGGCGAGACCGACGAGGAAATCCTGCAGGTGATGCGCGACATGCGCGAGCACAACATCGACATGCTGACCATCGGCCAATACTTGGCGCCTTCGAACAGCCACCTGCCGGTGCGCCGCTACGTGCACCCGGACGTGTTCAAGATGTTCGAAGCGGAAGCGTACAAGATGGGCTTCAAGCACGCAGCCGTGGGCGCCATGGTGCGCAGTTCGTACCACGCGGACGAGCAGGCGCATAACGTGTTGGCCGCTGTCAACGAGTAATCTGATAGAAATCTTTGCGGGGGCCACCGTCTGTGCGCTCCCGCAGCTTCTCCGTAGGCACTACGCATTGGTCAATCAGATGTTCAAGGATGCGAATTCACCAAGCTCAGCGCTTGACATCGCGCCTACCCATTCAATCAGCCTCTGACCTCGCGGTCAACGTTGTTTCAGCCAACATGTCGCTATAAGCGCGATCAGACTGGCACTTTCCCCTCCCATCGATTTTTGCTTTCGTTGCCCGACTGCCGTCCTGGCTCTATCGCCGGCAGCGGCAGTTGTCGCGCTGAACAGCGTTCGCTGCATCCGAATGGTCATATTCATTATTAAGGTTGAATGTATCTAATTGTATTTAGAAATAATTAGATACTTAAACGCCATCCGTTGGTCTATCCCTCATATCATAAAAAAATCCGAAAAAATCTATCAAATAGTAACAATTGCAGTATGTTAATGTTTGTTAATAAAAATTGATTTTTAAAATAAAAAACATTAACTTATATAGCAATGGAGATTGACGGGAAAACCGGCGACGGGAATATTGCCATCCCGATATAAATTGGCGAAACTACGGAAAGGCAAAAATGCGTACCTTAGAACTTCACGAATTAAAATTTGTTGCCGGTGGCGAAATGGAGGACGACAATGACGACGAGGGCGGCGGCGGCGACCCGTCCCCTTCCTATGTCGACGCAAAGTCCGCCCCGCCGGACGACGCATCGAAATCGAACGCGCCAACGACCGATAAGGACGGCAATACGACAACCACCAGCGTGTGTACCACCATCAGTGCGGGCGTGGTGTCGCAGCAAACCTGCGTGAACTCGGATAACACGACAACGGTTCAAACCTGCGTCAAGCGGGCCCCGGAGTTGTGACTGGGAATTATTGTACTACGACGACATCGCAGACCCGCGCAAACGCGCGATAGGGTATTGCGGTTAGCGGCAGCGACGCTTACTGAACGGTAAGCGTTTACCAGTGGCGTCAAACCAGGAACAGTAATCCGAAAAATTATGTTTAAAGTCCCCCGGAAATCGCTAATCGCAGTCATTATTCTTTTTTTTATAGCATTCCGTTCGGAATCTGCCAATTTGGCCGGAGAACCAGACCCCACGAATATTACGTTGTCATCACAGGGAAAAAAACCTGAATATGATCGCACACTATGTATGAGCGTAACTCAACCGCTGAAGGAATGGCGGCCCGAACGGCAGGATGAAAAGCTGGTGAGAGACCTTAGCGACCATCAAGCTACAGCACAAATCCGGGGACTTCTTTCACTCGTTAGCGAGGACGTGATGTGGTGGATCAGAATGGGCGACGCCATAGATATTGTTTCACTGCCACGCGCATTTCACGAGTCCAATCACACCGTCGACTTGCAGCTTACACAATGCCAAGGTAATAACGCGTCATATTATTTTGATGGCCGGACATATACCACCAACTTGAAGCGGGGTAGCGTTCCGCCATTCGTTATCGCTGCGGAAAAAATTCCAAAAGTATTCAAGTCTCGGCCATTGGGGCGCTACAGCAATTACTTCGAACGAACTCGTCCTTTACCGGGTAATGATCTCACGATACTTGTGGATGAGTTAAACGCCTATCTCACCGGGGCGGAACTGGAGGTAAACTTGGCCGACACGCATCTGTATAGAGACGCCGTAAAATCAGAAAAATATCAAAGTTATGATGGAAATATTGAAGGCGCGGCGGACTTCATGCTTTACATCCTATGCTATCTGAAAGCGGTGAAAGAGAAAAATCCGGAAGCATATCTGAGAATTAAGGGCAGCGATCAATTCGTTGCTCATGTGCAGCGCTTGTGGCGCAAAGCCGAAAAAGTCTTTAATGAGGCACGGCCTTATGCTACGCAAAACGGAGGTATCTATTTTATTGATCAAAGCGTTTTAGATACCATCTATTCAGAAGGCTACATCACCGAGCTACGCGAGCTCGGCATCCAACCTGGCTCAATGATAAACATTAAAGCTTCCAATCCTGGAAAATCTCAAATGTATCAATGAGGACTTAAGGATCAGGGCGATTTTTGGAGCAGATGTAGTGAAAAAAATTCTTCAGTCGGAGGCTAGCGAGTGTGCGTTGATCTCGTTGGCGATGATTTGCTCGGCATACGGCCTGTATGTCGACTTGCCCGAAATGCGCAGACGCTTTCAAGTCTCGTTGAACGGAGCGACGTTTGAACAGCTGATTCGTTGGGCGACCAAAATGGGGTTCTCCACACGCGCTGTCCGTTTGGAAATAGATGAGCTTTCGCATTTACAGCTACCGTGCATTTTGCACTGGAATCTAAATCATATGGTAGTGCTCAAAAGTGTGGGAAGGGGAAAGGCAACCATCCTCGATCCCGCAATCGGAGAGCGCCGGCTGACGTTGGACGAGGTTTCCGTGTCATTCACCGGTGTGGCTCTGGAGCTGTCGCCCAATGCGGAGTTTGTTGCCAAGGACGATCGCAAGTTTATGAGTTTGAAAGCGCTGACAGGGCGCGTAATCGGCTTGAAGCGTTCCTTGCTGCAGATATTTATTGTATCGGTAGTCTTGCAGCTGTTCGCCATAGCCGCGCCTCTATTAAACCAGGTCGTGATCGATGAGGTGTTTGGTGGCAATGACAAGGATTTTCTACCCGTTCTTATTTTTGGTTCAGCGATCGCATTGTTACTCCAGTCCTTCCTCGGGGTGATCAGAGGCTGGATGATCATGGTGCTGAGTCAAACCCTCTCACTTCAATGGACGGGCAACGTTTTCGATCACATGATGAAATTGCCGATGGTGTATTTTGAACGGCGACATCTTGGGGACCTGTTGTCTCGCTTTGGATCGATTTCGTCCATACAAAACACATTAACAGTTCGCGTAGTCACGGTCACCCTTGACTTTGTGATGGTGGTCGTAGCGCTTGGAATGATGCTGTTGTATTCGCCGTTGATGTCGACTATCGCAATCGCCTCTTCGGCCATGTATGCGGTTATTCGCATCCTTTCATACCACCCCTATCGAGACGCGGCTAAGGAAAGACTCATGCTCTCCGCGCGGACGAATACACACTTCCTGGAGACAATGCGCGCAATCTTGCCGATTAAGCTTTTCGGAAGGGAATACGACAGGATCGCGCGTTGGAAAAATATGAGGGTAGACGTTCAAAATCGCGACGTCCGGACTTCCATCATGAATATCTGGTTTTCCTCCGCCAACACCGTGATTTCGGGGATACAGGACCTGGCGATGGTGGGCGTCGGGGCAATGCAAGTGATGAATAGCGGAGCCAACGGAAACTCCATTTTCACGATCGGCATGTTTTTCGCTTTTACGAGCTATAGCGGCCAGTTCATTGGGAGGTCACTTTCATTGATCGACTTTGCAATTGAATTGAAGATGCTCAATTTGCATTCGGAGCGATTGAGCGACATTGTGCTTGAGAATCCCGAGGTGGACACAGCGCCGGATAGTGATCTGGGTCACCTGAGTGCTGTTGTGGAACTGAGAAATGTGAGCTTTCGTTATGGCGAAGGTGAACCCTGGATATTGAGGGACGCATCAATAACCATACGGCAAGGTGAAAATCTGGCCTTTGTCGGTCCTAGCGGATGTGGGAAATCCACTCTTCTTAAGTTGATTCTTGGCTTGCTGGAGCCCAATGAGGGCGAGGTTCTGTATGGCGGAATCAATATCAAACAACTAGGGTTGCGAAACTACCGCCAATTGATCGGAACCGTGATGCAAGAAGACTCGTTGCTTTCCGGTAGCATAGCTGAGAATATCTCTTTCTTCGATCCCAAAGTTGATATGGATCGGGTGGCCGAATGCGCCAATTTCGCTGCCTTGAGCGACGAGATCCATAGGATGCCAATGGGATTCCATACGTTGGTCGGCGACCTTGGTTCGTCTTTAAGCGGTGGCCAAAAGCAACGGGTCCTTTTAGCACGGGCGATATATAAAAATCCCAAGATAATGGCGTTGGATGAAGCCACGAGCCACCTGGACATTAAAAATGAGAGGATTATTTCCGCGAAATTATCGGAATTGAATCTGATTCGTATCATCGTGGCGCATCGACCTGAGACAATCGCATCCGTCAAGCGGGTGGTGGGTTTGCGCAACGGTAGTATTTTTGAGGAGGTACCTAATACTGATCAAGCCTCCTTGGCTCCGCAGGCCGCTGATGAACAGCTGGTTTTGTGCTAATTGACATTCTTATGGGACTCTTCCGCACAGAAGTTTATGAGCACCGCAAGAAGCAATGGCTGGGCAATATCCAACTTGCCAGACCGGTTTCTTTTTCGATTATTTGTCTATTTTCGGTTGTGATATTTGCTTTAACCATAGCTCTCTTGATGGAGGGAAATTTTACGAGAAAAGCGCGACTGGCTGGAATTCTGGTGCCTGTCGAGGGATCGGCGGCGTTATCGGCGCCGGGCGCCGGCGTCGTGGAGGAGATTCGCTACCACGAAGGCGATATGGTTAAAAAGGGAGACGTTGTTGCGGTGATCGATACTGAGCGACAAAGCATTGTCGACCGCCACATCGGGTCGGATGCGGCGTTGGCGGCGGTGCAGATCGCGTCCAGGGAAAAATCCACCGAGGATGACCGCGTCAATCGAATTGCCCTCGCTCGCCAACGTGAACGCTCGACGACGGACCAGATAAGGGACAGTGCGAACGAAATTAATAAAATCGACGAAGAAATCGCATTGCAGAAAAAGCGAGTGGATCTGGTTGGCAAAATGCTCGAGCGTTACCGGACGCTGAAAGATGAGGGATTTTTCACTGAAGCACAACTGCAAGCCAAACAAGATGAGGAGCTTGAACTGACAGCGCGGATGAGCACGTTGGAACGCAGCCGTCTGGGGTTACTTAGAAATAGCGAGGCGATGCAAGCTGAGCAGAGAGCGGCAAGAATGGAATTGATGTCGGAGCTTGCGCAATCCGATAGAACGTTAAGTAGCTTAAAGCAGGAGCGTATGGAGATGCTCTCGCGGCGAACCGTCGTAATAACTTCACCGAATAACGGTAGGATTGCTGGGCTTAGTGTTCAAGTGGGGCAGTCCGTCCATGATGGACAATCGCTGGGAACGGTCATTCCTACAGATCACGGCGTTACAAAGTTGCAGGCTCAGCTATACGCGCCCAGTAAGACCGTAGGCTTTGTGCAGCCGGGCCAGCAAGTCTATGTGAGATATGCTGCATTTCCATATCAGAAGTTCGGTCTTTATCAAGGCGTCGTTAAAAGCATTTCCACTACGCCGTTTGCCATCAATGAGTTGCCTGCGAACTTGGCTCAGCAGGTTGCCGCGCAGTCGGGCAATAACGAAGCCTTATATCGCATCGACGTTGCGCTGCAAAAACAAGATATCACTGTGTTCGACAAGACCATAGCGCTTCGGCCCGGTCTGGCGTTGGAGGGGGACGTACGGCAGGAAACTCGTAAGCTTTGGGAATTGCTTTTTGAGCCGCTCTTGAGCGTAAAAGCGCAGGTAGAGGCACCATGATATGCGGCGGAAGTTAGGCGCCACAGACAATGACGACGGACCCGATGGACGCCGCGTTGCATTCACGCCATTTGAACATGTTCGACACCAAAGTTATGCCCTTCGGCGTCGGGGGCCGACATCGTAGGGGTTTTGCGCCTCCGCCAGAATGTCGCCATACAGTGCGACCAGCTTGGCACCTTCGGCATCCCACCGGTATTTGCTTTCGACAGCGCGCCTGCCGTTGCGGCCCATCTCGTCGGCCTCCTCGGGATGCGTCAGCAGGTAGTTGATCGCCTTGGCGATCGCGTTCGGGTTCTCGGGATCGACGCAGATGCCGCACTCGGCGTCTTCGACGATGCCGCGCCACAGCGGGAAGTTCGAGGCGATCACCGGTACCCCCGCGGACATGTATTCGAACAGCTTGATCGGCAACGCGTTGACGAAGTTCGGTTCCGGCTTCAAGGTCACCAGGCCGCACAGACTGCGCGCCATGATTTCCCCCACCTTTTGCCGGTCGACGAAGCCGCACTCCTCGACCTGATGCCAGCCGCGATATGCCTTCAGTTCCAGGCGCAGCGCGGGCGGATCGAACGCGCCGGCCAGCAGCAGCTTGACGGGCACCATCTCCAGCGCCTGCATGATGTACCGGATGCCGCGCATTTCATTGATCGCGCCGACGTAGCAGACGCTGTCGCGCGGGGCGGCGGTCAGCACCATCGCTGGCCCGACGGCGAGCTCGTTGATGGCCGGATAGTTGTGGATCACCGCCACCCGCACGGCGCTCCTGTCGAACAGCGCGCCGATGTGCGGCGTGGCCGCGACCAGGGCGGCGAAACGCCGTGCCGCGAAATGTTCCACCCCGCGCGCGACCGAGCCGATGACGCGGCGCAGCGGCTTTGGTATCCATTGCTTCGAGTGGATATCGGCGCGCAGGTCTTCATGCAGGTCGTAGATGACCTTGCGGCCCTGCCAGCTGAGCAGCAAGCTGTACGGAATCAACTCGGGATCGTGGAAGTGATAGACGTCGGCGTTCAGCGCCTTGGCGGTGCGGTAGCAGCGCCAACCCTGCGCCACCATGCGCCGCAGTCGTCCTCCCGGCAGCGCGGTGAGCGGATGGATCGTGACCCCGGCCACGGCCGCCTCGGCGATCTGCGTCTCGTCGGCGCCGATGACCAGATGCACGTCGAAGCCTGCCTGCGCGAGCGAGACGCACTGCTTGCGGTAGATGCGGATGTCGAGGCCGGGATGCACCGATGAAAAATGGCAGATTTTTTTCATGCCACGGCTCCGTCGCTAAGCCGCCAGCCTGGAGGCCCCGGCCTGCCGACGCGGCACGCGCGTAGGATCGACCAGCCATGCCAACAGCAGCGCCTCGTCGAGCAGGTCGGGATCTTGCGACAGCGACTCGTCCGACAGCAGCGTGTCGAGCTGTCCGCCGCTTTTGAGCTTCCCCTGCAACGCTATTGCGTGATCGAAGATGGCCCCGCGCAGCGCGGCGCCGATGCCCTGAGTGATCCAGTTCTGCGTGACGTCGAAGCCGCGCTTCTTGCGGTTGAGCCGCACCACGTCCGGCACCAGTCCCTTGGCCGCGCGGCGCAGCATCCATTTGCCGTAGCCGTTGGCGATCTTCATCCGCGTCGGCAACGCCAGCGCGAATTCGATCAGCCGATAATCCATGAACGGCAGCCGGGTCTCGATGCCGTAGCCCATCGAGTTGCGGTCCTCGTAGCGCAGCAGGGTAGGCAGGCTCCATTGCTGGATATCTTCTATCTGCCGGTCCGGCAGCGACATGCCGGCCTCGCCCCACAGGTTGTGCGCGCCAGCCTCCCAGTCGAGCAGGCGGAACGCGGCCGCCTTGTTCTTGCCGCCCTTGTAGCGGTTCAGGTTATGCCAGTACATGCGCGCCTGGCTGGCCTCGTGCGCGAGCATCAGGCCCAGCGAATACACCAGCCGCAGCGCGCCTTTCGCCTCGCGCCGGTGCAGCGCTTCGCGCAGCGCGATGACGATGAACTTGCGGTAGCCGCCGAAGATCTCGTCGCTGCCCTGGCCGCCCAGCAGCACCTTGAAGCCGGCGTCCCTGACTTCGCGAAACACGGCGTTCTGTGCGATCGGGCTCATGCCCGAAAACGGCGCTTCCTGGAAGGCCATGGTTTTTTCCAGCACTTCGTACAAGTCCCAGCTGCTGTAGCGCGGCCAGACGTAAGTGACGTCGATGCCGGCGGCCTTGGCCAGCGATTGCGTGCCCGGGCCTTCGGAGGAACGCTCGGACGGCGAGCCGAACGAGAACGCGTGCGTGCGCGCGCCGTAGCGCAGCATCATGCAGGCGATCGACGCCGAGTCCAGGCCGGCGCTTAACGACACCGCGACCGGCACGTCGCTGCGCAACCGCAGCTGGACGGCGCTGTCGAACAGTTGGCGGCATTCTTCGAGCAAGTCGGCGTCGCCGCTTTGCGACATCGCCTCGCGCCGCCGCACCACCGCGTCGCGTAGCGAATACCAGCGGCCTTCGGTGATGCCGATACGTTCGGGCGACAGCTGGAACTTGATCCAGCATCCGGCGCCGACCGCCTTCACGTGTTTGTAGGGTGAGCCCGATTGCGCGGTCTCGTAGGCCTTGTAGCGCACGCCGCGCGCGCAGTAGTCGGTGTCGATCTCGGTGCCGACCATGCTGGCGATGCTTGCGGCCGACGAGCCGAACGCGATGTCGCCATTCGGGCAGCGTCCCCACAGCAGCGGTTTGACGCCGAAGCGGTCGCGCACCAGCCAGAGCTCGCCGGTTTTTTCATTCAACGCGGCAAACGCGAACATGCCGTTGAGGCGCTGCAAGGCATTCACGCCCCAGAGCGCCCATGCGCGCAGCAAGACTTCGGTGTCGCTGCCGCCGTTGAATACTTGCCCGGTGGCTTGCAGTGTTTCGCGGATTTCCCGGTAGTTGTAGATTTCGCCGTTGTAGACGATGGACCAGCCGGACTCGGCATCGAGCATCGGCTGCGCGCCCAGTGCCGACAGTTCGATCACCGCGAGCCGGCTGTGGGCGACGGTGACGGCGTGGCCGTGACAAGCGATCTGCCTGGAGCCGCGCGCATCCGGACCGCGTCCGTCGATGTAGCGAAAGGCGGCGGCTAGTGCGGCGGATGTGTCGCATTGCGGTGCGCCATTGTTGATCATGCCCCATATTCCGCACATGTTTTTGTTCTCGCGATCGATGAATGTGGCGTTGATCGTAGCTGAACAAAAAGACAACGGATGCGAGGTGGGTCAATATCGCGCGTGATCCCTCATACCTGGATATCGAACGCGCGCTCGACGAACCAGACCAATGCCACCAAGGCTATCACGGCCGAACCGCCGGTGAGCACGCGCCGGTAGAGCAAGGTATTTCGCAGCGTAAACGCCAGCGGGAGAAACAGTGCGACGATGCACAATTGCCCAAGCTCCACGCCGAGGTTGAATCCGAACAAGCTCGCCAGCAGCGCCGTCTTCGGCAGGCCAAGATCGATCAGTACGCTGGCGAAGCCGAAGCCGTGGATCAGGCCGAACACGAAGGCGGCGACCGGCCTGCGTCCCCGGAACAGCGGGTAGATGTTGTTGACCGCCGCCAGTATCACCGAGGCGGCGATGGCCGATTCGACAAAGCGCGACGGCAGCGAGACCAGCGACAGGCTGGCCAGCGTCAATGTCAGCGAGTGCGCCAGCGTGAACGCGGTCACCACTTTGAGCACGTCGATGAAGGCGCCGCGCAGATTGTCCGATGGTGCGGCCAGCAGCACAGCCGGCAGCAGCAGCGACAGCAGGAACAAGATGTGGTCGTAGCCGATCCAGATGTGCCATACCCCTTCCTTGATATAGGTGGCGAATTGTTGCCAGCGGTCCGGCGCCGTCAGTGACAGGGTTTGGCGCGCGTGTTGTGGATCGAAGATGGCGGTGGAGGTTTCGCCGTCGTGCGTCAGGCGCAGCAGGCCTTTGTGTTGGGGATCGAGGTCGGCGAAGAGGTGGTAGTCGATGGTTAGTTGCGTTATAGGCTTTTCACAGGTGACGCCGAAGCGCATCACGCTGTAGGCGCCGTCGGTGTGGTCGTCGATCAGTTGGTCGGCGACGCTGATGGTGCATGGGCCGTTCTCGGTCGACAGCTTCAGGCGTTGCAGCGCGTAGGCGGAGATGGCGGTGTGGCGCGCCCGGATTTCGTCCCAGGTCAGTTTGCCGTCGCCGTCCTGATCGAGGCCGATGGCGAAATCCAGGTCGCGCAGGGCGATGTCCCATTGGCCGGTGATGTTATCGCCTCGGGTGGTCAGCGACAGATAACTGTCGCTCGGCTTGTGCGCCTGTGCCGACGATATGGCGCCGAAGATCAGCGTGAGGAGTATGAGTAGGCGTGCCGTCATGTTTAATTTGCTCATAGTTGAACCACGTAGGGCGGATTAGGCGGAACGCCGTAATCGGCCATCGTTTAGCCGTCGACGGCGCATGCATGGCCGATTACGCTTCGCTAATCCGCCCTACGTGGTTCCGTTGGTTAGTTGGCGTATCAGGCGCTGCGCGGCGACGTCCTCGATTTTGTGCTGCGTTACCCAGTCGATGACCGGCTTGGCCGCCACAGCGTCGCGTGCCGCTACCGCCGCTTCCAGGTAGATGCGTATGTCGGCCGGCTCTTTTTGCACCGCCCAGTTTTTCTTCGCCAGCGCCAGTGCGGTAGTTGCATCGCGGCGCAGCATCAGTTCAAACCGCGCTTGCTCGCGCTGGTGCACCGTGTCGCCACGCAGCGCGGCGGCGTTGAAGCGGGCGGCCAGTTCCTTGATGTCCGCAGCCAGTGCTTTCTCCTGGCCGCCTTGTTGCTGCAACGCCAGCGCGCGCCGCAGCAGCAGCGCATCGATCCGCGATTGGTCGCGCAACAGCGTCAGCACCTCGTCAGGCCGTTTTTGCTCCAGCAGGAAGTCGGCGTAAGCGCCCAGCAGGTAGCTATCGTTCGGCGCCATGGCCAGCGCGCGCTTGTAGCGCGCTTCGGCCACGCCGGCGTCGCCGCGACGCTGCGCCATCTCGGCCAGCAAGGTCAACGCCCACTCGCGCAGTTCCTCCGGCGCGTTGGCGCTGCGTTCCAACGTGAGGTCCAGCAGCTGTTCGCTTTTGACCGAGCGGCCCGTGACCGTGCCCACATTGGCGATGCAGGTGACGGTGAGCAGTTCTATCGACAGGTTCGACAAGTGCGCGCAGCTGGCGGTGGTGCCGGCGTAGTCGCCCTGCACCGTTTGCACGGTCGCTTGGGTTAGCCATGCCTGCGCGTTGTTCGGTTCTGTCGCCAGCACGCCTTTCAGGTCCGCCAGCGCGGGACCGAATTGATGGGTACTTTGAAGCAGGGTCGCGCGCAGCAGGCGCACCTGCGGCGGCGGCGCGGCCTGCGCCCACCATGGTGCCAGCGCGGCCTGCGCGTAGCCCAGATAGCGCGGATCGGTTTCGCTGCGGCCCAGCGCGATGTAGCGCTGCGCGACGTTGGTGGCCAGCGCGATGTCGGTCGGCTTCGCGTTCAGCTCCGCGCGCAGGCTGCGCAACTGCTGCCGCACCGGATCGCCACGGCGCGGCAGCGTTTCGATCACTTGTTTGCCGCTGGACGGAATGTAGGGGGCGGCCTGTGCGACAGCGGCCCACAGCGCCAGTGCGATGAGTATTCTTGTTTTCATGGTGACCTCTAAACGGTGGAAAGGGCGGACCATGCGGCATCCGCCCTTGTCACTGCTTGCTTACTTCACGGTCGCCGGTTCTGTGTCATCCGGCGTGGTGACGGCGACAGGATCGGTCGCCGACGGCTCGGTGGTCGTTTCGCTGCCATCGCCGATGAGCGACATCACGGCGGCGAAGAAGCTGTCCACCATACTGACCGGCGGCGTGACCACCGGTGGCGTTGTCGTCGGCGGTGGCGTGGAGGCGATGTGGTCGCTGCCGCCGCCGCAGGCGCTCAGCGCGAGCACGCATATCAGGCTTAGATACTTGAGGGATCTCATGTCGTCCCCCTTACATCTGCGGCGAACCGGCGATCGGCGTTTTCAGGTACGGGAACGAGGCGTTGAAGAAGCTGTCGTCCAGGTAGGCGCCGTCGGTGAAGTGCAGGCCGCCGGCCGGTGCGTCGGCCGGTGCGCAGCCCAGGTTCAGGGTGCACAGTTTGCCCATCACCACGCGCAGCGCGATGTCGACCACGTCGTCGCCCGGACGGCGGCCGTTCGGGAAGCCGGCGTTGTCACCGTCGATGACGCCAAGACGCTTCTGCGCGCCGGCGGCGACGGCTGGCGTCGACGTGTTCAGGCGCAGCATTTCAGACGCGGTGACGGTCGTCGGCTGGTTCAATCCTTTCACGCCGGTGAGGAAGGCCGCCACCAAGTCGTTGCGCGGGAAATTGGTCGGCGCCTTGGCGCCGGCGCTGCCGTACAGGATTTCGATCAGCGCGGGCAGGGTTGGATTGGTGACGTAGGTGGCGAACTGGCCGTCGCCGCCAGGCTTGCTGGCGTTGAAGGTGTCCTTGTCTTTGAGGCCGATGACGACTTCATTGACCAGCGGCGCGCCCAGACGCGATACCTGGGTCCAGGCGCCGCCCTCTTTCGACGGCGAACTGGAATTCGGCGTTGGGTTCAACAGGCGTCCCTGGCGCAGGCTGGCGGTGGTCCAGCCGCCGATCACCGGGTCGGCGCCGGCCGACGCGGTCAGGCACGATGCCGCCACTTCCAGTTCGATCGCGGTCACGTTCTTGGCCGCCAGGTCGTCCTTGGCGCCCTTCTCGGCGCCGGCGGAAAACTCGGTGGCCGGCGCCTTGATGTTGACCAGGTCGAAGGTCTCGCCCAGGTTGACGACGAACGGGTCCTTGCGCTGGCCGACGAACAGGCGCGCCGGCGTGCCGCAGCCCGGGATGTTGACGTTGTAGACGTGGGCGGCGGCGTACGCGGCGTAGTTGGGGATCGACTTGTTGCCGATGTTATCGAGCGGCTTGTCGAAGACGGCGCCGCCGGCGACGTTGGTCACGGCAGCCTTGGTGCCGGTGCGGCGGTCGCCGCGCACGACGTTGACGGTGTAGGTCTCGCGCACGTTGGCGCCGGGGGCGTTGACGCCGGCGATGGCGCCGCCGTTGATCACCAATGGAATCGAGACATCCTTGCCGCCGACGGACAGTTTGGTGTCCTTGTTGGTGTTGGTGAAGCGGAACTGGAACGTCAGGTCTTCCTTGGCGTCGCCGTTGTTATCGATATGGATCTCGTACAGCGCGTTCGGGTCCATGGCGAAGTAGTTCGGACCGCCGTAGGCGTCCTGCAGCGGCACGTAGTCGGCGATCAGGGTGATGAAGTTGGATCGGCCGCTCTCGTAGCTGCGGAACATGTAGAAGTCGGTGGCGTCGACTTTGGGACTTTGCGTGACGAACGGTGCTTCGCGGTGGCTGGATGCCATGGCCGCCGGTGCGATGGCGCCCGCCAGCGTGCCTAGCACGGCAACGCGCAACGCTTGTTTAAAGATGATTTGCATTCTCGATTCTCCCCAACTGGTTGATCTGATTGGACTGCACGGTCATATACGCGGGGCCGATGACGCCAGATTCAGATTCGATAAGATTTTTTTAAAATACTTTGAGAAGTCGTGCGTCAGAAGCTGTGCGACAGCGTCACGCGCCAGGTGCGCGGCTCGACCGGATGCGAGTGGACGTCGTCGACGCCTTCGGCCGGCTCGCCGGGCAGGCGCGAGGCGTAGTAGTAGTCGATGTCGCTGGCGCGGCGGTTGAACAGGTTGAAGCCGTCCAGGGTGAGTTTGGTGCGCTTGTTAATCTGGTAGCCGATGCGGCCGTAGGCCAGCGCCGTCGACGCCGAGCGCACGCTGTTGTCTTCGATGAGCGGGCGCGGTCCGAAGTAGCGCAGCTCCATGCCGCCGAACCAGCGCCCCAGGTCCTTGACCGTCACGCCGAACGAGGCCACTTTGTTGAGCGAGCCGGGCACGCGGTTGCCGGCCGGGCCGTCGCGCCGGTAACGGGCGCGCGAGGTCGACAGGTCCAAATCAAACAGCAGCCATGGCGCGGCGATGTAGTGGTTGCTCCATTCGATGCCGCTGCGGCGGCTGGGGCGGCTCGCCTCGGTGTCGCCGCTGTCGCCGACGTAGACCAGTTCGGAGTCGATATCCAGGGTCCACAGGGACAAGGAGCTTTGCAGGCCGCGTATCAATTCGCTGCGCACGCCCAGCTCCGCGCCGCGCGTGCCCACCAGTGGCGTGGCGCGGTCCGGCGCGAGTACGCCACGGGCGTCGTTGCTGTGGAAGCCGGCGCCGTAGTTGATAAAGTATTCGGTGCCGGCCCACGGTCCGAAGATCAGCGACAGCTTGGGCGATGCCTTGTTCGCGCTGGCGCTGGCGCCATTTACATCGAAGCGGTAGGCGTCGTAGCGCAAGCCGGCGATGGTGCGGAATTCCGGCAGCCAGTAGCTGGTGTTTTCCAAATAAAGGCCGGCGCTGGCCTCCTTGATCCTGTCCTCGCGCACGGTGCTCAAACGCTCGCGTTCGCGCGTGGCGTACAGGCCGATCGGCGACACATGGTCGTAGCGGGTCTGCACGCCGACCTTGTTGCGCACGTCGATGCCGGCGATCTTGTCGAGCCAGGTCTGGCTGGCGTTGAAGCCGCCCATGGTGCGGCGCTCGCTCTGCTGGAACTGGTCGCCGTCGACCGGATCGGCCAGCAGGTAAGTGAAGTTGCTGTACAGATCCAGGCTGGAGCGCACCAGATAGGCCGAGGCCTCGGTGATGCGGCCGTCGACGCGCCGGTGCATGTCCCAAGACAGGCTGGCGCGGGCGGTCTCGCCGCCGTCGCTGGCGTCGAGGCTGCCGAAACGGTCGATCAGGCCGTCGCGCGCGGCGCGTTGCGGCACCTGGTCGGTGGCGTTCCAGCGGTTGCGGTAGGCCATCGCGGTGACGCTGTAGCCGTTTTGCGCGTCGCCATGGCTGTAGCGCAGCACGGCGTTGTATTTTCGCACCTGTTCCGGGGTTTGCCACGGACCGTCATTGCGGCCCAGATCGATGCCATACAGCAAGGTGCCGTCGGCGGCCGCCATCGAGTCGGCCAGCAACGCGCGGCGGTAGCCATAGCGTCCCATGGTCAGGCTGGCGATGCCTTCGGGCAGCCGGTCCGACAAGCGGATATGGGCCGCGCCGGCGGACGAGAAATCGCCCTCGTCGGCGAAGTAGCTGCCCTTCTTGTAATCGATGCGCTGCACCAGCTCGGGGATCAGAAAGTTGAGGTCGGAGTAGCCCTGGCCGTGGGCGTTGCTGCGCATGTTGACCGGCATCGCGTCGACATAGGTGGCGAAGTCGGTGCCGTGATCCAGATTGAAGCCGCGCAGGAAGTACTGGTTGGCCTTGCCGTCGCCGCTGTGCTGCGTGACGATCATGCCGGGCACGAATTCCAGCAGCTCGCCGGTGCGCAGCGCGGCGCGGCTGGCGATCAGGTTGGAGGTCACCGTGCCCTGGCTGGCGGCGTCCGAAGTGCCGACCGCGTTGTCGTAGTGGGCCAACACCGTCACCCGGGTCATGGCCGCCGCACCGGCCACTTCGGCGTCCTCGGCGGCCAGTCCCATGCCACCAGACCCCTGTGCGGCTGCCATTGCCAGCACCGTCGCCATGTTGCGTTTGATCCCCATCGCGTCTCCCGCCCCGAGTGGTAAATTTTTCTAAGTTAGGAAGTTGTACGGAGTGGTAAGCGGTTCGGATTCAATTATTTGACCCGCTAATTTTTGTTCGCGCGGGTGCGGGAGTATGGTATTTTTCACACGCTCGACAGGGTTTCCATCAACGCATTCACTTTCAAGGCGGGCTGTGTCCGACGTCCATACACTCGATCCCCAGCAGTTGCGCGCGTGGCTGCAAGGCGCCGCCAACCGCGATGACGCCGCCTTCCGTTCCCTCTATGACGCCACTTCATCGAAACTGTTCGGCTTCGCGCTGCGTATATTGAACAAGCGCGAACTGGCCGAAGAGGTCTTGCAAGAGAGTTTCGTGGCGATCTGGAACAACGCCGGCAGCTATCAAAGCCATTTGGCCGCACCGATGACGTGGATGACCACCATCGTGCGCAACAAGGCTTTCGATCTCTTGCGCCGCAGCGATGTGACCACCGAAATCGATGGGGAGCAGTTTGACAGCGAGGTTATCAATGCACTACGGGACCCGGGCGCCACGCCGATCGAGGCACTTCAGATGAGCAGCGACGCCAAGGCACTGGCCTACTGCATGTCCGCGCTGGAAGGGCTGCACCGCCAGGTGATCGGCCTGGCGTTCTTCCACGACCTGTCGCATAGCGAGGTGGCGGCGCAGATGGCGCTGCCGATCGGCACCGTCAAGACCTGGATACGCCGCAGCCTGGAACGCCTGAAGACCTGTCTGTCGAAGCGGGAGCAACCATGAACATCCGCGACAACGGACCGCTGCGCGAGAAGCTGGCCGCCGAATACGTGCTCGGCACCCTCAAGGGCGGCGCGCGCCGCCGCTTCGAAGGCTATATGCACAACGACGCGGCGCTGCGCCGCACCACGCAGGAGTGGGCGGACCGATTGACGCCGCTGGCCGAGTTCTCGACCCCGAAGGCGCCGCGCCGCCAGGTGTGGACCAACATCGAACGGCGCCTGAACCTGAAGCGCGCGCACTCGGCCTGGCAATTCTGGCGCAACGAGTCGGTCACGTTCTGGCGCTCGCTGGGCGTGGTGTCGACGGCGTTGGCGGCCTTGCTGGTGGTGGTCATCACCACGCGCACCTTGGACGCGCCGTCGCTCGACTACGTCGCCACGCTGACCGACGAGAAGTCGCAGACCGCGCTGGTGCTGACCGGCGACACCGGCCGCAAGGCGCTGACGGTGCGCATGGTGGGCAACGCGCCGGTGCCGGCGGATAAATCGCTCGAGCTGTGGGCCGTGCCGAAGCAGGGCAATCCGCGTTCGCTCGGCCTTCTGGCCGAGCGCGGCGAGGTCAAGCTGGCGCTGACCAGCAAAGCCATCGGCGACGACGTCGCGCTGCTGGCGGTGACCCTGGAGCCGAAAGGCGGCTCGCCGAATCCGAACGGGCCCACCGGTCCTATCCTGTACAAAGGCGCTTGGGTACGCGTGATGTAAGTTGGTATCATCGTGAGTGTCGGGCATAGCCCTCACTCGCGAAAGACATTCATGGACGCTCAAAAATTCACGCCCGAGTACTTCAACCAGTTCGGCCAGGAGACGCTGCCGTCCCACCTCGGCATCGTCATCACGGCGGTGCGCGAAGGCGAGTTGGTGGCGCAGTTCGAGGTCGCGGCCAAGCACCTGGCGCCGAACGGTTTCCTGCATGCCGGCAGCGTGGTCACGCTGGCCGATACCGCTTGCGGCTACGCCTGTTTCGCGCATCTGCCGGAAGGCGCGCAGAACTTCACTACCATCGAATTGAAGTCGAACCATCTCGGCACCGCGCGCGACGGCGTGGTCGTCGCGACCGCGAAGGCGGTCCATCTGGGCCGTACCACGCAGGTGTGGGACGCGGTGGTGACCAGCCAGGCCACTGGTAAAACGATAGCGTTGTTCCGTTGCACACAGATGGTTTTGTTCCCCAAATAGCTGATAAATTGTGCGGGGACGAAGCCCTCGCACAAGGATATGAAATGAGTCGATTCACGAAGATGGCCGGCATTGGCCTGGGGCTGCTGCTGGCCTCCTCGCTGGCCTTCGCGCAAACACCGTACACCGACGACAAGGTGTATCAGGGCTTGGGCGGCAAGGAAGGCATCAAGAAGATCGTCGACACTTTCATTCCGTTGCTGCTGGCCGATCCGCGCATCAAGGACAGCTTCGCCGACTTCGACATGGAGCAGCTCAATGTGCGATTGCAGGAGCAGTTCTGCGAGTTCGCCGGCGGCCCTTGCAAGTACACCGGCAAATACCGCGACAAGACGATGGACGGCGTCGGCACCGAGCGTGACATGGCGACCGTGCACCAGGATTTGAAGGTCACCAACGCGATGTTCAACGCGTTGACCGAGGATTTGCAGATCGCCATGGAGCGCAACAACGTGCCCAATAGCGTGGCGAACAAGCTGATAGCCAAGCTGGCGCCGATGCAGCGCGCCATCGTGACCAAATGATCCGGCCGGGAGCCACGCAGTGAACAACCATCCCCTGAGAAACATCCTCGCCGCGATGGCAGCTGCTTTGGCTTGCGGCGGCGCGGCCGCGCAGGCGATGCCGGACATGGGCAAGTTCCTCGCGACCGGTGGCGTCAGCCAGGTCGAAGGCGCCGGCGGCGGCGGCATCGTGCCATGGGCGCTGATCTCCGGCTACGGCACGCGCGATAGCTGGGGCGCGAACGCGCACTACACCTACCTCAAAACGCAGGACTACAAGTTGACCAGCTACGGCGTGGCGATGGGGATCGCGGACCGGGTCGAGATCTCGCTGGCCAACCAGGAATTCAAGGGAAGCCTCGCGCCGCTCGACCGGTTGGAGATCAAGCAGGATATCGTCGGCTTGAAAGTGAAAGTCGCCGGCGACGCCGTCTACGAACAGGATAGCTGGGTGCCGCAGATCGCCGTCGGCGCGATGTACAAGAAGAACAAGGGCATCGGTGGCCTGGGCGCGCTGGGCGTGACCAGGGTGACGCAGCTGGGCGCGAAGGACGATCATGGCTACGACTACTATGTCGCCGCCACCAAGATCCTGTTCGAGCAAAGCTTGCTGCTGAACGCCACCTTGCGGTCCACGAACGCCAATCAAATGGGTTTGCTGGGATTTGGCGGCGACCTGCGCGACAGCCGGCGGTTGATGCCGGAATTCTCGGCCGCGTATCTGGTCACGCGCAAGCTGGCGGTGGGCGCCGAGTACCGGCGCAAGCCGCATAACCTCACCGTCGATGACGAGAAGGCGTACTACGACGCCTTCGTGGCCTGGTTCCCGACCAAGAATTTTTCACTGACGGCGGCCTACACGGAGCTGGGGGACATCACCGTTTTCAATCCCAAAAAACAGCACGGCGTTTACCTGTCGGTACAGGCCGGGTTCTGATCAGTAGGATTTGTAGGGCAGGAATTTACCGCTCAGGACCACCTGCACCCGGTCGCCCTTCGGATCTTCCTCGCGCTGGATGTCCATCGAAAAATCGATCGCGCTCATGATGCCGTCGCCGAATTCCTCGTGGATCAATTCCTTGATGGTGGTGCCGTACACGCTGACGATCTCGTACCAGCGGTAGATCAGCGGATCGGTCGGCACCGCCGACGGCAGCGAGCCTTTGTACGGCACGATCTGCAGCCACGCCGCCTCCTCGTCGGTCAGGTCGAACAGCCGCTGCGCCGTGTCGGCCTGCTGGCGGTTGAACGTCATCTGGCCGAGCAGCGCGGCGGTCGTCCATTCCTTGCTCTGGCCGATCTCTTTGGCGATGTCGCCCCACAGCATTTTACGGGCGACTTTGACGGACAGGATTTTTTGCGTGACTTGCTGGCGGTCCATGACGACTCCTTGGGTTGGGATGGTCATGGAGCATGCAAGCGCTGTGCCAGCGCCGGCGGCGTGATGGCTGTTAGCTCTTGAGCGACGTGGCCAGCAGCTTGTGCAGTTCGTCAAAATCCGGCTTGCCCAGATAGCGCTTGAGGATTTTGCCGTCCTTGCCGACGACGAAGGTGGTCGGCGTCATGGAGACGTCGCCGTAGGCCTTGGCGGCCGAGCCGTCCGTGTCCAATGCCACTTTAAAAGGCAGCTGGCGCGTTTCGGCGTAATTGATGACATAGTTGGCGGGATCGTAGCTCATCGCCACGGCGACGAATTCCATGCCCTGCGGTTTGAACTTGTTGTAGGTCTCGACCATTTGGGGCATTTCGGCCACGCAGGTGGTGCACGACGTCGCCCAGAAATTGACCATGTAGACTTTGCCGCGCAAGGCGTCGGCGGGGAGCTTCTCGCCCTTGATGGTGACGAAGGTAACGTCCGGCGCGACCGGGCGCTTGTTCAGCGAGACATAGCCGCCAAAGCCGATGGCGGCGATCACCACGGCCGCCAGCACCGGCTTGATCCAGCCGCGCGACGACGAATTGGAGGAGGTGGCAGCGGAAGTGAGCGTATCTTGCATGATGGAGTCGGGCGCCGAAGAGGTTGTGGCCATTATAGACCGGTATCCCCGACGACGCCCGCGAGCCGTTTTTTTACAGGCGCGTTACTGCACCGAGTGGGTGGTGGCGCCACCGTTGTCGGCGTTGGCCGGCGCCGCCGCCGGGGCCGGCGTCGCCTGGTATTGCTTGTACTCGTCCTCGGAGATGTACTCGAACACCTTGACCACCTTGTTCACGCCGCTCACGCCACGGGCGATGTCGGCGCCGATCTGGCCTTCGCGCTGGGTCACGCGGCCCTGCAGGTAGACCGTGCCGCGCTCGGTGGTGACCTGGTAGGAGTTGGCCGAGATATCCTTGGCGTCGACCAGGCTGGCCTTGACCTTGGTGGTGATCAGCGTGTCGTTGGAGCGCGAGGTGTAGCTCGACGGACCGGCGATTTCCAGCTCGTTGGTGACCGAGATCACGCCTTCGACGCTGCGCACTTCGCGCTCGGCGGCCGCCTTCATCGCCTCGTCGCGCACTTCGCCGGTCAGCAGCACGCGGCGGTTGAAGCTGTTGACGTTGGTGTGGCCGGCGTCGCCGACGATGTTGCGCAATTTGTTGGCGGCCTTGATCTGGATCGTGGTGTCCTCGGTCTGGGCGCCGAAGGTGCGGCGGTCAGACGCGGCCAGTGTGCCGGAGATGGCGCCGCCGGCGACCAGCGCGATGCAGCCGGTCAACGAGGTCATCATCGCCGCGCACAGCACGCTCAGGGCCAGCGGGCGCTGGATCTTGTTCCAGATAGCACCTGGGTTAGTCATTCACATCTCCTCCGAATAGCGCGACGTCGATGCCGTCGCAAATGCAATGTATGGATACCAGATGGACTTCCTGGATACGGGCGGTACGGTCGGCCGGCACGCAGATGTGCACGTCGGCGTCGGTCAGCATCTTGCCGATGGCGCCGCCGCCCTTGCCGGTCATCGCCACCACGCGCATTTCGCGTTCCAGCGCCGCTTCGATCGCCGCCATCACGTTGGCCGAGTTGCCCGACGTCGAGAACGCCAGCAGGATGTCGCCGGCCTGGCCGAACGCCTGCACCTGCTTGGAGAAGATCTCGCGGTAGCTGTAGTCGTTGGCCACCGCCGTCAGGATCGAGGTGTCGGTGGTCAGGGCCATCGCCGGCAGCGGGAAGCGTTCGCGCTCGAAGCGTCCCACCAACTCGGCCGCGAAGTGCTGGGCGTCGGCGGCCGAACCGCCGTTGCCGCACACCAGGATCTTGTTGCCGTTGGACAGCGCCGAGAACATCAGTTCGATCGCCTGCGCCAGGTGCGGGGCGAGGACGGTGGCGGATTGGATTTTGATTTCGGCACTTTCGTGGAAGTGCGCCAGGATGCGTTGATTATTCATAGTGTGCTGATTATAGTGCAGTCCCTTAACGAGTCGGACAAGCTGTGTTAAAAATGCTTACAACTCCAGAACATTTTGCATCCATGACAATGTTTCATCATCGATAGCAACCAGATCGAAGCGGCACGGGGGCGGATGCGGGTAGCGCAGCAGGTAATACTGGGCGGCGTTGATCAGGCGCCGGCGCTTGGCCGGGGTGACGCTGGCGGCCGCGCCGCCGAAGCCGGCCGCCGCGCGGCGCCGCACTTCGACGAACACCAGGCCGCCTCGCTCCTGCATGATCAGGTCGATTTCGCCGACCTTGCACAGGAAGTTGCGCTCGACCAGGGTCAGGCCCTGGCCGGTCAGGTGGTCGAGCGCCCGGTCCTCGCCCAGCCGGCCCAGCCGCTGCTGTTCGGTGGGTTGACCGCTGGCGCGCTGCCGTGGCGGCGACATGGCGATCTCATCGGGCGACGGCCTGCGGCACGCCGTTTTTGTAGATGGCCGGCTGTTCGACGCGCTCGAAGCTGGACGTGCCCTGGCCGAAGTCGACCGTCAGGCGGCCGGTGACGCCGTCGATGTGGAAGCGGCCGACCGGATGGCGGCTGATTTCGCGGGCCACGCGGTAGGCGTCGATGCCCAGCGCGTACAGGCGTTCCATGTCGGCCGTGCCCGCCTGCACCGGATGCGGATAAACCATCACGGCCGGATGGTCGCGTTGCACCTGCCATGGCAGGTCCAGCAGTCGCACGCCGTCGAGCTCGGGGCCGGCGAAGGCCATGGTCGCGCCCGGATTGAGCGCCGAGGTGCCGTAGACCGGCAGCGCGCTGAACGAGCTCAGCGGCACCGGCGGCTGGGCCGGCATGGCGTCGGCGGTGCTGATGGTCGGGTTGGTCGGCTCGGTCGTCACCGGGGCGCTCAGTGCGCCGCGCAGCTGGCGGGTCTGGTCGGCGCCCATCGCCGAGAACAGCAGGCCGGGCGGGTCTTGCGCCAGGCGCGCGCGCAGCTGCACCAAGTCCGGATCGCTGAGGTAGCCGTTGGGCGCGTTGAGCTCGACCATGCGCACCGGCTGGCCGATGCGCTGCCACTGGCCGGCGAAGGCGGCGGCGATGCGGCGCTGCCACGACGAGCTGGTGGTCAATATCATCGCGCTGGCGCCGGGATGCTCGGCGGCGGCCCACTGCGCGGCCTGGCGCGCCTCCTCCTCGATTGACAGGCCCATGGCCAGCATCTTCGGCGGCAGCGGCGCGGCGCCGGCGCTGCCGTAGCCCTCCGGATAGTTCAGCGCGATGGTCGGCTTGCTCACCAACGGGCTGGACGCGATCGCCGCCACGGCCGAGCGCGCCAGCGGACCGACGATGATGTCCTCGCGCTCGGCCGCGCTGGCGTAGGTCGACAGGATGTCCTGCGGCACGTCGGTGGTTTCGATGACGGTGACGGTGATGTTGTCGCGGTCGCGCTCCCAGGCGGCCATGAAGCCGGCGCGCAACGATTCGGCGGCCGCGCCCAGGGTTTCGGAGCGCAGCGGCAGCAGCAGCGCCATGTTGATCGGGGCGTTGGACGGCAGCGCGCGCTCGTCGGCCACGCGGCCCTCCGGCTGGTCGCCGGCGGCGCGGTTGCCGGTGGCACCGGGCGCGGCGCCGCCCGGCAGGTCGATGGCGAAGGTTTCGGCCGCCGGCGGCGTCGGCTCGGGTGGCGGCTTCGGCAGCGGTGGAGGTGGGGCGGGCGGCGGCGGGGTTGCGCTTATAATGGGTGCCATGGGTGGTATCGGCGTGCTGCCGCATCCACTCAAGGCGACGGCCGTGACCGCCGCAATCGTCGTAATAGCCGCAAACCGCAGCGACAACCTCATACTTTTCATTCGACCCCCAATGACCGACCAAGATTCCCGCGCCATCTCCACCCTACCCGTGCTGGGTGAAACGGCGCACCAGGCCTATCCTAGCGCAACCTTGTATATCGTGGCGACCCCCATCGGCAATGTGACCGATATTACGCTGCGCGCGTTGCACGTTTTGAGCCTGGTCGACGCGGTCGCCTGCGAGGATACCCGCAACACGGCGCAGTTGATGACGCGTTTCGGGCTGCACAAGCCGTTGATCGCCGCGCACCAGCACAACGAGCGCGAGGTGGCCGAGACCCTGATCGCGCGCCTGCAGGGCGGCGAGCGCATCGCGCTGGTGTCCGACGCCGGCACGCCGGGCGTGTCCGATCCGGGCGCGCGCATCGTCGACGCGGTGCGGGCGGCCGGTTTGCGCGTGTTGCCGCTGCCGGGGGCGTCGGCGGCGGTGACGGCGTTGTCGGCCAGCGGGCTGGTCAACGATCAATTTTATTTTGTCGGTTTCCTGCCGGCCAAGGCCAAGCAGCGCGAGAATTTCCTCGGCACATTGCGCGCGGTGACGGCGACGATGGTGTTCTACGAGGCGCCGCACCGGATACTGGATTGCGCCGTCGCGCTGGCGGCCGCGTTCGAGCCGGAGCGCGAGGTTGTGTTCGCGCGCGAGCTGACCAAAATGTTCGAGGAAATCCACCGCTGCCCGTTGTCGGAGGCGGAGGCGTGGATCAAGGCCGATGCGCACCGCGAAAAGGGCGAATTCGTCGTGTTGCTGGCCGGCGCGCCGGCGGCCGAGGACGAGCAGGATGTCGAGGCCGAGCGGATCCTGAAGATATTGCTGACGGAGTGCTCCGTCAAGCAGGCCGCCAACCTGACCGCCCAAATCACCGGCCGCAAGAAAAACGCGCTCTACGACCGCGCGTTGCAGTTAAAAGAAGAAGATTAATCGGAGATCGCGAAGCACGCATCGAGGAGTTCCACGTAGGGCGGATTAGGCGGAACGCCGTAATCGGCCATCTATGAGCAACCCACCCTCAAAACTTACACCCATGATCCTTCTTCTCCAACAACCAAAATAGCGGCGTCAGCAAGTTACCCGGCTGGGTCAGGCAGTCTTTACGCTTGGCCCCCTCCATTTTGGTCGCCAGCTCGCTTGCCGTCTGCTCCGGATAAAGCGGATGGTCATCCAGCTGCGCGACCGGCAATCCCGCCCGCGCCGGATCTTTCTCATTCGCCACTTTGCGCGCCGTCTTCAACGCCGCGTTCATATCGAATTGTTTGGCTTGCTGCTGCTTCTGTTGCTCGGGATATAGCGGATCGGGCAGATTGCTGGCCGGCGCCGGCAAGGTGATCGCCTGCGACGGCTTGTCTTCCGCCGTGTCCGCTGGCGCCGGCCTGCTGGCGCGGACCACCTCGACTTTCTTTTCCCGCTCGCGTGGCTGAACCTGTTTGACCGGCGGCGGCTCAGGCTTGACGACCGCCGGCGCCGGCGGCCTGGGCGGCGGCACCAGCCACACCGTCATGGTTTCCTTCGGCGGCAGCTCGGCCGGCGCCTGGGGCGCCGTCAGCCGGTAGCCGAAGATCAGCAGCGCATGCAAAACCACCGAAACGGCGATGCCCCAGACCATGCCCGGCCGCCGCAGCCGTGCGGGATCGCCCAAGGTGAAGGTCGCGCTCATGGTTTTTTAGTCAAGTTATGCATACCCCTGGGATCTTACATTGAAAAAAATCCGCCGTGGTACATAATGATTCTTATAGGGGCACTTGACGGATACTGGGGCAGCTTGTATTATCTTGCTTCTTCGGAGTGTAGCGCAGCCCGGTAGCGCACCTGGTTTGGGACCAGGGGGTCCAAGGTTCGAATCCTTGTACTCCGACCAGAATTTAAAACCCCCGTTTGATGGCAACGTCAAACGGGGGTTTTTCCATTTGTTTTCTATTTTTAAACCGTATTCATCCCGCAAATTCGGCTGTCGGTCGCATGTGCCCCAGGCACGCGGGCCGTCTCGCTAGAATGCCTTCAGTTCAAACCGGAGGTGGTGCCATGATGTCGTCCAATTTGCCGTTCAACGCCAAAGTGTCCCGCGTCGAGCACGACGCGCGGCTGGTGCGCAGATATTTGCTGCAAACGCTGTTGCGCTATCTGTCGGTGACCGCGCTGCTCATCGCCGTGTGCCTGGTGCTTCCCGTGACATTCATTTTCTGGTCGCTGGGGCGCGCGCCCGACGCCGTCAACTGGCTCTATTTCGGTCCCGCGCTTGCGATCTTCGCCGGTTTCTGTCCGGCGACGATTTCGATGGCCTTGCATTACCTCCGGGGGCTGCGCGAGGCCGGCATCGCGTTGGCGCCGGAGATGATCTCGTCGCGTCCGCACCTGACCCTGCCCTCGCCGCTCGACCCGCTCAGCACCTATGATTTATGCGCCGAGACGCTGTCCGGCCTCGCGCTTGGCCTGGCGCTCGGATATCCGGGGCCCGCCGCGTTCTGGCACCAGTCGTTCAAGGGCCGGATTTTGCTGGCGCCGTCGCGCATGATGCGGCTCTGGCAAAGCATGGAGGTACGGGTGACCGGCGAGCCGGGACAACAGGCGCAGGTCCACATTCGGCGCCGTTTTGGGTTGTCGTTCTTCCAGACACAAAAGGGCGAAGCGTGGCGGGAGGTGCAAACGGTGGCGGATTGCCTGCGCGCCGAATTGAAGCGCCGCCACCACACGCTGCAACTGGCCCGGCGCGAGCACGAACTGGAACGCGCGGCGCTGAACGCGAAACTGTCGGCGCTGCAGGCGCAGGTCGAGCCGCATTTTCTGTTCAATACCCTGGCCAACCTGAAATACCTGATCCGCACCGACGGCGACACGGCGCAGCTGATGCTCGATCATCTGGTCGGCTACCTGCAAAACGCGCTGCCGGACATGCGCTCCGTCTCTTCCACCGTAGGACGCGAGCTGGCGCTGGCAGGCGATTACCTGTCCATCATGCAGATAAGGATGGGCGAGCGGCTGCGCTTCCGCATCGACGCCGATGACGCGGTGCGCGCGCTGCCGTTTCCGCCGGCGATGCTGATTTCGCTGGTGGAGAACGCGATCAAGCATGGGCTGGAAAGCGCGACCCGTCCCGGCGAGTTGCTGATCCGCGCCGCCGTCGATGGCGGCGTGCTGCGGCTGACGGTGCGCGACAACGGCGCGGGCCTGAGCGACCAGCCGGGCCAGGGGCTCGGCCTGGCCAACATCCACGAGCGCTTGCAGCTTCTGTATGGCGGGCGGGCGTCGCTGACGGTGGAGGCGCTGGACGATGGCGGTGTCGAGGCCACGCTGTCGGTGCCACTGCCCGTGCCGGAGGCGGCATGACCCGCGCCTTGATCGTCGAGGACGAGCCGCTGCTGCGCGCCGAGCTGGCGGACCAGCTGGCGATGCTGTGGCCCGAGCTGGAAATCGCGGGACAGGCGGAAAACGGCATCGAGGCGGTTGCGATGCTGGAGGCGCTGCGGCCGGATATTGTTTTCCTCGATATCCAGATTCCCGGGTTGAATGGCCTGGAGGTGGCGCGGCATGTGCCGGAATCGGCGCAAATCGTTTTCGTGACGGCGTATGCGGAACATGCGCTCAATGCCTTCGATGCCGGCGCCGCCGACTATCTGGTCAAGCCCCTTTCAGCCGCGCGCCTGCTGCAAACGGTCAAGCGGCTGAAAAGCCGTGAAAGCCGCGCGGTGGCGCCGGAGGTATGGGAGCGGTTGTTCGGCAAGGCGGCGGCGCCGGTCTATCTGAAGTGGATCAAGGCGTCGACCGGCGGTTCGGTGCGGCTGGTGATGGTGAAGGATGTGCAGTTCTTCACGTCGGACGGCAAGTACACGCGCGTGGTGACCGCCACCGGCGACGCGCTGATACGCGTGCCGTTGAAAAGTTTGATCGAGCAGCTGGACCCGGGGCAGTTCGCGCAGGTGCATCGCGGGGCGATCGTCAACCTGGAGGCGATCGAGCGTATCGACCGCGATGGGGCGGCGATGGAGATTCGTTTGAAGGGACGCCCGGAGAAATTGGCCGTGAGCGAGGCGTTCACGCGCCAATTTCGGCAGATGTAGCGTCCCGGTTCTTAATTCGCGCGCTTGGCGGCGATGGCGTTGCCGGCGCGGCTCGCGCCTTTGCGGCCGAGGAAGTGCGAGATGAACTGGCCCGCGTCCACCACGATATCCAGGTCGATGCCGGTCTCGATTCCCAGCCCCTGCATCAGGTACAACACGTCCTCGGTGGCGACGTTGCCGGTCGCGCCCTTGGCGTACGGGCAGCCGCCCAGCCCCGACACCGACGAGTGGTAGATCGAGATGCCCACCTCCAGGCTGGCGTAGATGTTGGCCAGCGCCTGCCCATAGGTGTCGTGGAAGTGCCCCGCCAGGCCGTCGACGCGGAACTCGCGGATCGCGCGCTCCATCACCGCCTGTGTCTTGCGCGGCGTGGCCACGCCGATGGTGTCGGCGATGTCGATTTCGTCGCAGCCCAGGTCGCGCATGCGGCCCACCACGTCGGCCACCGCGTCGAGCGGCACGTCGCCCTGGTATGGGCAGCCGAACGAGCAGCTGATGCTGCCGCGCAGGCGCAGGCCGTTGTCCTTGACCGTCTTGGCCACGTCCACGAAACGGGCGATCGATTCGGCGATCGAGCAGTTGATGTTCTTTTGCGAGAACGCCTCCGACGCCGAGCCGAAAATCACCACTTCATCGGCGCGCGCGGCCAGCGCCGCCGTCAGCCCCTGCATGTTGGGCGTGAGCGCGGAGTAGATCACGCCGTCCTTGCGCGTGATGCCGGCCATTACCTCGGCGCTGGTGGCCATCTGCGGCACCCACTTCGGCGAGACGAAGGACGCCGCCTCGATGTTCTGGAAGCCTGCGCTGGTGAGGCGGTCCACCAGTTCGATCTTGACCGCTGCGGGCACGCTGGCTTTTTCGTTTTGCAGGCCGTCGCGCGGTCCCACTTCGACGATTTTGACCTGCCGGGGCAAACTGTTCATCTTCAATATCCTTGGTTGCGGTCGACGATGTCGGCGACGGGTTCGCCCTTTTCGAGCTTGCGGATTTTCTCGGCGATTTGCTGCACGCTTTCGCGCCGCAGCGTCAGCGCCGAGATGTGCGGCGTGATCGTGATGCGCGGCTCCTGCCAGAACGGATGCTGCGCCGGCAGCGGTTCGTTGCGGAATACGTCCAGCGTGGCGGCGGCGATGTGGCCGGACTTGATCAGCGACAGCAGATCCGGTTCGGCGATGTGCGCGCCGCGCGCGACGTTGATGATGAAGGCGCCGGCGGGCAGCTTGCCCATGTTGGTGCGGTCGACCAGGTTGGATGTCTCGGGCGTCAGCGGCAGCATGCAGACCAGCACCCGGCTGCCGCGCAGGAAGGTGTCCAGCCCATCGCTGCCGTGGTAGCACTGCACGCCCGGCATTTTCTTCTCGTTGCGGCTCCAGCCGCGCAGCGGGAAGCCGAACGGCGCCAGCGCCTCGAGCACGCGCTTGCCCAGCACGCCCATGCCCAGTACGCCGATGGGGAAGTCGCCCTTGGTGTGCTGCGGCAGCGGCGCCCACAGCCCGGAGCGCGCCTGCGCCTCGTATTCGTCGAAGCGGCGGAAGTAGCGCAGCACCGAATACGTGACGTATTCGGCCATCTGCACCGCCATGCCGGCGTCGCCGAGGCGGATGATGGGCACCTCGCGCGGAATGGCGTCGCCGAAGCGCAGCAGCGCGTCGACGCCGGCGCCGGTGTTGAAGATCGCCTTGACCTGCGCCAGCTCCGGCAGCATGGCCTCGGGCGGCGACCACACCACGGCGTAGTCGCAGGGCTGGCTGGTTTCGCCGGCGTGCCAGATCTCGAACTCCGCCTCGGGCAGGAACTTGGTGAAGTCCTTGATCCACGGCTCGGTCTTGCCGTCCGCGCGATGTAAAAGAATGCGCATGATGATCTCCTGATCTCTCTTTACGCCGTCTTGAACGCCAGCAGCGGTGCGCCATCGGCCACCTGGTCGCCAACGCCGTAGAGAATGTCATCGACCACCCCATCGTGCGGCGCGGCGATGGTGTGTTCCATTTTCATGGCTTCCATGATGACGAGGGCGTCCCCTTTCTTCACTTCCTGGCCTTTGGCGGCCAGCACCGCGACCACCTTGCCCGGCATCGGCGCGGTCAGGCGGCCGCCTTCGGCCTCCGTCTCGCCGGCGTGGGCCATCGGGTCGTTGTAGGTCAACTGGTAATGCGCGCCGCCGGTGAAGACGTGCAGCACGTCGCCGTCGCGGCGCACCGCGCCGTGCACGGCCTGCGCGCCCAGCTTGATGCTGTAGCCATCCGCGCCCTCGGAGGTGAGGCTGAGGACTTCAGGTTGCGCGCCCGCGCCCACGCTGAACAGCCAGCCGCCGGCGCGGTAGCTGACGTGGACGATGTAGGGCTGGTCGCTGGCGAATTCGTCGCTGAACGACAGCGCGCGCAGGTACGGCTGGTTCAAGCGCCAGCCCAGGGCCTGACCCCACGGATCGGCGGGGTTGGCGCGCGATTGCGCGGCGGCGCTTTGTTTTTCGGCGGCGATCAGCGACACCACCGCCAGCGCCAGCGCGGCTTGCGGCGCGGCCTGCGGCGCCGGGAACAGGGCGTCCTGGTTGCGTTCGATCAGACCGGTGTCCAGATCGGCGGTGGAGAAGGCCTGGCCTTCGACCAGGCGTTTGAGGAAGGCGATGTTGGTCGCCAGGCCGACCACCTGGTATTCCGACAGCGCCTGCGCCATGCGGGCCAGCGCCTGTTTGCGGTCCGCGCCCCAGACGATCAATTTGGCGATCATCGGGTCGTAGAACGGCGAGATGGCGTCGCCGGCGCGCACGCCGGAATCGATGCGCACGCCGGCCGGCAGATTGACGGCGCCGCCAAGCTCGAACGAGACCGCGTCCGGCGTGGCCAGATGGCGCAGGGTGCCGATCGACGGCAGGAAGCCCTTCTCCGGATTCTCGGCGTAGATGCGCGCCTCGATGGCGTGGCCGTTGATGGCCAGTTCGTGCTGCTGTTTCGGCAGCGGTTCGCCGGCGGCAACGCGCAACTGCCATTCCACCAGGTCGGTCCCGGTGATCATCTCGGTGACCGGATGCTCGACTTGCAGGCGGGTGTTCATCTCCATGAAGTAGAACGAGCCGTCCTGGTTGGCGATGAATTCCACCGTGCCGGCGCCGACGTAGCCGACCGCCTTGGCGGCGGCCACCGCCGCCTCGCCCATGGCGGCGCGGCGTTCGGCCGTCATGTTCGGCGCCGGCGCCTCCTCCAATACCTTCTGGTGGCGGCGCTGCACCGAGCAATCGCGCTCGAACAGGTAGATGCAATTACCCAGCGTGTCGGCGAACACCTGGATTTCGATGTGGCGCGGACGCTGGAGGTATTTTTCCGCCAGCACCTTGTCGTCGCCGAAGGAACTGATCGCCTCGCGCTTGCACGACGCCAGCGCGTCCTTGAACTGCGCCGAGTTTTCGATCACGCGCATGCCCTTGCCGCCGCCGCCGGCCGAGGCCTTGAGCAGCACCGGGTAGCCGATCTTGTCGGCCTGCGTGTGCAGAAAATCGGCGTCCTGCTGTTCACCGTGATAGCCCGGCACCAGCGGCACGTTGGCCTTCTCCATCAGCGACTTGGCGGCGGACTTGGAGCCCATCGCGCGCATCGCCGATGCCGGCGGGCCGATGAAGACCAAGCCCGCTTCGGCGCAGGCGTCGGCGAAGACGGCGTTCTCGGACAGGAAACCGTAGCCGGGGTGGATCGCTTGCGCGCCGGTGGCCTTGGCGACGGCGATGATCTTGTCGCCGCACAGGTAGCTCTCCTTGGCGGCGGCGGGGCCGATCAGCACCGCCTCGTCGCAGACGGCGACGTGCTTGGCGTTGGCGTCCGCCTCCGAGTAGACGGCGACGGTTTTGATGCCCATGCGGCGGGCGGTGGCGGCGACCCGGCAGGCGATCTCGCCACGGTTTGCGATCAGGATTTTGGTGAACATTTTTGTCTCCGATTATTTTTTGTTTTTAACCCACCACCGTGCCGCTGGTTCGTCCGCGCCGGGGTTTGGGGTCGTACCCCTTGGGGTACGACCCCGCATGGCTTTGCGGGTTTAGCAGCCGCACTTCTCTTTTGGTGCCGATTCCAGCACTGCGCCACGGGTTTTGAGGCCCAGTTTCGCCAGCAGGTTGCGGTCGTCCTCCGCTTCCGGGTTCTCGGTCGTCAGCAGCTTGTCGCCGTAGAAGATCGAGTTGGCGCCGGCCATGAAGCACATCGCCTGCACCGCTTCGCCCATCTGGCGGCGTCCCGCCGACAGGCGCACGCGCGCCTTCGGCATCGTGATGCGCGCGACGGCGATGGTGCGCACGAATTCGAACGGGTCCAGCGGGTCCATGCCGTACAGCGGCGTGCCTTCGACCTGCACCAGGTGGTTGACCGGCACCGATTCCGGATACGGGTTCAGATTGGCCAGCTGCGCGATCAAGCCGGCGCGCTGCAGGCGCGTCTCGCCCATGCCGACGATGCCGCCGCAGCAGACCTTCAGGCCCGCTTCACGGATGCGGCCCAGGGTGTCCAGGCGGTCCTGGTATTCGCGGGTCGAGATGACGTTGTCGTAGAACTCGGGCGCGGTGTCCAGGTTGTGGTTGTAGTAATCCAGGCCGGCGTCCTTGAGGCGCTGCGCCTGGCTTTCCTCCAGCATGCCCAGCGTGGCGCAGGTCTCCAGGCCGAGCGCCTTCACTTCGCGCACCATCTCCTCGACCTTGTCCATGTCGCGCTCCTTCGGGCTGCGCCAGGCGGCGCCCATGCAGAAGCGGGTGGCGCCGTTGTCCTTGGCCTGGCGGGCCGCGTCGAGCACCGTGTCGATGTCGAGGATCTTCTTGGCTTCGACGCCGGTGTCGTAGCGCGCCGCCTGCGGGCAGTAGCCGCAGTCCTCCTCGCAGCCGCCGGTCTTGATCGACAGCAGCGTGGCCAGTTCGACGTCGCCGTCCGGGAAGTTGAGGCGGTGCGTCTGCTGGGCCTTGAACATCAGGTCATTGAACGGCAGGTCGAACAGCGCCATCACGTCTTCCAGCGGCCAGGTCGCCGCCGGCGGCAAGGTGATCGCGGCCGTCGGGCGGTGCAGGGCTACGGTTTTAGGTTCTTGGAGGGTGGTCAGGGACATCGTGTTTCCTTCTTCGTTCAAAGTTTGTTCCGGGTTGGCCAGTTTGGCAGCCCGGTAAAATCGATATGGGCGGCGGCGGCCTCCGCGCTCGGGTGGTCCAGGCGCGGGATGCGCCCCAGCAGCGGCGCGTCGATGCGCTGCGCCAGCGCGGCGACGTTTTCGTCGGCGAAGGCCATGTCGGCCTGGGTTTCGTTGGCGACCCAGCCGATCACGGTCAGGCCGCGCGATTCGATCGCCTCGACCGTCAGCAGCGCGTGGCTGATGCAGCCGAGCCGAAGCCCGACCACCAGCACCACCGGCAGGTCGAGCTGCTCGGCCAGGTCGGCGGTGTCGAATTCGTCGTTGAGCGGCACGCGGAAGCCGCCCACGCCTTCGACCACCACCGCGTCGGAGGCGGCGTTGATTTCGACATAGGCCGCCAGGATCGGCACCGGCGAGATGACGATGCCTTCCAGTTCGGCGGCGATGTGCGGCGCGGCCGGCTCCTTGAGCAGGAACGGCGTGGTGATGGTCGGCAGCAGGTGGACGTTGCCGGCGGCGGCCAGCTGGTCGCAGTCGTCGTTGTGCCATTCGCCGTCGCGCAGCTCGGCGCCGGCGGCCACCGGCTTCATGCCGCAGGCGCGCACGCCGGCTTTCACCAGCGCGTGCAGCATCGCCGACGAGACCAGGGTCTTGCCGATTTCCGTGTCGGTGCCGGTGACGAAGCAGCAAAAGCGCGGTGGCAGGCCGCCGGCCAGCGCCGCCGGTTGCACCTCGGGCTCCAGCTCCAGTACATCTTCGACCGCTGGCGCGTCGGACGGTATGTCGACTGCTATGACGGGATCATCGAGACTCATCTGACGTCCTTTCCGGAGGCATCCAAATTATTCAGCGCGGTTATCAACTGCGCCACTTCCATGCTGCTATGGGCCGCCGACAGCGTCACCCGCAGGCGCGATGTGCCTGGTGCGACGGTGGGCGGACGGATAGTGCCCACCCACAGCCCCTGTTCGTACAGGGCCGCGCCGGCGCGCATGGTTTCGGCATTATCGCCGATCAGGATAGGTTGGATCGCCGTCATCGACGGCAAACGCCGCCAGCGATGAAGTTTGAGCCCAACCTGGCCATCGTCCAATTGTGCCACCAATGCGGCCAGGTGCGCGCGCCGTTTTATGCCTTCCTGGCCCTCGATCAGCTCAATGCTGGTCAGCAGGGCGTGCGCCAGCGCCGGCGGCGTGGCGGTGGTGAAGATGTAGGGCCGGGCCTTCTGGATCAGCGTCTCGATCACCGTCTCGTGGGCGGCGACGAAGGCGCCGCCGACGCCGGCCGCCTTGCCCAGGGTGCCCATGTAGACCAGGTAGGGCGAGCGCAGGTTGAAATGCTCCAGCGCGCCGCGTCCGTGGTCGCCCAGGGTGCCGAAGCCGTGGGCGTCGTCGATGACCAGCCAGGCGCCGTGCCGTTCGCACAACGCGAGAAGGGCCGGCAGCGGCGCGAGGTCGCCGTCCATGCTGAAGACGCTGTCCGTCACTACCAGCTTGGTAGCGGCGTTGCTGGCCGCGAGCATGGCGCCGAGCGCCTCCAGGTCGGCGTGCGGGTAGACGGTAACCTTGGCGCGCGACAGGCGGGCGCCGTCGATCAGCGAGGCGTGGTTCAGCGATTCGGAGAAGATCTCGGCCTCGCGGTCGCCGGCGGTCAGGCCGGTGATGATGGCGAGGTTGGCCATGTAGCCGGTGCAGAAGGTCAGCGCGCGCGCCGACTCCAGATGGGCGCCGACGAATTCGGCCAGGCGGTCCTCCAGCATCGCGTGGGCGCGGACGTGGCCGCTGATCATGTGCGAGGCGCCGCTGCCGACGCCGTAGATCGCCGCGCCTTCCTGCAGCGCGAGCTTGAGCTTGGGGTGGTTGGCCAGGCCCAGATAGTCGTTGCTGCAGAAGGCCAGCAACTGGCGGCCGTCGACCGAGACGCGGGCGCCGCACGGTGTGTCGACGGTGCGGCGCTTGCGTATCAGGCTTTGCTCGTCGAGCGCGCGCAGCTGCGCGGTGAGTTTATTCAGGAGATCCATCGTCAGCCCGCCATCGTTTTGTCGAACACGGCCAGCGTATTGGCGGCCAGGCCGTCGATCTCGTCGTCGCCGAGGATATACGGCGGCATCATGTAGACGGTGGCGCCGATGGGGCGCATCAGCAGCTCATGCTCGACTGCGGTGGCGAAGAAGCGGCGCGAGAAGTCCGGCGTGGCGCCGATGGCGTCGAAGGCCCAGATCATGCCGCGCTGGCGGAAATTGCGCACCTGCCTGTGCTGCGCCAGCGGTTGCAGCGCCGCCGTCAGGCGCGCGGCCTTGACCTTGTTGGCCTCGAGGACATTGTCCTCCTCGAAGATTTGCAAGGTCGCCAGCGCGGCGCGGCAGGCCAGCGGGTTGCCGGTGTACGAGTGCGAGTGCAGGAAGCCGCGCGTGACGTCGCTGCTGTAGAAGGCCTGGTAGATGTCGTCGCGCGTCATCACCAGCGACAGCGGCAGGTAGCCGCCGCTGATGCCCTTGGACAGGCACAGGAAGTCCGGCCAGACGGCGGCCTGCTCGCAGGCGAAGAAGGTGCCGGTGCGGCCGCAGCCGACGGCGATTTCGTCGAGGATCAGGTGCACCTGATGGCGGTCGCACAGTTCGCGCACCAGCTTGAGGTACAGCGGGTCGTGCATGGCCATGCCGGTGGCGCATTGCACCAGCGGTTCGATGATGATGGCGGCGATCTTGTCGGCCTTTTCCACGAACAGGCGTTCGACGTCGGCGGCGGCGCGGCGCGCCATGTCTTCGGCCGTTTCACCCTCGGCGGCGTTGGCGTTGCGGGCGTCCGGCGACATCACCGTCTGCGAGACGCGCAGCAGCGGGCCGTAGGCGTCCTTGAACAGCGCGACATCGGTGACGGCCAGCGCGCCGATGGTCTCGCCGTGGTAGCTGCCCTTGAGGCAGACGAATTCCTGTTTATCCGCCTTGCCGTTGTTGCGCCACGAGTGGAAGCTCATTTTGAGCGCGATCTCCACCGCCGAGGCGCCGTCGCTGGCGTAGAAGCTGTGGCCCAGCACATGGCCGGTCAGGGCCGACAGCTTTTCCGACAGTTCGATCACCGGTTCGTGCGTGAAGCCGGCAAGCATGGCGTGTTCCAGGGTGTCCAGCTGGTCCTTCAGCGCGGCGTTGATGCGCGGGTTGGCGTGGCCGAACAGGTTGACCCACCAGGAGCTGATCGCGTCCAGGTAGCGGCGGCCTTCATGGTCGTACAGCCACGCGCCCTTGCCCCGGCTGACCGGGATCAGCGGGATGGTCTCGTGGTGCTGCATCTGCGTGCATGGGTGCCATACGCTGCGCAGGCTGCGCGCCACCCATTCGCTTTGTGTTTTGTCTTGCAAGGAAACTCCGATTTCTTTAATGCGTCAGCCAGTTCGGCTTGCGCTTTTCCAGGAACGAGGCCACGCCTTCGCGGCCCTGTTCCGATGCGCGGATACGCGCGATGCGCTCGGCGGTATCGCCCAGCAGCGCATCGTCGACGGTTTGCCCGGCCACGTCGCGCACCAGCGCTTTCGCCTGGCGCACCGCGTTCGGGCTGTTGTTGACCAGGGCCTTGACGATCTCCGCCACCTTGGCGTCGAGCGCGTCGGCGGCCACCACCTCGTGGGCGAAGCCGATGCGCAGCGCTTCGCCTGCGGAGAAACGCTCCGCCGTCAGGAAGTAGCGGCGCGACGCGTTCTCGCCCATGGCCTTGATCACGTAGGGCGAAATGGTCGCGGGGATCAACCCCAGTTTCACTTCGCTCAGGCAGAAGTTGGCCTCGTCGACCGCGACGATGATATCGCAGGCGGCCACCAGGCCCATGCCGCCGGCGTAGCAATCGCCCTGCACCCTGGCCACCACGGGCTTGGGACACAGGTAGATCGTGCGCAGCATCTCCGCCAGTTGCAGGGCGTCGGCATGGTTTTCGGCGTGCGTGTAGCCCGCCATTTTTTTCATCCAGTTCAGGTCGGCGCCGGCGCAGAAGGCCGGGCCATTGGCGGCCAGCACGATGGCGCGCAGGTCGTCGTCCTCGCCCAGTTCGCGGAAGGCGCGCGTGAGTTCAGCGATGGTCTCTTCGTTGAAGGCGTTGCGCGTGTCCGGTCGGTTCAGCGTGACGGTGGCGGTTTTTCCCTCGCGCGTGATGCCAAGTGTGTTGAAAGCCATGCCTACTCCTTGATTGCGTATTTGATTTCGGTCGGCATGCCGATCGATTTGAGAAAGCGCTCGGTTTCCGGCAGCCAGATCGGCACGCCGTCCGCGCTCAATACCATCGTGTGCGCGTCCTTCTTGAACGGGCCGAAGGCGACCAGCTGCGCCTTGCCGCCGGCGCCGGTGTAGGCCGCGTACAGATCCTCGGCCAGTTTCGGCCCGAAGTGGGCGTCGTTGGCGCCGTAGAACCACAGGGTCGGCACCTTGCTGCGCGCGCCGTAGGCCTTGAAGGCGTCGACCAGCGCGCCCTGCCAGTCGCATTTGGAGCGGCTGTTGACGCCACCGGCGAAGTTGATCACGCCGCGCACGCCGCTGATATTGTGGCTGCCGGCGGCGATGGCCGTCAGGCCGCCGTGCGACTGGCCGGCGAGCAGCACGTGGGTTTGATCCGCCCACGGCTGCTTCATCGCATATTGCATGGCGAAGAACAGCGAGTTGGCCTGGTCGTCGCCGTTTTTCTCGGCGCGGCAGTGCGAGTTGACGTAGATGCCGCCCGAGCCGGCGAAGCCGAGCCGCATCGGGATGACGACCGCGTAGCCGCGCCGGATGAACTGCTTCGCCAGCACGACGTAGCGCGCGCGTTCCTGCTGGTGGGCGTCGGCGCCGCCCGATTTACCGTGGTTCATGAACAGCACCGGGAACGGGCCGTTGCCCGGTGGTTTGAAGATCGTCGTTTGCAAGGTGATGGTATCGCCGCCGATGTTGGCGGGGACGTCGACCACCTGCTCGCCCATGCGCTTGTCGACCAGCGGCAGCAGCTGCGCGGGTCCCGTCAGCGGCTGCAGCATCTTCACCTGCGTTTGCTCCTGCGCGCCGGCGCAGGCGCACGCCAGGACGCAAAGCATCGCGGCCAGGCGTTGACGGGGTCGAAGTCGATCGCGCATGGTCGTCGTCACATCCTGAAGACACCGAATTTGGTGTCGGGGATTTCGGCGTTGAGCGCGGCCGACAGGCCCAGGCCCAGCACCATGCGGGTGTCGGCCGGGTCGATGACGCCGTCGTCCCACAGGCGCGCGGTGGCGTAGTAGGGGTGGCCCTGGTGCTCGTACTGGTCCTTGATCGGCTGCTTGAAGGCGGCTTCCTCGTCGGCGGACCACGAGCCGCCCTTGCCCTCGATGCCGTCGCGCTTGACGGTGGCCAGCACCGACGCCGCCTGGTCGCCGCCCATGACGGAGATGCGGGCGTTGGGCCACATCCACATGAAGCGCGGGGAGAACGCGCGCCCGCACATGCCGTAGTTGCCGGCGCCGAAGCTGCCGCCGATGATGACGGTGAACTTGGGCACGGCGGCGGTGGCGACGGCGGTGACCATCTTGGCGCCGTTGCGGGCGATGCCTTCGTTCTCGTATTTGCGCCCGACCATGAAGCCGGTGATATTTTGCAGGAACACCAGCGGGATCTTGCGCTGCGCGCATAGCTCGATGAAGTGCGCTCCCTTGAGCGCCGATTCCGAGAACAGGATGCCGTTGTTGGCGATGATGCCGACCTTCATGCCGAAGATGTGGGCGAAGCCGCAGATCAGGGTGGTGCCGTAGCGCGCCTTGAATTCATCGAACTCGCTGCCGTCGACGATGCGGGCGATGACCTCGCGCACGTCGAACGGCTTGCGGGTGTCGACGGGGATCACGCCGTACAGTTCCTCGGTGGCGTACTTCGGCTCCCCGGCCTCGCGCAGGGCGCCCTGTCGCGGCTTGGTGCGGTTCAGGTTCGAGACGATGGTGCGCGCCAGCGACAGCGCGTGCAAATCGTTCTGCGCCAGGTGGTCGGCCACGCCGGACAGGCGGGTGTGGACGTCGCCGCCGCCCAGGTCCTCGGCCGTCACCACCTCGCCGGTGGCCGCCTTCACCAGCGGCGGGCCGCCGAGGAAGATCGTGCCCTGGTCCTTGACGATGATCGACTCGTCGCTCATGGCCGGCACGTAGGCGCCGCCGGCGGTGCAGGACCCCATGACGACGGCGATCTGCGGGATGCCCTTGGCCGACAGGTTGGCCTGGTTGTAGAAGATGCGGCCGAAGTGGTCGCGGTCGGGGAAGACGTCGTCCTGGTTGGGCAGGTTGGCGCCGCCCGAATCGACCAGGTAGATGCACGGCAGGTTGTTCTGGTCGGCGATCTCCTGCGCGCGCAGGTGCTTCTTGACCGTCATCGGATAGTAGGTGCCGCCCTTGACGGTGGCGTCGTTGCAGACGATGACGCACTCCTGGCCGGCCACCCGGCCGATGCCGGTGATGATGCCGGCGGCCGGCGCGGCGTCGGCGCCGTTGGCGTCCTGGTACATGCCGTAGGCGGCCATCTGCGACAGTTCGAGGAAGGGCGTGTCGGGATCGAGCAGCATCTGCACGCGGTCGCGCGGCAGCAGTTTGCCGCGCGCGACGTGCTTGGCCGACGCCGCCTCGCCGCCGCCGGCGGCGATTTTCGCCACTTTGGCGCGCAGGTCGTCGACGACGGCCCGCATGGCGGCGGCGTTGGCCTTGAAGTCCTCGCTGCGGGGATTGAGCTTGCTTTCGATCTGCGGCATTGTTTTTCCTTTGTGCGCGTGGTCTCGCACGCGTCGTGATGATTATTCGGGAAAACTACCGTCAACGTAGAACCAGCGCGGGCCGCCCTCGGCCGGCTCGCGCACGAAGTTGCTGATCTCGTGCAGCCGCTGCGCGCGGCCGTTGACCTTGAAACGGGCGACGAATTCGACCGTGTCGCGGTTGGGGTCTCTGGCCTGCGCAGTTGTCTTCGATGCAACTTCTGCTTTACGTTGACGTAAACGTAAAGCAGATTTTACCTCAAGTCCCAGCCATTGCAATTTTTCTTCGTCGCTCATGATCGGCTCGGTCGGGCGGGTGCTGGCGTGCCAGGTGGCCAGCAGGTAGCGCTCGTCGCGCAGGCCATAGGCGGTATAGCGCGAGCGCATCAGCGTTTCGGCGGTGGGCGGGATGGCGGCGCCCGCGATATAGGGGCCGCAGCAGGCCGCGAGGGACGGGCCGCCGCAAGGGCAGCCGGCGGGCGCGGCGGACTTCTTGGACATGGATGGCAGGACGGGCTGGTGTGACAAGCCAGCATTATCCGTCAAATGGGCCGCCCGCGCACCGCCGCGAGTTACGCCGGCGGCACTAAATATCGCGTTTTTACGGCCTCGCGGGCGCACGGGGTTCCATATCGCTATTACACTACGGGAGTTAGGAGAAACAAATGAGCCAGAGTGGTTTTGAATTCAAGGCGGACGCCAACGACAGTTCGCCGCTGTACATGCAGATTGCCCGGAAATTGAGCGACGATGTGCATAACGGCCGCTACCAGGTCGACCAGGCGCTGCCGTCCGAGCGGGCGCTGTCGGAGTTGCTCAACGTGTCGCGGGTGACCGCGCGCAAGGCGATCGACCAGCTGGTCGACCAGGGCCTGGTGGTGCGCCGGCGCGGTTCGGGCAATTACATCGCGCCGCGCATCGAGCAGCCGCTGTCGAACCTGACCAGTTTTTCGGAGCAGTTGCAGCAGCGCGGCCACGTGCCGGGCTCGCGCTGGCTCAAGCGGGCGATCGTCACGCCGACGCCCGAGGAGCAGCTGAGCCTGGGCCTGTCGCCGTATTCGAAGGTGGCGCGGCTCGAGCGCCTGCGGCTGGCCGACGACGTGGTCATGGCCTACGAGGTCAGCGTCCTGCCGCAGACCGTGCTCAACGACCCGGACGCGGTCGGCGCCTCGCTGTACCAGTATCTCGACAGCATCGGCCAGTCGCCGGTGCGGGCGCTGCAGCACATCCGCGCGATGAACGCGTCGGCCGACCTGGCGCGCCAGTTGGGCGTGCCCGAGGGGCAGGCGGTGTTGTACATTACGCGTATTGCCTATCTGGAATCTGGCGAGGCGATGGAGTTGACGCATTCTTATTGTCATAGCGACCATTACGATTTCGTCGCCGAGATGCGCCGCGCCACCTGACCCCGGCTTCCCCTCTATTCCCTATGCTGAAAACCGAGACGCCGAGTACGCAGCACCCCGAACTGGACCGCTACCCGGTGGACGTGCTGGTCGGGGCGCTGATCGACGATCAGGCGCACGCGGTGCGCGCGGTCCAGGCCGCCGCACCGGCGATCGGCGCCGCCATCGAGGCGATGACGCCCAGGATCGCCGGCGGCGGGCGCCTGATCTATGTCGGCGCCGGCACCTCGGGCCGGCTGGGCATCCTCGACAGCGTCGAACTGTTTCCCACCTTTTCGTGGCCGCACCAGCGCGCCGTGGCCCTGCTCGCCGGCGGCGTGGGCGCGATGTTCGAGGCGGTCGAGGGCGCCGAGGACGACCGCGCCAAGGGCGCCTCCGACCTGCGGCTGCTGTATCCGGGCTTTAACGACGTGGTGTTGCTGGTGGCCGCGTCCGGCACCACGCCGTATGTGCTGGGCGCGTTGCAGGCGGCGCGCACGGTGGGCGCCCTGACGGTGGGCATCGCCAACAACGCCGGCACGCCTTTGGCGGCCGGGACCGACGTCGGCATCGTGCTCGACACCGGGCCGGAGGTGATTTCCGGCAGCACCCGGCTCAAGGCGGGCACGGCGCAAAAAATCGTGCTCAACACCTTGTCGAGCGCGTTGATGGTGCGGCTGCACAAGGTCTACGGCAACCTGATGGTCGACGTGCAGGCCAATAACACCAAGCTGGTCGAACGCGCCATCCAGTTGACGATGCACGCCACCGGCGCCGACGCCGACGCCGCGCGCGGCGTGCTGGAGCAATGCCATTTCCAGGTCAAGGTCGCCATTGTCGCGTTGCTCAAAAAGCTCGGTGTCGAGCAGGCGCAGGCGCTGCTGGAGGCGGCGCGGGGCGACGTGCGCGCCGCGTTGCGGTAGCGGCTTGGACTCTAACTCGGTCACGACCATGCTCGACAAATTTACCTCTTTGATGCTGCGCCACGCGCCCGCGGACGGGATGCACGATTGCGCCCTGCCCGGCGTGACCTTGATCCGCTCGTCCACGCCGACCACGCCGATGCCGGCGGTCTACGAACCCTCCATTTGCGTGATGGCGCAGGGGAGCAAGCAGGTGCTGGCGGGCGAGCAGATATTGAACTACGACAGCGCCCGCTATCTGATCGCGGCGGTGGACGTGCCGGCCGTCGGCGCGGTGACCGAGGCCAGCGTGGAGCGTCCCTATTTGTGCGTGTACTACCGGTTCAACCGGCCCGAGCTGACCAAGCTGGCGTTGAAGATCGACGCCGCCGCGCGGCAGGACGGGATGGCGGGCCCGGTGCGCGGGCTGGCCGTGCACGACACGACGCCGCAGCTGGTGGACGCGTTCACCCGGCTGGTGGCGTTGCTCGACACGCCGGCCGATATCGACACCCTGGCGCCGCTGATCGAGCAGGAAATCATCTACCGGCTGGCGACCGGGCCGGCGCGCGCGGTGATGCGCCACATCGCCACCGGCGACCGCAGCCTGAACCAGGTGTCGCGGGCGATCGGCTGGATCAAGGACCATTACCGCGAGCCGATCACGATCGACATCCTGGCCGAGCAGGCGGGCATGAGCCCGTCGTCGCTGCATGCGCATTTCAAGTCGATCACCCACTTGAGCCCGATCCAGTACCGGGCCCGTTTGCGGCTGCAGGAGGCCCGGCGGCTGATGGTGGCCGAGGGCATGGACGCGGCGCAGGCGGCTTTCAAGGTCGGTTATGACAGCGCGTCGCAGTTCAGCCGGGAATATGGGCGCCTGTATGGCGAGGCGCCGGCCACGGATGCCAGTCGTTTGCGGGGCCGGGCCGCCATATTGTGACGCCGCGCGGCGCCGCGGTTTTTCCGTGGTGTGGTGTTCCGTTGGTTGCCGGAGTTTCGGTCATGCCTTGTACCCCGTGGCGACGATGTAGTACTGGAAGGCGAACGAGGCCGCCGCCGCCAGCAGCGCCCGCGCGGCCCACAATTTTCCGCCGAAGGTCAGGCCGGGACGCTTGGCCAGCGTGCCGCGGTAGGCGCGGTAGCCGAGATACATGTTCAATGGACCGAACAGGAAGATGGTCACCATCAGGAACATCAGCGGATAAGACAGCAGGATCAGTAAAAATGTCAGCAGGTACATGATTTGGCGGCGTTCGGTTGCGTTATGTTCGTTGTGTGCGTATGGTAACTGCCGTGAGCATAACAGCAGCGGCCGCCGCGAAAGGAAGTATGAAGCAACAACGCAACCCGTGGACCTGGGTGCCCAGCATTTCATTTAGCCAGGCCGTGCCCTACGTCGCGGTGATGATGCTGTCGACGGTGATGTATAAAAACCTGGGCATCTCCAACACCGACCTGGCGTTCTATACCGCCTGGCTGTACCTGCCGTGGGTCATCAAGCCGCTGTGGTCGCCCTTGGTCGAGCTGGTCGGCACCAAGCGGCGCTGGATCGTGCTGCTGCAGTTGTTGACGGGCGCGGCGCTGGCGTGCGTGGCGCTGACCCTGCACCTGCCGCAGTTCTTCGCCCTGAGCCTGGCCGTGCTGTGGCTGATGGCGTTCAGTTCGGCCACCCACGATATCGCCTCCGACGGTTATTACATGCTGGGCCTGCCGACCCATGGCCAGCAGGCCGCCTTCGTCGGCGTGCGTAGCGCCTTTTACAAGCTGGCGATGATCGCCGGCCAGGGCGGCATCGTCTACATGGCCGGCGAGTTGATCAAGTCCAGCGGCGATCCGGCCTGGGCCTGGTCGGTGGTGTTCGGCGTGATGTCGGCGCTGTTTTTGCTGCTGTGTGCCTACCACCATTTTGTTTTGCCGCGTCCCGATTCGGACCGCAGCCATGCCGGCGGCGGCGCGCTGTGGACCGATTTTATCAACACCTTCCGCAGCTTTTTCCAGAAGCCAGGCATAGGCGCCATCCTCGGCTTCCTGCTGCTGTACCGGCTGGGCGAGGCGCAGCTGCTGAAGATGGCGGCGCCGTTCCTGCTCGATCCGCGCGACCAGGGCGGCCTGGGCTTGACGACGTCGGAATTCGGCCTGGTCTACGGCACCATCGGCGTGTGCGCGTTGGTGCTGGGCGGCTTGGCCGGCGGCGTGGTCATTTCGCGCTTCGGCCTCAAGCGCGCGCTGTGGCCGATGGTGTTCATCATGCACGTGCCCGACCTGGTGTTCGTCTATCTGGCGACGGCCTTGCCGACCGATATCGTGCTCATTTCGGCCTGCCTGGCGGTCGAGCAGTTCGGCTACGGCTTCGGCTTCGCCGCCTTCATGCTGTACATGATCCTGGTGGCCGACGGCGAGCACAAGACCGCCCATTACGCGATCTGCACCGGCTTCATGGCGCTGGGCATGATGCTGCCGGGTATGGTCAGCGGCTGGATACAGGACCATCTGGGCTATCAAAAGTTTTTCATCTGGGCATGTATTTCGACCTTGCCGGCGTTTTTCATGACCGCCAGGGTGCGGATCCCGATTGAATTCGGTAAGAAATAGGCGTCCCCGGCTTTACAATAGAAGGCTCAACTGTATCGGGGAATGGTTTTGGTTTTTAATGCAAAGAAACGGCTGACCTTGACCGCCGGCGTGGCCGGCGTCATGGCGGCGCTGCTGGAAGGGTGTTCGAGCACGCCGACGGCGCCCGGCGCCGATGGCGCCACCCCGCCCTCGCCGACGCCGCCGCGCCAGCCCGGCGCCGGCGCGCCGCCACCGCCGCCGTTCGATCCGACCATGCCGCCGCCGGCGCCGCGCGAGTTCCGCGCGGCCTGGGTGTCGACCGTCGCCAATATCGACTGGCCCAGCCGCAGCAATTTGAGCGCCGAGAAGCAGCAGGCCGAGGCCGTCGCCATCCTGGAGCGCTGCAAGGCGCTGAACCTGAACGCCATCGTGCTGCAGGTGCGCCCGAGCGCCGACGCGATCTATCCGTCCGAGCTCGAGCCGTGGTCGGAGTTCCTGACCGGCCAGCAGGGCCGCGCTCCCAAGGGCGGCTACGATCCGTTGCAATTCTGGATCGAGCAGGCGCACGCGCGCGGGCTCGAGCTGCACGCGTGGTTCAACCCCTACCGCGCCCGGCACGCGACGGCCAAGTCGCCGCTGGCGCGCAACCATATCGCCAACACCCATCCGGAGGCGGTCAAGCCCTACGGCCGCTATCTGTGGATGGACCCGGGCGAGTCGGCCGCCTCGCAGCGCACGCTCGACGTCATCCTCGACGTGGTGCGCCGCTACGACATCGACGGCGTGCACATCGACGATTATTTCTATCCGTATCCGATCGACACGCCCAACGCGGCCGGCCCCGAGGGCGTGGCCCTGGACGGCGGCCTGGGCGGCAAGCAGGAACTGGAGTTCCCGGACCAGCCATCGTGGCAGCGCTACCTGCTCGGCGGCGGCACCCTGGACCGGCCGCACTGGCGGCGTCAGAACGTCAATGCGCTGATCCAGGCGCTGTATCTGGGCATCCACAAGGAAAAGAGCTGGGTGCGCTTCGGCATCAGCCCGTTCGGCATCGGCCGCCCGGACCGGCGCCCGGCCGGCATCGTCGGCTTCAGCCAGTACGACAAGCTGTACGCGGACGCCGAGCTGTGGCTCAACAACGGCTGGCTCGACTACCTGGCGCCGCAGCTGTACTGGCCGGTGGCGCAGGCGCCGCAGGCGTTCGACGTGCTGCTCGACTACTGGCTGGCGCAGAACACGCGCGCGCGCCACGTCTGGCCGGGGCTGTATACCAGCCGCATCAACAACAGCGCCAAGACGTTCGCGCCGGAGGAGATCGTCAAGCAGATCGGCGTCGCGCGCAGCCGCGCCGGCGCCCGCGGCCACTTGCACTTTTCCATCGCCGCGCTGATGGAGAACCGCAAGGGCATCACCGACCAGCTCAAGGCGCGCGCTTACCAGACGGCGGCGCTGGCGCCGGCCACGCCGTGGCTGGGCGCCGAAGCGCCTGCCGCGCCGAGCGCGACCGCCAGCCGCGAATCGCAGGGCGTGGGCGTGCGCCTGGCGGCCGGCGCCGGCAAGCCGGTCACGCACTACGCGATCTGGAGCCGCTACGGCGCCGAGTGGCGCTTCGCCGTCGCGCCGGCGTCGCGGCCGGTGCTGCTGCTGGCGGACGACGCGGCCGGCCTGGCGGCGGAGATGGTGGTGGTCAGCGCGGTCGACCGGCTCGGCAACGAGAGCGCGCGCGTCAGCGTCTACAAGCGCGGCTGACGATGGGCGATCTCGGCCTCGGCATCGACGCGGGCGGCACGCAAACCCGCTGGGCGCTGGCCGACAAGGCCGGCGTCATCGTCGCCGAGGGCGGCGTCGGCGGCATGTCGGCCACGCAGATGGGCGACGACGCCGGCCGCGCCTCGGTGCGCGCCGTCTTCGCCACTTTGGCGGAGCAGGCGTTGGCCGCCGGCCGTCCCGTGGCCCTGTGCGCCGGCCTGACCGGTTTCGACGGCGCCGCCGGCCTGCCGGCGCTATGGCTGGCGGAATTGCTGAACGTGGCGCCGGCCGCCGTCGCCGTGCGCAGCGACATCGAAATCGCCTATCTGGACGCCTTCGCGCCCGGAGAAGGGTATCTGGTGTACGCCGGCACCGGCTCGATCGCCGCCTGGATCGACGCCGACGGCCAGTTCCACCGCGCCGGCGGACGCGGCGTGACCCTGGACGACGGCGGCGGCGGCTTCTGGATCGCGCGCGAGGCGATGCGCCACATCTGGCGCCTGGAGGACGAGGAGCCGGGCGCGTGGCGGCGCTCGGCCATGGCGCGTGCGGTGTTCGACCACGTGGGCGGCAGCGACTGGGCCTGCTCGCGCCAGTTCATGTACGGCCAGGAGCGCGGCGCGATCGGGCGGCTGGCGCTGGCCGTCGCCGCCAGCGCCGACGCCGATCCGGTCGCGCGCGGCATCCTCGAGGAGGCCGGCCGCGAACTGGCGCGCATCGCGCTGGCGCTGGTGCGCCGCCACGGGCCGCGCCCGATCGCCTTGGCCGGCCGCGCCGCCACCTTGCATCCACTGATCGCGCGGACGATGCGCGCGGCGCTGCCGGCCGACCTGCCGCTGACACAGCGCGAAACACACGCGCACCACGCGGCCGCCCGTATTGCTCTAAACTCACACAATTGAATCGCTGCCGAGATTGCCCATGAAGATAGTTCCGCTGACCGTTTTGTCCACCATGATGGCGTTGCTGGCCGGTTGCGCCACCGTGCCGCCGAGCGAGCCGCGCATCGACCGCAGCCTGAGCTCGCGCGGGCAGAGCGACCGGGTCAAATACATCATTCTTCATTACACGGTGTCGGACCTGCCGCGCTCGATCAAGATCTTGACGCAGCAGGATGTCAGCGCGCACTACCTGCTGACCGACACCGAGCAGCCGTTCTTCTACGCGCTGGTGGATGAATCCCGGCAGTCGAACCACGCCGGCATCAGCAGCTGGAAGATTTACAACCAGCTCAATTCGGCGTCGATCGGCATCGAGATCGTCAATCCGGGCTTCACCGACACGCCGCAGGGACGGGTGTGGTATCCGTTCAAGCAGGCGCAGATCGACCAGTTGATTTTGCTGCTCAAGGATATCGTCAAGCGGCATGGCATCAAGCCGGAGAATATTCTCGGCCACAACGATATCGCGCCGCAGCGCAAGCAGGACCCGGGGCCGATGTTCCCGTGGAAGCAGCTGGCCGACGCCGGGCTGGTCACGTGGCCGGAGCCGAGCCGCGTGGCCGCGCGCCTGCCGGGGTATCAGCAGCAGTTGCCGGATGTGCTGTGGTTCCAGCTCAAGCTGGCGCAGCACGGCTACGCGGTGCCGCAGACCGGGCAGTTCGATGAGGCGACGCGCAATGTGTTGACGGTGTTCCAGTCGAAGTATCGGCAGTCGTTGTTCGACGGAATGCCGGATGCCGAGACGGCGGCGATTCTGGATGTGTTGACCAGTCCGCTGCCGGTGTTGCCGGCGACGGGCGCGCCGCCCGCGCCGCCCGCGCCGGTCGTTGCCGCGCCGACGGTGCCAGCGCCGGTCACGCCAACGCCGGTCACGCCGGTGCCGGCCGCGCCCGTGCCAACGCCGGTGACCCCGGCCGTGCCTCCACAGCCGGTGCCCGTCACCGAGCCGGTCGAGTCGCAATAAGCCAGCGGGTGCCGGCAATGACGTCTCCCATCCACTGCGAAACGATTGCCGGCCACCCGGATTTCCGCCGTCTCGACGCCATCCAGGGCATCGCCGTCGATCTGCGCTACGCCACGCCGGACAACTTTGTCGGCAGGGATCTTTATTCGCCGCTGGACTGCGGCTTCCTGCATAAGGATGCTGCGGCCGCGCTGGAGCGCGCCGTCGCCTGGCTGGCGGAGCGCCGTCCGGATTACACGCTTTTGGTGCTGGACGCCCTGCGGCCGCAACGGGTGCAGGAGCAGCTCTGGCAAGCGCTGCAGGGCACCGATCTGCTGGGTTATATCGCCGATCCGGCGCGCGGCTCGATCCACTCGTTCGGCATGGCGCTGGACGTCACGCTGCTCGACGCGCAAGGCCGCGAGCTCGACATGGGAACCGGCTTTGACGACCTGAGTGAGCGCTCGCATCCGGCCAAGGAGGCGCTGTTGCTGGCGCGGGGCGAGCTGAGCGTGCAGCACATCGAAAACCGCCGCTGGCTGCGCGGCGCGATGTTCCAGGCCGGCTTCGTCGGCATCAACAGCGAATGGTGGCATTTCGACTGCGGCGATCGGCTGCTGGTGCGGCGCGACTACGCGCGCGTATTGTAAAACCACGCGCCGTCGCGAACAATTTAGTAAGAAATAGCGCCGAGTAGTAAAGGTTAGAGATGATTAGTAAGGTTTAGTAAATCCGGATTTTTCGGGCATCCCCCCACCGAAGTTCTTAAGGAACTCTGTTTTTACCGGTCCACCATCGCCATTCGCTCCCGGCTATAGCGCGACCCCGCGACCTGCTTCAGCGCGTTGTCGAGTATGTCCATCTCGCGGGTGTCGAGCGCGATCCCTGCGGCGGCCACGTTCTGCTCCAGGTACGTACGGCGGCGCGTGCCGGGAATCGTCACGATGTCGTCGCCCTTGTGCATCGCCCACGCCAGCGCGATCTGCCCCGGCGTGACCCGCCGCGCGCCGGCCAGCTCGCGCACAATGGCGGCCGCCTGCATGTTGCGGTCGAAATTGTCGCCTTGCAGGCGCGGATCCAGATGCCGGAAGTCGCTCTCAGGATATTCCTCCGCGCGCTTGGCGCTGCCCGCCAGGAAACCCCGTCCCAGCGGACTGAACGCCACCAGCCCGATGCCCAGCTCGCGCAGCGCCGGGATCACGTCCGCCTCCAGGTTGCGTTCCCACAGCGAATACTCGCTCTGCACCGCGCTGATCGGGTGCACCGCGTGCGCGCGGCGGATGTTGGCCACCCCCGCCTCCGACAGCCCGAGATAGCGCACCTTGCCCTCGCGCACCAGATCGGCCATCACGCCGACCACCTCCTCCACTGGCACCCGCGGATCGATGCGGTGCTGGTACAGCAGGTCGATATAGTCGGTGCCCAGCCGGCGCAGCGAGCCTTCGACCTTGGCGCGGATGCCCGCCGGGTCGCTGGTGACGCCGACGGTCTTGCCGTCGCGGATGTCGAAGCCGAACTTGGTGGCGAGGATGACCTCGCCGCGACGCCCCGCGAAGGCGCGGCCCAGCAAGGCTTCATTGTCGTAAGGCCCGTATTGCTCGGCGGTGTCGAAGAAGTTGACGCCCAGATCGATCGCGCGGTGCAAGGTGGCGACCGCCTCGGTCTGGTCGGCCGGGCCGTAGGTGTTGCTCATGCCCATGCAGCCGAGGCCCTGCGCCGATACCGTCAACCCCTGGCTGCCTAAAGTGCGTTGTTTCATGATGACTCCTTGTCGATAACTTGGATTTAGTATGCCACCATCTAAAAAATACACAATCAGCTTAAAATGCAAAGCATTATTGATGCAGGTGCAACGGTGAGGCTGGCTTATGGAAATGCTGAAGGAAATGGCGATCTTCGCGCAGGTGGTCGACAGCGGCGGGTTCTCGGCCGCCGCGCGCCAGCTGGGACTGACGACGTCGGCCGTCAGCCGCCACGTGTCGCGGCTAGAGGCTTATATCGGCGGCCGGCTGTTGCAGCGGACCACGCGCTCGGTGTCGCTGACCGAGCTGGGCGAGCAGGTGCACGCCGCCTGCGTCCGCATGGTGAACACGGCGCGCGAGATCCACGCGCTGGCCGGCAGCTACAGCGCGCGGCCCAACGGCGTGGTGCGCATCAGCGCGCCGGTGGTGCTGGGGCAGCTGTGGCTGGCGCCCTTGCTGCCGGCGTTTCTGGACCGCTACCCCGAGGTCGACGTTCGCCTGTCGCTGGTGGACCGCAACGTCGATTTGATCGAGGAGGGCATCGACCTGGCGATCCGCATCTCGGCCGACCTGGCGCCGGGGCTGGCCGCGCGGCCGCTGGGGCCGATGCGCTATGTGCTGGTGGCGTCGCCGCAATACCTGGCCGCGCACGGCACGCCGGCCATGCCGCAGGAGTTGCCGCAACACCGCTGCAACTACCTGGGTTACGCGCGTTTCGGCGCGGCCTGGACCATGCGGCGCGAGGGGACGGACGGCCCTGACATCGCCAGCATCCGCGTGCCGTCGCGCTTGACGATCAACAACAGCGCGGCGCTGATGGCGGTGGTGGAGTCCGGCGGCGGCATCGGCCTGGTGCCGGACTTCACCGCGCGCGCGGCGCTGGCGCAGGGCCGCGCGGTGCGGATTTTGGCGGACTGGACGTTCGACGAGCCGTATGCCGGCACCGTGCACGCGGTCTACATGCCCGGCCCGCACCTGGCGCTGAAGGTGCGGGCCATGATCGATTACCTGGTGGCCGAAGGCGCGCTCGGCGCATAAGGGACGGCCGTGCCGGCCGGCGCGCCGGAGCGCGCGACCCAGTCGATCAGCGCGTCGAGCACGGCGCGCCCGGCGCCGTTGGCGACGTGCTCGTCGTTGAGCATGGCGACCACGATGACGGGTTGGTTGCCGGCGTCCTGCACGTAGCCGGCGACGGCGATCACGCCTTTCAAGGTGCCGGTCTTGATGCGCGCGCGCATCGCCGCCGGACTGTCCTTGAGGCGCCGGCGCATGGTGCCGTCGGTGGCCGCGATCGGCAGGCTGGAGAGGAATTCGGGCATCCACAGGCTCTGCAGCCCCGCCCGCAGCACGCCGGCCACCTGCGCCGGCGTGGCGCGGGCCAGGCGCGACAGACCGGAGCCGTTGTCGATGACCAGCCCGGTGTCGTCGATGCCGCGTTGCCGCAGCCAGGCGCGGATGGCGGCGTCGGCGCGCGCGGCGGTGGTGGGGTAGGCGGCGTCCGGCGGTAGCGGCCGGCTGCCGAGCGTCGGGTCCGCCTCCAGGCTGCCCAGGCTGAGGAACAGCGTGCCGGCCAGCGTGTTGTCGGAGTTTTTGTGGATGTCGCGCAGCGTCTCGGGCAGCGGCCGCGAGACGTGCTCGGCCAGCAGGCGCAGCACCGGCGCGGCGGCGGACGAGGCGGCCGGCGGCGTGGTGGGCGCCGGGCTGGCGGCGGTGGCGTCGGTGTCGGCGTTGACCGCCGGTGCCGGCAGCGACGGCGGCGTCGGCGCGCCCGCCTCGCGCACCTCGCCGCCCAGTTTGCCGCCCAGCCGGCTCCACGTGGCGCGCAGCAGGCGCGCGAGGTAGTCGTGCGGGTCGAGCACGTTGACGCTGATCGACTTGACGCAATCCCGCGGGAAGCTGCCGTGCAGCACGACGTCGATCCTGTCGCCGTCGCGCGCGATGCCGGGGTCGCGCCAGCCGTTCTCCCACGCCGGGCAGGGCGCGTCGCTGGCCGCCATCTCCGAGCGCACGCCGACCTGGTCCATCGGCGGCGTCATCGCCAGCGACAGCTTGCCGCCGGCCGAGCGCAGCTCCACCTTCAGCAGGTTGGTGTTGATCAGCAGCGCGTTCGGCACGACGTTGTAGTAGGCCCACGGATATTCGTCGAACGGCGGCAGGCCGATGTCGGGCCGCGCCGGCTGGAACAATTGCCGGTCGAGCACGACGTCGCCCTGGATGGCCTTGATGCCCTGGTTGCGCAGCGCCTGCAGCATGTGGCCGAGCACGTCCTCGTCGAAGTCGCCGTCGGCGCCGCCGCGCAGGATCAAATCACCCCGCAGCACGCCGTTGACGACGGGCGCGCTGCTGAGCATTTCGGTGCGGCCGCGGAACACCGGCCCCAGTTGCTCGAGCGCCGTCATGGTGGTGAACAGCTTGACCGTCGATGCCGGCTGCATGATTTGCCGGGCGTTGTGCGACACCAGGGTGGCGTCGCCGCGCAGCACCAGCACGCCGGCCGCCTCGGGCGGGATCTGCGCCGCGCGCATCAGCCGGACGACCGGCTCCGGCAACTCGGTGGCGTGGGCGGCGCCGGTGGCTGCGAGGCTGGCCAGCGCGGCAAGGAGGAGGCGATGAAGCATGGCGATCCGTTCAGTGGAAGAAGATGTAGGCCACCGAGATGGCGGCGACGACGCCGGCGAAGTCGGCGATCAGGCCGCACGAGATCGCGTAGCGCGTCTTGCGGATGCCGACCGAGCCGAAGTACAGCGCCACGATGTAGAAGGTGGTGTCGGCCGAGCCCTGGAACACGCACGCGAGGCGGCCGACGAAGGAGTCGACCCCGTAGGTCTGCATGGCGTCGATCATCATCGCCTTCGAGCCGCTGCCGCTGAGCGGCTTCATCAGCGCGGTCGGCAGCGCCGGCACGAAATCGGTGTTGAAGCCGAGCGCGCCGAACAGCCAGCTGAAGCCGTCGACGACAAAGCCGAACAGGCCGGCGTTGCGGATCACGCTGATGGCCACCAGCATGCCGACCAGATACGGGATGACGGTCAGCGACGTCTGGATGCCGCCCTTGGCGCCCTCGATGAAGGCTTCGTAGACGTTGACCTTCTTCCACAGCGCGCCGATGATGAAGCCGCCGATGACGCCCATCAGGACCAGGTTGCTGAAGACCTTGGAGAACAGTTCGATCTCTGGGCGCGTGAGCACCTGCGTGAAATACCAGATCAGCGCGACGATGGCGGCGGTGCTGCAACCGAGCCAGCTCAGGACCACGCGGTCGAACAGGTTGATGCGCTGGCGGATCGCCACGGCGATGAGGCCGGTGACGGTGGCGACGTAGGTGGCGATCATGCACGGGATGAAGATGTCGGACGGGTCGGCCGCGCCCAGGATGGAGCGCTGCGCCATGATCGCCACGGGGATCAACGTCAGGCCGGACGTGTGCAGCACCAGGAACATGATCTGGGCGTCGGTCGGCTCGTCCTTGCTGGGATTGAGCGTTTGCAGGCTTTCCATCGCCTTCAGGCCGAACGGCGTGGCCGCGTTGTCGAGGCCGAGCAGGTTGGCCGAGAAATTCATCAGCATGTGGCCGGTGGCCGGATGCTCCTTGGGCACGCCCGGGAAGATGCGCGAGAAGAACGGCGCGATGATGCGCGCCAGCAGATTGACGGCGCCGGCCTTCTCGCCGATGTTCATGATGCCCAGCCACAGGGTCATCACGCCGGCCAGCGGCAGCGCGATGTCCATCACGCCGCTCTTGGCCGACTCGAACGTGCCGTCGATGATGCGCTTGAAAATTTCCGTGTCGCCCATGAACAAGTACTGCGCCAGCGCGGCGGCGAACCCGACGAGGAAGAAGCCAGACCAGATGTAATTGAGCGACATATGTTCGATTTTTCGTGAAACTGTGGGCGACAGGCAAAGTATAGCGGGTCGGCACGCGGAAAAAGTTATAAGCTGCCGCTTTACGTATGCGATGTGAAATGGATGCCATGCTGAAAAGTTATGCAGCCGCCATGCTGGCGCTGGTGGTCGGGCTCGGGCTCGGGTTCGGCGCCGGGGACGCCGTCGCGCAGGCCGCCCAGGGCACTCCCGCCCCCAAGGTCCTGCGCGCCTTCCTCAGCACCGGCGAAACCGGCCTCGATCCGGCGGTCGCCTCCGACATCGCCAGCCTCAGCCTGCTGGAAAACCTGTTCGACCCGCTGCTGCGCTACGATTACCTGGCCCGCCCCGTCACCCTGCAGCCGAACACCTTGAGGGCCATGCCCACAGTCGCGGACAACGGCCTGACCTACACCTTCCACCTGCGCCAGGACGTGTATTTCACCGCCGATCCCGCGTTCAAGGGCGCGCGCCGGCAAGTGACGGCGCAGGATTACGTCTACAGCCTCAAGCGGCTGTACGATCCGGCGCTCAAGTCGCCGTGGAGCTTCCTGCTGGACGGAAAAATCGTCGGCGACGACGCGCTCAAGGCGCGCTTCGGCTACGACGGCGACATCGCCGGCCTGCGGGCGGTGGACAAGTTCACCTTGCGCATCCGGCTCAACGCCGCCGATCCCAACTTCCTGTTCTATCTGGCGATCCCCGCCACGGGCGTGGTCGCGCGCGAGGTGGTCGAGGCGTACGGCGTGCAGGTCGGCAACCACCCGGTCGGTACCGGCCCGTTCAGGATCGGCACGTGGAAGCGCAGCGACCAGATCTCGTTGCTGGCCAACCGCGATTTCCGGCCGATGTACTTCCAGGGCCGGCGCCTGCCGCTGGTGGACCGGGTCGACATCAAGATCATGGAGGAATACCAGTCGCGCGTGCTGGGCTTTTTGAACGGCGAATTCGACTTCCTCGAACAACTGCCCGAATCGATGAAGGAAATGGTGCTAACCGGCGACGCCACACCCACCCTGAAGCCGGAGCTGTCGCGCAAGGGGCTGGTGCTGTCGCCCTTCCCCGTGCTGCAGACTTATTACATGTGGATGAACATGGAGGACCCGCTGATCGGCGGCTACGGCAAGGACAAGGTGGCGCTGCGCCGCGCCATCGCGCTCAGCTACAACAGCGCCGAGGACATCGCCCAGATGAAGAAGGGGCTGGCGCTGCGCGCCGAGACGCCGCTGCCGCCGAACGTGCTCGGCTACGATCCGGCCTATCGCAGCCCGGTCGGCTACGATCCGGCGCTGGCCAACGCCTTGCTGGACCGCTACGGCTATAAAAAGGGACGCGGCGGCTTCCGCACGCTGCCCGACGGCAAGCCGCTGACCCTGGTCATGCACACCGAACCGTCGATGGTCGGCCGCCTGCGCGACGAGCTGTGGCGCAAGAACCTGAACGCGGTCGGCCTCGACGTCACCTTCAAGAGCGACAAGAAAACCGAGATCATCAAGGCCTCGCGCCTGGGCGCGGTGATGATGTTCGAAACCAACTGGGTGGCCGACTTCCCCGACGGCGACAATTTCTATCAATTGCTGTACGGCCCGAACAAGGCGGGACCGAACTACGCCCGCTTCAACCTGCCCGCCTACAATCAGCGGTATGAACAGACCCGCACGATGGGGGAATCGCCCGCGCGCACCAGGTTGTACGATGAAATGGCGCAAATCATTCATGCGTACACGCCCTGGGTGTTGCTGACGCATCCGATTTCCGCCGATCTGCAGCAGCCATGGCTTAGAAATTACAAGCGCCACCCGGTGGAATTGACCAACTGGCGCTATCTGGACGTAGACGCACATACCCCACGCTGAGCCGCCGCGTACAATGGATAAATGAAATTTCTCAATCGCCGGGGGCTGGCCTACGTGCTCACGCACCCCATGGACTTCCTGGTGCAATGCCTCAAGGGCTTTCGCGCCAATCAGGGCCTGCTGCTGGCGGGCGCGGTGGCGTATTACTCGTTGCTATCGATCGTCCCGCTGCTGATGCTGGTGGTGGTCGCGCTGTCGCACGTGATCGACCAGGACGTGCTGCTGGACACGGTGGGCCGCTATCTGAACTACCTGGTGCCAGGGCAATCGAAACCGTTCGTCACCGAGGTCGGGCATTTCCTCGAACACCGCGACGTGGTCGGCGGCGTGTTGCTGGTCAGCATGATTTTCTTCAGTTCGCTGGCCTTCACGGTGCTGGAAAACGCCATGTCGGTGATCTTCAAGCACCGGGTCGAGATCAGGCGCCGGCGTTTCCTGATCTCGGCCATCATGCCCTACTGCTTCATCCTGTCGCTGGGCGTGGGCATGCTGGTGGTGACCCTGGTGGCCGGCAGCCTGCAAGTGATGGGCGAGGAAAGCGTGCGCTTGTTCGGCTACGACTGGTCGCTGGAGGGCGTGTCGGGCGCGCTGCTGTACATGCTGGGGCTGGGCGGCGAGGTGCTGGTGCTGACGGCCATCTACCTGGTGATGCCGGTGGGGCGGCTGTCGCTGTCGCACGCGCTGATCGGCGGCGTCACGGCCGCGCTGCTGTGGGAACTGGCGCGCCACATCCTGGTCTGGTATTTCTCGACCCTGTCGCAGGTGAACGTCGTGTACGGCTCGATGACGACGGCCATCATCGTCATGTTCAGCCTGGAGATCGGCGCCACCTTGCTGCTGTTTGGCGCCCAGGTGATCTCCGAATTCGAACGCGCGTGCCGCCACAAGCCGCGCCGCAATCCGACGCCGATGACCACGGAAGCGACAGAAATGAAATAATTTGTGCGTCGCACAAACATCTGTGTTACACTACGTTCGTGGTTGAGGTTTCTTGGTTTCCAAGCGAACAGTCCCACATCCAAGGCAAGCGCAGTGATTCGATATGTGTAAGAACGGATTGCAAATGGCGCTACCTGGAGTTGTAGTTTCGAATACATTGGTCGTTTTACACGTTGGAGGCACCACGCAGATAGCATGGGCGTCCGAGAAACGCTGAAGTCACTTTGCAGATAGCACTGGACGACGGCACGATTAAAGCATTGGTAATACATTGGAACGAAGCCCGTTGAGATACGGGCTTTTTTTTCGTCCAAAATATGGGGTCAAGTCTGACATTCGGACACGAGCTCTGCTAAACAGTGCTTCAGTTCGTGTCCGAATGTCAGACTTGACCCCCGAGTTGTTTTAGAGTGCGCGGGCGATCAGCAGCTTTTGGATGTCGCTGGTGCCTTCGTAGATCTGGCAGACCCGCACGTCCCTATAGATGCGCTCGACCGGGAAGTCGGAGACGTAGCCGTAGCCGCCATGCACCTGGATGGCGTCCGAGCAGACCTTTTCCGCCATCTCGGAGGCGAACAGCTTGGCCATCGCCGCCTCTTTTAAGCATGGCAGGCCGGCGTCCTTCATCGCGGCGGCGTGACGGATCAATTGCCGCGCCGCTTCGATTTGCGTGGCCATGTCGGCCAGCCGGAATTGCACCGCCTGGTGCTCGAAGATCGGCTTGCCGAAGCTTTCGCGCTCGCGCGCGTACGCCAGCGCCGCTTCGTACGCGGCGCGCGCCATGCCGACCGCTTGCGAGGCGATGCCGATCCGCCCGCCCTCCAGTCCCGATAGCGCGATCTTGTAGCCCTGCCCCTCTTCGCCGATCAGGTTCTCGGCCGGGATGCGGCAGTTTTCGAACAGGATCTGCGCCGTGTCCGACGAGTGCTGGCCCATCTTCTGCTCCAGCCCGGCGACGATGTAGCCCGGCGCCGACGTCGGCACCCAGAAGGCGCTGATGCCTTTCTTGCCGGCGGCCTTGTCGGTGACGGCGAGCACGATGGCGACGTCGGCGTATTTGCCGCTGGTGATGAATTGCTTGACGCCATTGATGACGTAGTCGCCGCCGTCGCGCGTGGCGGTGGTGCGCAGCGCGGCGGCGTCGCTGCCGGTGTGCGGCTCGGTCAGGCAGAAGGCGCCGAGCATGTCGCCTTGTGCCAGCGGACGCAGCCATTGCTCCTTCTGCCGGTCGTTGGCGTACATCATGGCGATGCTGCACACCGGGCAGTTGTTGACCGAGATGATGGTGGAGGTGCCGCCGTCGCCGGCTGCGATCTCTTCCAGCACCAGCGCGAGCGAGACGTAGTCCATGCCGGCGCCGCCCAGCGCCTCCGGCACGGCGACGCCGAAGGCGCCCAGCGCGGCCAGTTCCTTCAGTTCCTCTTTCGGGAAGTGGTGTTCCTTGTCCCAGCGCGCGGCCTGCGGCGCCAGGCGCTCGCGGGCGAAGGTGCGCAGGGCGTCGCGGATCATTTCGTGTTCTTCGGTCAGTATCATGTCGTCTCTTTTTTATAGTTGTAACCCGCAACCCGCGACGATGGGGTCGTACCCGGGTGGGTACGACCCCGCTTGGATGTGCGGGTTTCGTCTTTAACGCCTGCTTTCTTACCAGCCGATCTCGCTGCCGTCGTAGTTGCGGTAGACGGCGCGCTCCGACGCCGGCAGCGCCGCCAACGTCGCGCGGATGCCGCCGGCGCTTTCCTCGACCGAGATGTCGGCGCCGTCGCCGCCCATTTCCGTGCGCACCCAGCCCGGATGGAAGGCCACGCACGTGGCGCCCTGCTTGCCGTACACCAGCGCCGTGTCGATCAGCACCGAGTTCAGCGCCGCCTTGCTGGCGCGGTACAGCGAGCCGCTGGCGCTGTTGCGCTCGCTCAGCGATCCCATCTTCGACGACAGCACCGCCAGCTTGCCGCGCGCCGCGCCCACCATCGGCGCGATGATCGGCAGCAGGCGCATCGCCGCCAGCACGTTGGTGTGCATCACGGAATCGAAATCCGTCTGCGCCGGAAAACCGTCGTGGCGCGGGCCGTAGACGCCGGCGTTCAAGATGGCGACGTTGAGTTCCTCGCCGTCGAGCTTCCAGCCGATGCCGGCGCACGCCTCGACGTTGGTGACGTCGAGTTGGTGCGGCTCGGCCCCCAGCGCGCCGAGCGCGGCGCAGTCGTCGGCCTTGCGGGCGGTGGCGATGACGCGCCAGCCGTCGGCCAGGTATTGCTTGACGAGCTCGTGCCCGATGCCGCGCGAGGCGCCGATGATGAGTGCGGTCGCCATCGCTTATGCCCCGACCAGTTCGATGGCCATGGCGGTCGCCTCGCCGCCGCCGATGCACAGCGCGGCCACGCCCTTCTTGCCGCCGGTGCGCTTGAGCGCGCCGATCAGGGTGACCAGGATGCGCGCGCCCGAGGCGCCGATCGGGTGGCCCAGCGCGCAGGCGCCGCCGTGCACGTTGATCTTGCTGTGCGGGATGTCGAGGTCGCGCATAGCCGCCATCGGCACGGCGGCGAACGCTTCGTTGATCTCGAACAGGTCGACGTCCTTGCTGGCCCAGCCGATTTTCTTGTACAGCTTTTCGACCGCGCCGATCGGCGCCGTGGTGAACAGGTTCGGTTCCTGCGCGAACGTGGCATGGCCGTGGATTTTGGCGATGACGGTCGCGCCCAGCCGCTTGGCGGTCGATTCGCGCATCATCACCAGCGCGGCGGCGCCGTCGTTGATCGACGACGACGAGGCGGCCGTGATGGTGCCGTCCTTCTTGAACGCGGCGCGCAGGGTCGGGATCTTCTCGACCTTGGCCTTCAACGGGCCCTCGTCCTTGTCGATGACGGTGTCGCCGGCGCGGCTGGTCACGGTCACGGGCGCGATTTCCCATTTGAACCAGCCCTCGTTGGTGGCGGCCTGGGCGCGCTTGACCGATTCGATGGCGAAGTTGTCCTGCGCTTCACGGGTGAATTCGTATTTGGCCGAGCATTCCTCGGCGAACGTGCCCATCGAGCGGCCTTCGCCGGTCTTCTCGTTGCGCGAGTAGGCGTCCTCGAGGCCGTCGTACATCATGTGGTCGAACATCATGCCGTGGCCGATGCGGTAACCGCCGCGCGCCTTCGGAATCAGGTAGGGCGCGTTGGTCATCGACTCCATGCCGCCGGCGACGACCACGTCGGCGCTGCCGGCGACCAGCTGGTCATGCGCGAAGATGGCGGCCTGCATCGCCGAGCCGCACATCTTGGACAGGGTGACGGCGCCGGTCGAGGCCGGCAGCCCGGCTTTCAACAAGGCCTGGCGCGCGGGCGCCTGGCCCTGGCCCGCCATCAGGCAGTTGCCGAAGTAGACGTGTTCGACCAGCTTGCCGTCGATGCCGGCGCGTTCGACGGCGGCGGCGATCGCGACCGCGCCGAGGTCGTGCGCGGCCTTGCCGGAAAAGTCGCCCTGGAAGGCGCCCATGGGGGTGCGGGCCGCACCGACGATGACGATAGGATCATTCATTTTCTAGAGTCTCCATAAAGGGTGGCGGCACCGGGATCGATACCGCCGGAATGTTGGATTGGTTCTCGTGGAAGAATCGTATGTGCTGCGGATACGGATAAACGTCCTCGACGACGCCGTCGAGGATGCGTTGCTTGCGCGCCTGCCAGTATTCGCGCGTCAGCAGGTCGGCGTGGTGCTTCATGAAATACTTGCGGATCTTGGCGTTGCCCAGCAGGAAGCGGCCGAACTGCTCGGGGAAGACATCGTGCTTGCCGATCGGATACCAGGGCTCGGACGCCATCTCGTCCTCCTCGTTGCGCGCCTCGGGAATGTCGCGGAAATTGCAGTCGGTGATGTATTCGATCTCGTCGTAATCGTAAAACACGATGCGCTGGTGCCGGGTCACGCCGAAATTCTTGTACAGCATATCGCCGGGGAAGATGTTGGCGGCGACCAGCTCCTTGATGGCGTTGCCGTATTCGAGGATGCCGTGTTCGAGCTGGGCGTCGTTGCCGTCCTTGTCGGCGTTGCCGAGCCACATGTTCAGCGGCACCATGCGGCGCTCGATGTACAGGTGCCTGATGATGATCTTCCCGCCCTCCTCTTCATATTGGGACGGCGCGTAGTGTTTCAACTCGGCGATCAGCTCCTCGGTGAAGCGCTGGCGCGGGAAGGCGACGTTCGAATACTCCAGGGTGTCGGCCATGCGGCCGACGCGGTCGTGGTGCTTGACCAGCAGGTATTTTTCCTTGATCAGCGCGCGCGTGGTGTCCTTGGGCGGCGGATAGAAATCCTTGATGACCTTGAACACATACGGGAACGACGGCAGCGCGAACACCAGCATCACCAGCCCCTTGATGCCGGGAGCGATTTCGAACTGGTCGGACGAATGTTTTAAATGCTGCAGGTAGTCGCGGTAGAACAGCGTCTTGCCCTGCTTTTGCAGGCCGAGGATGGTGTAGATCTCGCTGCGCGGCTTGCGCGGCAGCAGGGTGCGCAGGAATTGCACGTAGGCCGACGGCACTTCCATGTCCACCAGGAAGTAGGCGCGCGTGAACGAGAACAATATCGTGATCAGTTCCTGGTCGAACAACACGGTGTCGAGTATCAGTTCGCCGTCGCGGTTGTGCAGGATGGGCACGACGAACGGATACTCCTTGTTGCCATTGATGCCCTTGCCGACGATGTAGGCGCCCTTGTTGCGGAAGAACAGGCTCGACAACACGTGGATCTGGTTGTTCGGCTCGGTTCTGCCGGCGCCGAACAGCTCTTGCAGGCGCGCCTCCACTTGTTCGACGTCGCGCGTCAGGTTGGCGAATTTGGCGTCGAGCTGGAAGTTGGTGACGATGCGCTTGAGCGTGGAGTGCAAGCCGTCGGTGCCGGGATAGTAGACGCGGTAGGTCGGCGCCAGCTCCCCGGTCTCGATGTATTCGGTCGAGACCACCGGCCGCACGAAGATGAATTCGTTGTGGAAGTAGCTGCGGTGCAGGATGTTGCAGCACACAGAGTTGAAGAAGGTTTCCGCCAGCTCGGGCTGCTTGTGGTCGGACAGCATGCCGATGTAGTGCAGCTTGAGCTCGCGCCAGACCTCGTCGGTCAGGTCGGACTGGCTGTACTCGTCCTCCAGGGTCTGCACGCACTCCTGCACGCGGCGGTCGTAGAAGTCGATCCGTTCGCGCGCGGCCTGCTGCGCCGCGCCCCAGGCGCCGCGCTCGAAATGCTCCTTGGCCTGCCGGCTGGTCTGGCGGAACAGGCGGTAGTGCTTGTCGAAGCCGTCGCGGATCGTGCGCGCGATGTCGAACGCGATCTGCGAGCGCAGCAGTTTTGGGAATGCAGCCTGGATCATGGTCGCCCCACCTTCACGCGTTAGCTAGCCCGGCCGCGCCTAACCCGTACCCCCACGCGGGGTCGTACCCCCTGGGGTACGACCCCTATGCCGCGACGCAAGCATGTCGGTGCAAGCATAGGGGTTAGCGGGTTTCCGCGAACAGTTCGCGGCCGATCAGCATGCGGCGGATCTCGCTGGTGCCGGCGCCGATTTCATACAACTTGGCGTCGCGCCACAGGCGGCCGACCGGATACTCGTTGATGTAGCCGTTGCCGCCCAGGGTCTGGATCGCCTCGCCGGCCATCCAGGTCGCCTTCTCTGCGCTGTACAGGATGGCGCCAGCGGCGTCCTTGCGCAGCTGGCGCACCGCTTCCGGCGTGGTGGCGCGGTCGCAGGCCTGGCCGACCGCGTACACATAGGCCTTGCACGCCATCATGGTCGAGTACATATCGGCGATCTTACCCTGCATCAGCTGGAATTCGCCGATCGGCTGGCCGAACTGTTTGCGGTCGTGGATGTAGGGCACGACCGCGTCCATGCACGCCTGCATGATGCCCAGCGGACCGCCGGACAGCACGGTGCGCTCGAAGTCCAGGCCCGACATCAAGACGTTGACGCCCTTGCCCAGGCCGCCGAGCACGTTCTCCACCGGCACTTCGCAATCCTCGAACACCAGCTCGCCCGTGTGGGAGCCGCGCATGCCCAGCTTGTCGAGCTTTTGCGCCACCGAGAAGCCCTTGTAGCCCTTTTCGATCAGGAACGCGGTCATGCCCTTGGCGCCGGCGTCGAGGTCGCTCTTGGCGTAGACCACCAGCACGTCGGCGTCGGGACCGTTGGTGATCCACATCTTGGTGCCGTTGAGCACCCAGCGGTCGCCCTTGAAATCGGCGCGCAGCTTCATGCTGACGACGTCGGAACCGGCGTTGGGCTCGGACATCGCCAACGCGCCGACGTGCTCGCCGGAGATCAGTTTCGGCAGGTATTTTTGTTTTTGTTCCTCGGTGCCGTTGCGCTTGATCTGGTTGACGCACAGGTTCGAGTGGGCGCCGTACGACAGGCCGACCGAGGCCGACGCGCGCGAGATTTCCTCCATCGCCACGATGTGGGCCAGGTAGCCCATGTTGGCGCCGCCGTATTCCTCGCCGACGGTGATGCCGAGCACGCCGAGTTCGCCCATCTTGCGCCACAGGTCCATCGGGAACTGGTCGCTGCGGTCGATCTCGGCCGCGCGCGGGGCGATTTCGGCGGCGGCGAACTGTTGCACGGCTTCGCGCAGGGCGGCGATGTCTTCGCCGTGGTCAAAGGTCAGGCCTGGGAGATGGAGCATGTCATCCTCATTCTTCTGGTTGGATTTGAACGGCAATCATACCTCGGAGTGACGTTTACGTAAACGTAAAGCGGCGCGTATAGTGGCCCATAAGGCGCGTCAGGCCGTTTTGGCCTCTTGCTGGGCCGCCAGCAGGCGTTTGCATTCGTCCTCGTGCGCGGTGATCTCGGCCAGCGACATTTCGATGTCTTCGCGCTGCTGTTCCAGGGTCTGGCGGTGCTGGGCCAGCACGCCGAGGAAGCGGTTCATCTGGGCGCTGGTGTCCTTCGGCGTCTCGTACATGTCGACCAGGCTCTTGATTTCGGACAGCGACAGGCCGAGGCGCTTGCCGCGCAGGGTCAGCTTGAGGCGGGTGCGGTCGCGCGGCGTGTAGACGCGGCTGCGGCCGCCGGCCCCCTCGCGGGACGGGCTCAGCAAACCCTGGTCCTCGTAGAAGCGGATGGCGCGCGCCGTGATGTCGAATTCACGGGCCAGTTCGGTAATGGTATAGGTAGGCATCGGGATCAGTGCGGTAGGTCGTTCGATTTCCGTTTACGTCAACGTAACGGATATTGTAGCGCGACTGGCGCGCCGCCGGCGTCGATGACGGCCGTTCGCCGCGATCTGTGGCGCACAGGTATCGTGCGACGCCGATCCGGGGCCGGCGGCATCATACGCTTCCGCGTAAAAGTGGTCTGGTCTTCACCGGACAAATAGTGATAAGATTTACAACTACGCACCCCCCCATAAGAGAGGCCGGATGTTGCCTCTTTTGCAGCGGCCCGCCAAACATAATTTGGTCGGCCTGCGCGCCGGCGTCCGCGCTTACAGAGGATAGAATGCCAATTCCGACATCCCATCACGTCACCTTCAGCGCTCGTTTTCAAGAGACTGACTTTCATGACGCAACGTGAAATAGTGCACCTATGAACTCTTCCAATGAACGCGAAAGCTTTAGCCAGCGCTTGCAGCAGGCTCTTAAGAACGCACACTACTCGCCCGACAGCCCCACGCGGCTGGCTCGGGAATTTAATATTCGGTTTGATGGCAGACCGATCACAGTCCACGCGGCCCGCAAATGGCTGGTGGGTGAGGCCATCCCGACCCAGGAAAAGCTGCGCATGATCGCGCAGTGGTTGGGCGTGCCCGCCGAGTGGCTGCGCTTCGGCGGCGCCGAGGCGGGCGCCCCGGCCGGCGAGAACGGCAACGGCGTGTCCCGCTTCGAGTCGGCCGACGTCAAATTAATCGCCGATTTACAGCGTCTGGACGAGCATCACCGGCAAATCGCGCGAGAATTTATTCGCATGCTGGTACGCGTGAACTACCAAAAGTAGTCATTTTAAGTACTGGTATGGAGCAATGTCGACTGTTTGTGGCGGCGTTTAGGCCGGATGGTGTGTGAAACTAGTTTCATGATTTCGCCGGTTTTTGTTCGGAAAAGGTGCATTTCAAGTGGTGGCTTTTTATTTTGAGTCCCTTTGCGAATTGTCATCGTTTCGACATGGATTTCAGGCACAATGGGGAGTCAGCGCCGCTGAACCGTAGCACTTACTTCGGAGCCAAGCTTTTGAGCCGTCCTATGAAAAGCAACTACAGCAATGTCGCGCAGCTAAAAGATTTGATGACCGTCCCGCCGATGACCGCCGCCCAGCATGCCGAGGTGATGCGCAAGCGCATCGCCCATCGCCGCATGGTGGAGGAAGCCAGGGATTTGAAAAAAGCCAGCGGATCGCAGTTCGATAAACGCTAGGCGGGACCGGCACCATCTTCGCTGGACGGGCTGGCTGGTTTCATACCATTCCAGCGCGGGGCCAGCGTGTGCTCGATGCCGAACAGGTCGATGACCCGGCCCACGGTGTGGTCCACCATCTCCGCAATGCTTTGCGGGTTGTGATAAAAGCCCGGCAGCGGCGGGTAGATAATGCCGCCCATCTCCGTTACCGCCGTCATGTTGCGCAAGTGCGCGAGATTGAACGGCGTTTCCCTCACCATCAGCACCAGCCGGCGGCGCTCCTTGAGCACCACGTCGGCCGCGCGCGCGATCAGGTTGTCCGACAGGCCATGCGCCACCGACGCCAGCGTCTTCATTGAGCAGGGCGCGACGATCATGCCGTCCGACTGGAAGGAACCGCTGGCGATCGAGGCGCCGACGTCGCGCACCTTGTGCACCACATGGGCATACGATTCGACCTCCTTGCGCTGCAGGCCGGTTTCCTGGTGCAGGGTGAGGACGGCCGCGTCGGAGACGATCAGATGCGTCTCGACGTCAGGAGTGTGTTGCAAGTGTTGCAGCAGACGCACACCATACACGGCGCCGGTGGCGCCGGTGATGGCGACGATAATCCGCCGGGCCACGAATGGCCGCGGGCGATCAGGCATCCAGCAGCGCTTTCAGCTCGCCGGACTCGAACATCTCGTTCATGATGTCCGAACCGCCGATGAACTCGCCTTTGACGTAGAGCTGCGGAATGGTCGGCCAGTTCGAGTAGTCCTTGATGCCTTGGCGAACTTCCGGATCTTCCAGCACGTTGACGGTGGCGATGTTCTCGACGCCGCATGCCTTCAGGATCTGGATGGCGCGGCCGGAGAAGCCGCATTGCGGGAACTGGGCGGTGCCCTTCATGAACAGCACCACCGGGGTGCTGGTCACGGTTTCTTTGATCCAGGTTTGTACGTCGCTCATAGCTGCCTCAGTGTAAATAAGTATTAGGTGCCGACATTTTATAAGAAATGCGGCCCCCGCGTACTTGACATGGCGAAAAACCGGGCAAATATGTCGTGCATCGGTATATCGAGTCTCGATATACCGGATAACGATACAAGGATGTGCGATGGCTGACGCCGAACTCTCGAAATACCTGCCGCTGTCGGAGGCGACCTTCTACGTGATGCTGGCGCTGAACGAGCCGCTGCACGGCTACGCCATCATGCAGAAGGTCGAGGCGATGAGCGACGGTAGCGTCACGTTGGGGCCGGGCACCTTGTACGGCGTGTTCGGCGCCCTGGAAAAGCAAGCGCTCATCGTCAAGGTGGCGGAGGCGGAGCGGCGCAAGGTGTACGCGCTGACCGAACTGGGGCGGGCGGTGCTCGGCGAGCAGGTGCGCCGGCTGGAAATCATGGTCGGTAACGCGCGGGCGTTGTTGTAGACAACTTGACGGAGGTTGTGTGGACGAAGCGAGCAAAGTGGGGCTGGCGAGAAAGTTCAAGGTTTGGTTTGCCTGGCAGGACGAGGCGCATGGGCGATGGCTACAGCGGATGGCGGCGCGGGGGTTGCATTTGCGTTCGCTGAACTGGCTTGGCATCCACACCTTTGAGCGCGGCGCGCCCGCCGACGTGGCCTATCGCTGGGATGTGGGCGCCGACTTGGGCGATCTGACTTATCAGCAACTGTTGGAGGACGCCGGCTGGGAATACGTGACGGTGAGTGGCGGTCAGCTGTGCTGGCGCAAGCCGCTGCGGGTTGGGCAGACGGCGGAAATTCTCACCGATACCGGGGATAAGGTACGCAGATATCGGCGCATGATGGTGCCGCATGCCTTGCTGGCCTTGTTTTGCTTGGTTTTTTTTGAAAGGGATTGGGCCAACCTGACGGGGGACAACCTTTTTTTCACCGTGCTAAGCGGGGTTTCCCTGGCGATCCTGGCGATAAATTTGTACAGCCTTGCCGGGTTGGCCCGGCGTATCTCTGTCCTGCGGCGTTCGTTGTAAAGCCGCCCATGTCGGGGCTTGGCTCCGACATGGGCGGAAATGCCGCGATTGGACATCGACGAGCCGCCGGCCCGCACACATGGCGGATTACGCTGCGCTAATCCGCCCTACGTGGTTTAGATGAAAGTCGATGTCGGTGGCTAATGTCGGGGTCTGGCCCCGACACTTTCCCTAGCCGCGCAGTTTGGCGAACGCGGCCGCCATGCTGCCGCCGATCGGCTCGGCGCGCGCGGTTTGCTTCTGGTGCTGGCCCATGCTCTTGCGGTCCGTGCGGTCGCCGCGCTGCTGCGGTTGGGCGCCGGCTTGCGGGGCGCTGTCCGTCAGGCGCATCGTCAAGGCGATGCGCTTGCGCTTTTCGTCCACTTCCAGCACCTTCACTTTGACGACCTGGCCGGCTTTGACCACCGTGTGCGGGTCTTTCACGAACGTGTTCGACAGGGCCGAGATATGCACCAGGCCGTCCTGGTGCACGCCGATATCGACGAAGGCGCCGAAGGCGGCGACGTTGGTGACCACGCCTTCGAGGATCATGTCCGGACGCAGGTCGCGGATCTCTTCGACGCCGTCCTTGAAGGTGGCGGTGGTGAACTCGGGACGCGGATCGCGGCCGGGCTTTTCCAGCTCCTTCAAAATATCGGTGATGGTCGGCACGCCGAATTTATCGTCGGCGTACTTGGCCGGGTTGAGGCTCTTGATCAGCGCGGTCTCGCCGATGACGGCCTTGATGTCCTTCTTGATGTCGCCGAGGATTTTCTCGACCAGCGGGTACGATTCCGGGTGCACCGCCGAGGCGTCCAGCGGATTCTCGCCGCCCATCACGCGCAGGAAGCCGGCCGCCTGTTCGAACGTTTTGTCGCCCAGGCGCGGCACCGATTTGAGCGCGGCGCGTGACGGGAACGCGCCCTTCACATCCCGGTACGAGACGATGGCCTGGGCCACCGACGTCGACAAGCCCGACACGCGCGCCAGCAGCGGCGCCGAGGCGGTGTTGACGTCCACGCCGACGGCGTTGACGCAATCCTCGACCACGGCGTCGAGCGAGCGCGCCAGCTGGGTCTGCGAGACGTCGTGCTGGTATTGGCCGACGCCGATCGATTTCGGGTCGATCTTGACCAGCTCGGCCAGCGGATCCTGCAGCCGGCGCGCGATCGAGACGGCGCCGCGCAGCGACACGTCCATGTCCGGCAGTTCGCGCGAGGCGAATTCGGACGCCGAGTACACCGACGCGCCCGCTTCCGAGACGACGATCTTGGTCATTTTCTGTTCCGGATGTTGCTTGATCAGGTCCTGCGCCAGCTTGTCGGTTTCGCGCGAGGCGGTGCCGTTGCCGATCGAAATCAGCGAGACGTTGTGCTTGGCGGCCAGGCGTCCCAGGATGTGCAGCGAGCCGTCCCAGTCGTTCTTCGGCTGGTGCGGATAGATGACGGCGGTGTCGACCACCTTGCCGGTGGCGTCGACCACCGCCACCTTGACGCCCGTGCGCAGGCCCGGGTCCAGGCCCATGGTGGCGCGCTGGCCGGCCGGCGCGGCCAGCAGCAAGGCTTTCAGGTTGGTGGCGAAGACATTGATGGCGTCCAGTTCCGAACGCTCGCGCAGCGCGCCCATCAGCTCGGTTTCCAGGTGCATGAAGCTTTTCACGCGCCAGGTCCAGCGCGCCGTGTCGGCCAGCCATTTGTCGGCCGCGCGGCCCTGGTTCTTGATGCCGAAGCGGGCGGCGATGCGGCCCTCGCACGGATTGTGCGGTGCGTCCCACTTCGGCTTCTCGGCCTCGGTGTCGAGCCGCAGGGTGACGTCGAGGATGCCTTCGCGGCGGCCGCGCATCAGCGCCAGCGCGCGGTGCGACGGCACGGTGGCGATGGTTTCCGAATAATCGAAGTAATCGGCGAATTTTTCGCCCTCGTCTTGCTTTCCTTCAATAACCTTCGATTCAACAATGCCATGCTCTTGTACGTATTCGCGCAACGACTGCAGCAGGGTGGCGTCCTCGGCGAAGCGTTCCATCAGGATTTGACGGGCGCCGTCGAGCGCGGCCTTGGTGTCGGCGACGCCGGGATTGTTGCCGTCGGCGGTGGTGAACGGTTCGCGCAGGAAGCGGGTGGCTTCCGTTTCGGGAGTCAGTTCGGGGTTGGCCAGCAGGCTGTCGGCCAGCGGCGCGAGGCCCGCTTCGATGGCGATTTGCGCTTTGGTCCGGCGTTTTTGTTTGTATGGAAGATATAAGTCTTCCAACCGGGTCTTGTCTTCCGCATGCATGACAGCATCTAATAAGGCCGGCGTCATTTTGTTCTGTTCGGTGATGGAGGCCACGATGGCGGCGCGGCGGTCCTCCAGCTCGCGCAGGTAGCGCAGGCGCTCTTCGAGCAGGCGCAGCTGGATGTCGTCGAGGCCGCCGGTGGCCTCCTTGCGGTAGCGGGCGATGAAGGGGACGGTGGCGCCTTCGTCCAGCAGGGCGATGGCGGCGGCGACCTGGACCGGTTTAGCGGCCAGTTCGAGGGCGAGGCGTTGTTCGATGGAAGGCAGCATGTGGGTCATTCCTTAGCGGTCAAGCCCGGAATGATACGCAATCGGCGCGATTGTGCCAGTCTTGACAGTCCAAATGGACGAAGATATAGCCGAACCGCAAATATTGAACCGTGTTTGAGGCGTCTAAAGACACCAAAGGCACATAAGCACGCGGGTTTTTCAAAAGAATCCGCAAACACGAACGCGTGTATGGCGGATAATATCGCCTGTTGCCGTTTTTGAACCATCTTTGAACAACAATGCGACCTATGGATTTTACCCGCGACGACGCCACCGACGAGGTTCCCGCCAAGCCAGCCGCTCCTGCGGCTCCGGCTGTTCCAACGCGCCTTCCGCCGCCGCCCGCGAACCAATTGTCGTACGCGGTGGCCACCTGGTTGCAACGGGTGGACGCCGCCGCGCATCCCAAAGCCAAGCTGACCGCGCCGCCGGTCGATAGCGATCCGAAACAAACCCAGTACCGCCTGATCTACGTGATGGCGCCCACCAGCGGCGGCCGCCACGTGGCGCTGTGCCTGTACAAGGCGCGGCTGCGCTCGAACGGCGACGTCGCCGCCGCCACCCCGGTCAGCGAGGTGTTCTCGCTGCTGTCGGCGCCGCCGACCTTCCTGGCGCCCGGCGACGAGGATTTGATCCGTTTCTTTGTCGCCATGCGCAGCGGCCAGAATTCGCAGACCGGCTCGGCCACCGAGCCGCGCGGCAAGATCGGCGCGGCGCTGCTGCAGATGCTGGCCGAGCAGGATAAATTGCTGTGGGCAAACTCGTGGGCCGACGTCGGCAACGGCCTGGTGTATCCGCTGAAGGGTGGTGTGTTGCGCGAAGCCAATCTGGCCTGGCGCGAAGAGGGCAAGGGACTGCGCCTCGGCTGGCAGGTGCAGCCGCCGCCGGGCGCGCGCGTTCCCAGCAATGGCGCCGACCAGGTCGATTACATGCTGCCGACCGATCCGCCTTGGTACATCGACAACCTGTCCTGCGGCGTGCTGCAACTGAACCAGGGCGGCGCCTCGATTCCGCTGGCGGATCTGCAGGCGCTGGTGGCGCAGGCGCCGCTGCTGACGGCCAACGACAAGATGCGCGTGTCGCAACTGCTGCTGGCGCACGGCCTGCAACAGCTGATGCCGCTGCCGCAGCCGCTGCCGCAGCGGGTGCGCGACGACGTCAAGCCGCGCCCGGTGCTGACGTTGGACGCGGCGATGCTGGCCGACGGCTCCTTGCAGCGCTGGCACGATTTCGCCGTGCTGTCGTTCGATTACGACGGCGAGCGCGTGTCCTTCGATCCATCGCAGCGCGTGGTGCGCCAGAAGGGCGAAGTCACCGAGATCATCCAGCGCGACGCCGCCGCCGAGGAGCAGGCGCTGGCCTTGCTCAACGAGCGCCACTTCCACGCGCCGACCGCGTTGCCGCTGAGCAGCGTCAAAGGCGGGCTGCTGTTGCCCAGCCAGGCCGAATGGATACGCTTCGCCCGCGACGGCATCGATGCGCTGAAGGAAGGCGGCTGGAAAGTCGAAAAGACCACCAAATACCGCTACGACGTCACCGAGGTCGGCGACTGGTACGCCGACGTGACGGAAGATCCGGCCGACGGCGGCCGCGCCTGGTTCGAACTGGAGCTGGGCATCATGGTCAACCAGGAGCGCGTGCCGCTGCTGCCGGTGCTGGTGCAATTGATACGCAACGCGCCCAACGATTTCAATCCGAAAGCGATCGCCAGCCACGGCGACGAGGACCAGATGCTGGCCACCTTGGCCGACGGCGCGCGCGTGGCGCTGCCGTGGGCGCGGATCAAGCCCATCCTGTCGACCTTGGGCGAGCTGTATTTCAGCGACAAGATCAAGACCTCGCTGCGCATGGCCACACTGGACGCCGCGCGTCTGGACGAGCTGGCCCGCAACGTCGAACTGAACTGGAACGGCGGCGACGAGCTGCGCGAAATGGGCGCGCGCCTGAACCAGTTCGGCGAAGTCAAAAAGGTCGCCACGCCGGCCGGCCTGCAGGCGACCCTGCGCGACTACCAGACCGATGGCTTGTCGTGGATGCAGTTCCTGCGCGAATACGGCTTCGCCGGCATCCTGGCCGATGACATGGGCCTGGGCAAGACGGTGCAAACCCTGGCCCACATCCTGATCGAAAAAGAGGCCGGCCGCCTGACCGCGCCGGCGCTGGTGATCGCGCCGACCAGCCTGATGGGCAACTGGCAGGAGGAGGCGGCCCGTTTCGCGCCCAGCCTGCGCGTGCTGCTGTTGCAAGGCAAGGACCGTATGGGCCAGTTCGACCAGATCGACGAGGCCGACCTGGTGCTGACCACCTACGCGCTGTTGCCGCGCGACGAGGAAAAACTGCGCGAGCACGATTTCCACCTGGTCATCCTGGACGAGTCGCACTACATCAAGAACACCCGCTCCAAGGCCGCGCAAAGCGCCGGCCTGCTGCGCGCGCGCCACCGCCTGTGCCTGTCCGGCACGCCGCTGGAAAACCATCTGGGCGAGCTGTGGTCGCAGTTCCACTTCCTGCTGCCCGGCCTGCTGGGCGACGAGAAGGGCTTCAACAGCGTGTTCCGCCACCCGATCGAGCGCCAGGACGATCCGATGCGCCGCGCGCTGCTGAACCGCCGCATCAAGCCTTTCCTGCTGCGCCGGACCAAGGACAACGTGGCCAAGGAGTTGCCGCCGAAGACGGAGATGGTGCGCAAGGTCGAGCTGACCGGCGCCCAGCGCGACCTGTACGAGACCGTGCGTCTGGCGATGGACCAAAAGGTACGCGAGGAAATCGACCGCAAAGGCGTGGCGCGCAGCCAGATCGTCATCCTCGAGGCGCTGCTCAAGCTGCGCCAGGTGTGTTGCGATCCGCGCCTGGTCAAGTCCTTGCCGTCGAAGAAGCAGACGGCCGGCTCGGCCAAGCTGATCGACCTGATGCAGATGGTCGAGGATTTGCTGGAGGAAAACCGCAAGATCCTGGTGTTCTCGCAGTTCACCAGCATGCTCGAGCTGATCGAGCAGGAGCTCGAGGCGCGCGACATCCCTTACGCGCTGTTGACCGGCGACACCAAGGACCGCAGCGCGCAGGTGGCGGCCTTCCAGCAGGGCGCGGTGCCGATCTTCCTGATCAGCCTGAAGGCGGGCGGCGTCGGCCTGAACCTGACGGCGGCCGACACGGTGATCCACTACGATCCGTGGTGGAATCCGGCGGCCGAGAACCAAGCCACCGACCGCGCCTGGCGCATTGGCCAGGACAAACCGGTGTTCGTTTACAAGCTGATCGCCAAAGGCACCTTGGAAGAAAAGATCCAGGTGCTGCAGCAGAAAAAATCCGACCTGGCGCAATCGATCCTGGCCGAGGGCGAGTCGCAGAAAATGGCGCTCACGCAAGAGGATCTGCAGCAGATCTTCGCGCCGCTGGTGGAGTAGGGAATGGCAAAGGTCGAGGCGACGGTCGGCGAGTTGCAGGCGGCGTTGGCGCTGTCGCGGGCGAACGAGGCGCGCTACCGCCTGCTGCTCGACCACAGCGCCGAAGTCAGCTGGATGGCCGATTGCGCCAGCCTGCGGCTGGCCTGGCTCAGCCCCTCAGCCGAGCGCCAGTTCGGCTACACGCTGGCCACCGCCGACACCATGGCGGCCTGCCTGCTGGGCGATCTGGCGCCGCGCCTGGCCCGTTTCGCCGACGGCGACGGCAGCAGCCGCCACCTGGTGCGCGAGGCCGAATTGGCGCACGCCGACGGCCGCGTGGTGCCGGTCGAAATCGACTCCACCTTGATACTCGACGACGCCGGCGCGCCGGTCACGGTGGTCGGCGTGGTGCGCGACCTGACGGCGCGGCGCGAACTGGCCGAGCAGCAAAAGAAATTCGCCTCCATGCTGTCGCACGAATTCCGCACGCCGCTGTCGACCATCGACGGCGCCGTGCAGCGGCTGGAGATGACCGGCGCCCACCACGACGAAGGCACCCGCAAGCGCTACCGCAAGATCCAGACGGCGGTCGACCGCATGCTGGCGATGCTGGACGAGTATCTGTCGCCGGAGCGCATGGCCAGCATCGGCCGCGCGCGCCAGCCCGACGAGATCTCGCCGGCCGCGCTGCTGCAATCGGTGGCCGAGCAGGCGCGCGGCCGCCGCCATCGCGTCGATCTGCGCGTTGAGGCGCTACCGCAATGGATGCGCTGCGACCCCGACGGCATCCGCCTGTGCCTGGAAATCCTGGTCGACAATGCGATCAAATACACGGATGCCAATACTCCGTTAGAATTGATAGGCAAAATTGCAACCGAGGGCGGCGTCGAGTTCCTGGTGCGCGATGGCGGCGCCGGCGTGCCGGAGGCCGAGCTGGAAAAAATCTTCGGCAAGGCTTACCGTGGCGGCAACGCCTCCGGCGTGGCCGGATCGGGTCTGGGCCTGTACATGGCGCGCTCCATCGCCGACGTCCACGGCGGCACAGTCACGGTCAGAAATGTTTCTGAAAGCGGCGCGGAATTTCGGATTTGGCTGCCGGTCGCTACCGCCCCCGGGAAAAACCTTGCGCGACCGGGTGGCAACAGTGATAATTCCCCGAATACAAGCTGAAGCAGCAGGAGCGCAAAGCTCAACAATCGATCAAATGGCGCATCAATGACGCAAATACTTATCGTGGAAGACAATCTGGACTACGCCGAAGAAATGGCGGAGTTCCTGATTGAGCTACAACACGAAGTGCACATCACCAATAACGCCAGCGATATGTGGTCGGCCCTGAGCCAGGGAAATGTCGGCGTGGTGGTGCTGGACCTGGGCTTGCCCGACGAGGACGGCTTCAACGTGATTCCGCGCATGCGCCAGCTATACCCGCAGATCGGCCTGCTCGTGCTCACCGGCCGCGTCGCCTTCGACAACCGCATCCTCGGTCTGCGCCTCGGCGCCGACCACTACCTGACCAAGCCGATCAAATTCCCCGAGCTGGCCGCGCACATCGAGGCGCTTGACCGCCGCGTCGGTCCGCAGGAAACCATCCCGCTACCGAGCAAGTGGACCCTGAAAGTGAGCGCCCGCCAGCTCGAGCTGCAAGGCATGGCGATCACGCTGACGGAAAAGGAATGCAATTTCCTGCACTTGCTGACGATTAACACCCGTCCCGTGCCGCGCCAGGTCATCGTGGCCGGCATCGGCGGCGACGATCCGGACGCTGGACGCCGCGTCGACATGCTGGTGTATCGCCTTCGCAAGAAGGCGCGCACCGGCCTGGGCCAGGATCTGCCGTTGCGCAGCGCCTACGGCGAAGGCTACAGCCTCTCGGCCAGCTTCAATCTGTCCTGAGCAAAACCCCTTTTTCCCCGCAAGCCGTCCTGGGCAAATCGTTTTATTTGATTTGGCTCAGTGCATTGTGAGAATTGGTGAGTTTCCGTATGGCATCCTCATCGTAGTATGACTCCTCAACCTGTGATTTTTGAGGAGTACTGCGATGCGTTTCACCGATTTGAAAATAGGGGTGCGGCTGGCCGGCGGCTTCGGCCTGGTCATGCTGCTCATCGTCGGCATGGCCATGGCCGGCATCTGGCGCCTGCAATCGGTCGGCGACCTGACCGAGGAAATGGTCAGCAGCGCCAGCGTCAAGGAGCGGCTGACGGCCGAGTGGCACAACCAGATCGGCATCAGCGGCATCGGCGTGCTGGCCTTCGCCCGCAACACCGAAACGGCCGAGTCCCCGGCGATCACCGAAAAAGCCGCCGCCACCCGCGCGCGCGTCAACGCCATCCAGAAACAACTCGAACCGATGCTCGTCAGCGACGAGGAAAAGGCGCTGCTCGCCGCCGTCGCGTCGGTGCGCAAGGACTATGCGGCCAGCCGCGACGCCATGTTCAAGCTGAAGAAGAGCGGCGACATCGACGCCGCGCGCCGCCTGGCCGACGACCGGCTGGAGCCGCAGTTCGACGCCTACTTGAGCAGCGTGGCCAAGATCGGCAAGTACGAGGCCGACGTCGGCCGCGAGCTGGCCGCCGACGTGCAGACCCAGTTCCGTTCCGGCCAGCAGTTCCTGCTGGCGCTGGCGGCCGGCGCGCTGGCGCTGGGCGCCTGGTTCGCCTATGTGATCGGGGTGTCGATCACGCGCCCGATCCACCAGGCGGTGGCGGTGGCGCAGACCGTGGCCGCCGGTGATTTGAGCAGCAAGATCGACGTCCGCGGCAAGGACGAGACCGGCCTGCTGCTGCAGGCGCTGAAGGACATGAACGCCAGCCTGGTCAACATTGTCGGCCAGGTACGCAGCGGCACCGACACCATCGCCACCGCCTCCGGCGAGATCGCCCACGGCAACCTGGACCTGTCGGCGCGCACCGAGCAGCAGGCCAGCTCGCTGCAGCAGACGGCGTCGTCGATGGAGGAGCTGACCGCCACCGTCAAGCAGAACGGCGACAACTCGCGCCAGGCGCACACCTTGGCGCTGTCGGCGTCCGAGGTGGCCGTCAAGGGCGGCAACGTGGTCGAGCAGGTGGTCGACACCATGACCGAGATTAACGCGTCGGCGCACAAGATCGTCGATATCATCGCCGTGATCGACGGCATTGCGTTCCAGACCAACATCCTGGCCTTGAACGCGGCCGTCGAGGCGGCCCGTGCCGGCGAGCAGGGGCGCGGCTTCGCGGTGGTGGCGTCCGAGGTGCGCAACCTGGCCCAGCGCAGCGCGGCGGCGGCCAAGGAAATCAAAACCCTGATCAGCGATTCGGTCAACAAGGTGGAGACCGGCGCCAAGCTGGTGGCCGAGGCCGGCACCACGATGCGCGAGATCGTCGCCAACGTCGGCCGGGTGACCGATATCATCGGTGAAATCACCACCGCCAGCGTGGAACAGACGGCCGGTATCGAGCAGATCAACCGTGCGATCGCGCAAATGGACCAGGTGACGCAGCAGAACGCGGCGCTGGTCGAGGAGGCGGCGGCGGCGTCGGCCGCGCTGGAGGACCAGAGCGGCGCGCTGGCCAAGGTGGTCAGCGTGTTCCAGCTGTCCAGCGCCGGCGGAAAAAACAGGGACAGAGTCGCGCCGCTTTTGCTGCGCGCGTGAATAATCGGGGACAGAGTGGTGTAGAATCGGGGATTCGTTCACCGCCGCTCGACGACACGAGGTCCATGTGATCACCGGAATCACCGGAACCCCGGAAACACGTAGGGCGGATTAGCGCAGCGTAATCCGCCAATGCGTGCGCCGCCAACGGCTCATAAATGGCGGATTACGGCGTTCCGCCTAATCCGCCCTACGTGGAACACGAGCGGATTTACCGTTAGCTTATATGGCCCGTCTCCCACGCCTGATCGTCCCCGCCCAGCCGCACCACGTCATCCAGACCGGCAACAACGACCAGTTGATCTTCCATGATGCCGAGGATTACCAAGCTTTCCACGGCTGGCTGCGCACCGCCGCCAAGAACCACAAAGTGGCGGTCCACGCCTACGTCCTGATGCCCAACCATCTCCATTTGCTGGTCACGCCGTCCGATGAGAACGGCCTGGGCCAGATGATGCAGTGGATAGGCCGCTACTACGTCCCCTACTTCAACCAAAAATATAGCCGCAGTGGAACTTTGTGGAACGGACGCTACAAAACCTCGCTGATCGACGCGGATGAATATTTCATGCTGTGCAGCCGTTACATCGAGTTCAATCCGGTCCGCAACGGCATCGTCAGCCGCGCCGAGGACTATCCCTGGTCCAGCTATTGCCATCACGCGGGCATCCGCTCGGACGGCCTGGTGGTCGACCACGCGCAGTTCTGGGCGCTCGGCAACACGCCGTTCCAGCGCGAGGCCGCGTATACGGCCATGAGCGAACCGCCGCTGACGGCCGAGCAGATCGCCTCGATCAGCAAGGCGCTGCTGAAGGGGTGGCCGCTGGGATCGGACCAGTTCAAGACGGCACTGCAACAGAAGGTCAAGCGCCAGGTATTGCCGGCGAAACGGGGGCGGCCATTCAAAATCAAGACGGAATCCGCCTGAGTTAATTCGGCCAAACCGCAGGAAGCGAACGTTCCTGCGGTTTTTTTAAAGCCTCCTTGACTCTGTCCCTAATTAAAGTTTTCGGCGACCCTGGAAAAATTAATTCGACTCCGACCCTCTTTGTTATGGTTGTCTTTTACGCTGCATTGCACTACTCTAGTTTCCATTAGCCTAATTGCCAGCGGAGAACCCACATGAAAGCCCAAGGTCTGTACGATCCTTCCAATGAACACGATGCCTGTGGCGTCGGATTCGTCGCCCACATCAAGGGAAATAAAAGTCACTCCATCGTCGAACAGGGTCTGCTGATCCTGAAAAACCTCGATCACCGGGGCGCCGTCGGCGCCGACGCGCTGATGGGCGACGGCGCTGGCATCCTGATCCAGATCCCGGACCAGTACTACCGCGACGAGATGGCCAAGCAAGGCGTGGAACTGCCGCCGCCCGGCGAATACGGCGTCGGCATGGTGTTCCTGCCGAAGGAAAACGCTTCCCGCATCGCCTGTGAACAGGAAATCGAGCGCGCCGTGCGCGCCGAGGGCCAGGTCGTACTGGGCTGGCGCAACGTGCCGGTCGACTGCGACATGCCGATGTCGCCAACCGTGCGCGCCAAAGAGCCGGTGATCCGCCAGATCTTCATCGGCCGCGGCGCCGACATCATGGTGACCGACGCGCTGGAACGCAAACTGTATGTGATCCGCAAATCGTCCGGCCACGCCATCCAGGCGCTCAAGCTGCTGCACGGTAAGGAATTCTTCGTCGCCTCGATGTCGGCCCGCACCATCGTCTATAAAGGCCTGCTGCTGGCCGACCAGGTCGGCGTGTACTACAAGGACCTGCAGGACGCGCGCTGCGTGTCGGCGCTGGCGCTGGTGCACCAGCGTTTCTCGACCAACACCTTCCCGGAATGGCCGCTGGCCCACCCGTACCGCCTGATCGCCCACAACGGCGAGATCAACACCGTCAAAGGCAACTTCAACTGGATGCGCGCGCGCGAAGGCGTGATGAAATCGGCCGTGCTGGGCGAAGACCTGCAGAAACTGTTCCCGCTGATCTATGAAGGCCAGTCGGACACCGCCTGCTTCGACAACGCGCTCGAACTGCTGCTGATGGCGGGCTATCCGATCGCCCAGGCGATGATGATGATGATTCCGGAAGCCTGGGAAAATCACGGCACGATGGACGACAATCGCCGCGCGTTCTACGAATATCACGCCGCGATGATGGAACCATGGGACGGCCCGGCCGCCATGGCCTTCACCGACGGCCGCTATATCGGCGGCACGCTGGACCGCAACGGATTGCGTCCGGCGCGTTACATCGTCACCGACGACGATCTGGTCGTGATGGCGTCGGAATCGGGCGTGTTGCCGATTCCGGAGTCCAAAATCATCCAGAAATGGCGCCTGCAGCCGGGCAAGATGTTCCTGATCGACCTCGAAGCGGGCCGCATCATCGACGATAAAGAGCTCAAGGACACCTACGCCAACGCCAAGCCGTACAAGGCGTGGATCAACGCCGTGCGCATCAAGCTCAACGAGATCAAGCTGAGCGAAAGCCAGCTGGCGCACAACCGCGTCAAGTACAGCGCCGCGCCGGGCGAAAAAGCCGTCGCGTCCGTGCTGGACCGCCAGCAGGCATTCGGCTACACCCAGGAAGACCTGAAGTTCCTGATGGCGCCGATGGCCGCCGCCGGCGAAGAGGCGACCGGTTCGATGGGCAACGACTCGCCGCTGGCCGTGATGTCGAACAAGCTCAAGCCGCTGTACAACTACTTCAAGCAGCTGTTCGCCCAGGTGACCAACCCGCCGATCGACCCGATCCGCGAAGCGATGGTGATGTCGCTGGTGTCGTTCATCGGCCCGAAACCGAACCTGCTGGACACCAACAACGTCAATCCGCCGATGCGCCTGGAAGTGTCGCAGCCGATTCTCGGCTTCGACGACATGGCCCGCCTGCGCGGCATCAGCTCGCACACCGGCGGCAAGTTCAAGTCGTACGAGCTGAGCATCTGCTACCCGCTGAGCTGGGGCAAGGAAGGCATTGAAGCCTGCCTGGCCTCGCTGTGCGCGGAAGCGGTCGACGCCGTCAAGTCCGGCCACAACATCCTGATCGTCTCGGACCGTTCGATCGGCGTCGATCGTGTCGCCATCCCCGCGCTTCTGGCCACATCGACCGTGCATCAGCACCTGGTCAGCAAGGGCCTGCGCGCCTCGACCGGCCTGGTCGTCGAAACCGGTTCGGCCCGCGAGACCCACCACTTCGCGCTGCTGGCAGGCTACGGCGCCGAAGCGATCCACCCGTACCTGGCGATGGAAACCCTGGTCGAGCTGGCGCACGGCATGCCGGGCGATATGTCCGGCGACAAGGCCGTCTACAACTACACCAAGGCCATCGGCAAGGGCTTGATGAAGGTGATGTCGAAGATGGGCATCTCCACTTATATGTCGTACTGCGGCGCGCAGATCTTCGAAGCCGTCGGCCTGAACAAGTCGCTGGTCGACAAGTACTTCAAGGGTACCGCCTCGAACGTCGAAGGTATCGGCGTGTTCGAAGTGGCCGAGGAGGCGCTGCGCCTGCACAACCTGGCCTTCGGCGACGATCCGGTGCTGGCCAACCATCTGGACGCCGGCGGCGAGTACGCCTTCCGCGTGCGCGGCGAGGACCACCTGTGGACCCCGGACGCGATCGCGAAGCTGCAGCATTCGACCCGCAGCAACAACTTCTCCAGCTATAAAGAGTACGCGCAGATCATCAACGACCAGAGCAAGCGCCACCTGACCTTGCGCGGCCTGTTCGAGTTCAAGCTGGACCCGACCAAGGCGATCCCGCTGGAGGAAGTCGAGCCGGCCAAGGAAATCGTCAAGCGTTTCGCCACCGGCGCGATGTCGATGGGTTCGATCTCGACCGAGGCGCATGCGACCCTGGCCGTGGCGATGAACCGCATCGGCGGCAAGTCCAACACCGGCGAAGGCGGCGAGGATCCATCGCGCTACACGATGGAGCTGAAAGGCATCAAGATCAAGCAGGGCGAGACCATGGCCTCGGTCATGGGCAAAGAGCAGATGGTGGTCGACATTCCGTTGCAGGAGGGCGATTCGCTGCGCTCGCGCATCAAGCAGGTGGCTTCGGGCCGTTTCGGCGTCACCGCCGCCTACCTGAACTCGGCCGACCAGATCCAGATCAAGATGGCCCAGGGCGCCAAGCCTGGCGAAGGCGGCCAGCTGCCCGGCCATAAAGTGTCGGAATACATCGCCACGCTGCGCTTCTCGGTGCCGGGCGTGGGTCTGATCTCGCCGCCGCCACACCACGACATCTATTCGATCGAAGACCTGGCGCAGCTGATCCACGATCTGAAGAACGCCAACCCGCGCGCCTCGATCTCGGTCAAGCTGGTGTCGGAAGTGGGCATCGGCACCGTCGCCGCCGGCGTCACCAAGGCCAAGGCCGACCACGTCGTGGTCGCCGGCCATGACGGCGGCACGGGCGCTTCGCCATTGTCGTCGGTCAAGCACGCCGGCACGCCGTGGGAGCTGGGCTTGGCCGAAACGCAGCAGACCCTGGTCTTGAACGGCCTGCGCAGCCGCATCCGCGTCCAGGCCGACGGCCAGATGCGCACCGGCCGCGACGTCGTCATCGCCGCCATGCTGGGCGCCGATGAAATCGGCTTCGCCACCGCGCCGCTGGTGGTCGAGGGTTGCATCATGATGCGCAAATGCCACCTGAACACCTGCCCGGTCGGCGTCGCCACGCAGGACCCTGTGCTGCGCGCCAAGTTCTCCGGTAAGCCGGAATACGTGGTCAACTACTTCTTCTTCGTCGCCGAGGAAGCCCGCCAGCTGATGGCGCAACTGGGCATCCGCACCTATGACGAGCTGATCGGCCGCGTCGACCTGCTGGACAAATCGAAGGCGATCACGCACTGGAAGGCCAAGGGCCTGGACTTCAGCGCCATCTTCTACCAGCCGGAAGTGCAGGACGGCCATTCGATCTATCACACGATGGAGCAGGATCACGGCCTCGACAAGGCGCTCGACCACAAGCTGATCGCGCAAGCCAAGGCCGCGCTGGAGAAGGGCGAGCGCGTCTCGTTCATCTCGCCGGTGCGCAACGTCAACCGCACCGTCGGCACCATGCTGTCGGGCGAAGTGGCCAAGCGCTACGGCCACGCCGGTTTGCCGGACGACACCATCCACATCCAGCTGCAGGGCACGGCGGGTCAATCGGCCTGCGCCTTCCTGGCGCACGGCATCACCATCGACCTGGTGGGCGAAGGCAACGATTACGTCGGCAAGGGCTTGTCGGGCGGCCGCATCATCGTGCGTCCGAACACCGAGTTCCGCGGCTGGGCCGTCAACAACATCATCATCGGTAACACGGTGCTGTACGGCGCGATCAGCGGCGAAGCCTTCTTCAACGGCGTGGCCGGCGAGCGTTTCGCGGTGCGCAACTCGGGCGCCACGGCGATCGTCGAGGGCACCGGCGACCACGGTTGCGAATACATGACCGGCGGCACCGTCGTCGTGCTGGGCTGCACCGGACGCAACTTCGCGGCGGGCATGTCGGGCGGCATCGCCTACGTGTACGACCCGGACGGCGATTTCGAATCGCGCTGCAACACCGCGATGGTGACCCTGGAGCCGGTGCTGACCGCCAAGCAGCAGGAAGCGGACAAGGCCACATGGCACATCCAGCACAAGGACAACGGCGCGGAAGCGGACGAGGTGATCCTGAAGCGCTTGATCGAGCGTCACTTCAAGCACACCGGCAGCACGCGCGCCCGTCTGTTGCTGGACAACTGGGCCGATGGCCGCAGCAAGTTCGTCAAGGTATTCCCAAGCGAATACAAACGCGCCCTGGCCGAGATGGCCGAGGACGTGGCGAACGAAGCCGCCTCCGTCCAGCCGATCGCCGCCTGAGCCGCAGTCGACCTCTGACCGAACATATTTAAGGATTTATCGTGGGTAAAATCACCGGTTTCATGGAATTCCAGCGCCAGGACGAGGGCTATCTGCCACCAGCGGCGCGTTTGAAGAACTATTCCGAGTTCGTCATCACCCTGACCAACGAGCAGGCCAAGGTGCAGGGCGCGCGCTGCATGGATTGCGGCATCCCGTTCTGCAACACGGGCTGCCCGGTCAACAACATCATCCCGGACTGGAACGATCTGGTTTATCGCGGCAACTACCGCGAAGCGCTCGATACCTTGCATTCGACCAACAACTTCCCGGAATTCACCGGCCGCATCTGCCCGGCGCCGTGCGAGTCGGCCTGTACCCTGGGCATCAACAATGATCCGGTCGGCATCAAGTCGATCGAGCACAAGATCATCGACGAGGGCTGGGAACATGGCTGGGTCGTGCCGCAGCCCGCCGCCCACCAGACCGGCAAGAAAGTGGCCGTGGTCGGCTCCGGCCCCGCAGGCCTGGCGGCGGCGCAGCAGCTGGCGCGCGCCGGCCACGCCGTCACCGTGTTCGAGAAGAGCGACCGCGTCGGCGGCCTGCTGCGCTACGGCATTCCAGATTTCAAGATGGAAAAGTCGCACATCGACCGCCGTATCAAGCAGATGGAAGCCGAAGGCGTCGTGTTCCGCACCAGCGTGTTGGTGGGCAAGGACTTCCCGGCCAACGTCAACAACTGGGCCAAGGAAACCATTTTCCCTGAAGACCTGGAAAAAGAATTTGACGCGGTCATCCTGGCCGGCGGCGCCGAGCAGCCGCGCGACCTGCCGGTGCCGGGGCGCGAACTGAAGGGCGTGCATTTCGCGATGGACTTCCTGCCGCTGCAAAACAAGGTCAACGCCGGCGACAAGGTCAAGGATCAACTGAAGGCCACCGGCAAGCACGTGGTCGTCATCGGCGGCGGCGACACCGGTTCCGACTGCGTCGGCACCTCGAACCGCCACGGCGCCGCCTCGGTGACCCAGTTCGAGCTGATGCCCATGCCGCCGGAGCAAGAGAACAAGCCGCTGGTGTGGCCGTACTGGCCGACCAAGCTGCGCACCTCGTCGTCGCACGAGGAAGGTTGCGAGCGCGATTGGGCGGTCGCCACCAAGCGTCTGGAAGGCAAGGGCGGCAAGGTCGAGAAGTTGATCGCCTGCCGCGTCGAGTGGAAAGACGGCAAGATGAGCGAAGTGCCGAACTCGGAATTCGAAATGAAGGCCGACCTGGTGCTGCTGGCGATGGGCTTCGTGTCGCCGGTCGCCAACGTGCTCGACGCGTTCGGCATCGACAAGGATGCGCGCGGCAACGCCAAGGCCACCACCGATGGCGAGGGTTGCTACAAGACTTCCGCACCGAAAGTGTTTGCCGCCGGCGACGTGCGCCGCGGCCAATCGCTGGTGGTGTGGGCGATCCGCGAAGGCCGCCAGTGCGCGCGCGCGGTCGACGAGTTCCTGATGGGCTATTCCGACCTGCCACGTTAATCGGCAGGCACGGAACGTTCGCTTCCCAGCCGGGAGCTAGTGGGTGATCCCCGCTCGCTGCCCGGTTTTTTTATTTTCCGGTCGGCGCGGTTTCGATAAGGCGCCGCGCCGTGATCGCGCTTTGCGTCGCGTTGACGTATTTTTGGAAGTGCGGCGTCGCGCGGTGGTGCTGGTAGGCCTGTTCGTCGGCGTAGATTTCGAAGAACCGCAGGTGATTCGGCTGGTCTTTCAAGGCCACCGCGTAGATCGCGAAGACGCCCGGTTCGACGCGGATCGAAGCGTCGATCTCTTCAACCACAGCCGCCTTGTAGGCGTCGAGCTTTGCCGGATCGATGACCAGCTCGGCGATGCGCACCTGAACGCCGGCCGGCGGCAACCCCGGCTTGGCGCCGAGCTTCACGGGAACGGCTTCAAAAAGTTTATGCTCGACCACCATCCGGCTTGTGGCGGAATGAAATTTTTGAAAGTGTGGTGTGTGCAGATGGTTCTGATAAGCGTCGGCATCGGCATAAATCTCCAGCACGCGGACGCGATCCGGCCGATCTTTTTCGGCGGCCGAGTAAAACGCGGTGACTCCCGGCTCCGTGCGCCGCGTTTGGCGGATATTTTCATTCGCCTGCACCGCGAAGCGATCCAGTTGGGCCGGGTCGATCTGCAGCTCCGACCAGCGGATGTGGGGCACGGGGTTTTCCTTCGCATCAGGGGTGTTCCCGGCCACCGCCATCGGGCCGGCGGGAAGCAGCGAGGCCGCCGCGATGCAGAACACGCATGCGCGCCGCCGCCTGACCGATCTCGCCATGGCGGCCCGGTCTTCCATTGCTTGCGTCATGGACGCTCCTCTCAATCCGATCACAGCCCCAGCAGCCGCTCGGCGTTGCCGTGGGCGATCAGCGCCTTGTCCGCGTCGCTCACCGGCAGGCGCTCGATGAAATCGCGCGCCCCGTCCAAGCTTTGATAAGGATAGTCGATCGAGTACAGGATGCGCTCCGCCCCCATCATCGCATGAATGAACTGGAAGTGCGGCATCGTCAGCATGCCGCTGGGCGAAACGTAGACGTGTTCACGATAGGTTTGTACGATCGGCCGCGCGAGGCCGGAAGCTTCCTGCGGAATCGAGTCTTCCAGCCGTTGCAGGAAGAACGGCACCATTTCGCCCCAGTGGCCGCTGATCACCTGCAGTCCCGGGTGGCGGTCGAACGCGCCGGCGAACAGCATGCGCACGACCTGGATGCCGGCCTCGTTGTGCCAGCCCCAGGCGAACATCGCCAGCCGCGCGCCGAGTTCGCGCTCGAAGCCGCCGTAGTAGGGCGCCTGGACCGCCGGCAGCGGCAGGCCGGGATGGACGTACAACGGCACCTTCAGTTCGTCGAAGGCGGCGAGGATGGGCGCGTAGCGCGGGTCGTCGAGGAAGCCGTCGCCGGGACGGCCGTTGATCAGCGCGCCCTTCAGGCCGAGCTGCTTGACGGCCCGCTCCAGCTCGCGCGCCGCCGCCTCCGGCGCCTGCCACGGCAACGTGGCGAAGCCGGCGAAGCGCGTCGGGTGCGCTTGCGCGGCCTGGGCCAGCCGGTCGTTGGCGGCGCGGTTCAGATCGATCGATTGCGCGTCGGGCAACAGCTGCGGAAAGCCGCCATAGGACAGCACCTGCATGGTGATGCCGGCGCCGTCCATGTCGGCCAGGCGAGGCGCGCCCATCTCCAGCCCCTTGCGGGTCGATTCGCTGGCGGCGATGACGTGCGGCCGGCCGGGGTGGGCCACGTGCGCGCCGTCGGTCACGCGGCTGCCCCAGTCGGGCAGATAGGGCGCCTGCGCCAGGGCCAGCGCCTGGGTGGCCGCGCCGATGGCGGGATCGAGCACGTGCTCTTCGACACAGATCAGTTTCATGCCGTCCTCCCGTATTTTCCGTTAAGCCAGCAAGGCGTCGCGCAGCGCTACGCCCAGGCTGGCGGCCGATTGCGGATTTTGACCCGTGATCAAGCGGCCGTCGACGACCACGTTGTCGGCCCAGTTGGCGGCGTTCTGGTGGTGCGCGCCGCGCTCGTTGAGCGTGCTCGCCAGCAGGAAGGGCACGACATGGGTCGATTGCACCTCTTCCTCCTCGCCGTTGGTGAAGGCGGCCAGGCGCTTGCCGGCCACCAGCAGGGTGCCATCGGCGCGGCGGGCGTTGACCAGCGCCGCCGGTCCGTGGCAGACGGCCGAGACGATGCCGCCGGCCGCGTCGATCGCGCGGATGGCGTTTTGCGCGGCGGCGTTGTCGGGGAAGTCCCACATCGTGCCGTGGCCGCCGGCGAAGAAGATGGCCGAATAGCGCGCCGGATCGACGTTGTCCAGCGGCAGCGTGTGGGCGATGGCGTGGCGGAAATCGGCGTCGGCCCAGTAGCGGGCGATGACGGGGTCGTTCATGTCCTCGAGGCCGTCGAGCGGGGCGTCGCCGCCTTTCGGCGAGGCGAACTCCACCGCGATGCCCGCCGCCTGCAGTTTTTCCAGCGGGTGCGTGACTTCGGCCAGGTTGTAGCCGGTGGGGATGCCGGTCGCGCCCTTGACGGCATTGCTGCTGACGACGAACAGGACGGGCTTGATGTCGCTTGCGTTGGTGGTCATGGGGTTCCTTGATTAAGCGTTAGCGGGTGCGAACAGCATTTCCCAGTTGAGGAAGGGACCGAGCGGGATGACGTCCCAGTCGATCAGGCCGGCCTGCGCGAGCGGGAATTCGCTCAGCGCCTGCCTGGCCGCTTCGACCGACTCGCACTCGGCGATGATGGCCACGCCCGGACGGTCCTGGCGGAAATACATCTCGCGCACGACGCCGCTCCTGTAAAGCTGCCAGGCGTGGCGCGCCTCGTCGAGCATGTGCGGCTGATATTTTTCCATCGTGGCGCCGGGCTGGGGAATGTCGAGGCAAAGCAGTTTCATGGTGAGGCTCCTTGATCAGCAGAATGAGGTCGGCGGGCACGCCGCCGCGACGACTAGGCGCTATGCTAAAGTAGAAAAATACGATCCTTGGTAGAGATAAATTCCGATGAAGGAAGAATTGAATTCCCCGATGATCCAGCTGGACGCGCTGCCGGCCGGTCAGGAGCGTCTGGACGGCATCACGGTGTTCGTCGAGGTGGTGCGCCTGGGCGGGCTGGCGCGCGCCGCCGAGCACCTGGGCCTGACGCGCTCGGCGGTGGGCAAGGCCATGGCGCGGCTCGAAGCGCGGCTGGGCGCGCGCCTGTTCCACCGCGCCGCGCGCGTGCAGAGCCTGACCGAGGACGGCCAGATCTACTACGAGCACTGCCAGCGCGCGCTGGCGGCGATGCGCGCGGCCGAGGCGCAGATGCGGTCCGGGCGGCACGAAGTGGCGGGCCGGCTGCGGGTGTCGATGCCGGTGCTGTTCGGCCGCCATTGCGTCGCGCCCATCCTGCTGGAGTTGGCGCGTCGGCATCCGGCGCTGGACCTATATCTGAGTTTCAGCGACCGTCCGGTGGACGTGCTGGCCGAAGGCTTCGACCTGGCCGTCCGCAGCGGCGTGCTGGGCGCCGACAGCGATGGGCTGCGCGCGCGCAAGCTGGTGGTGCAGCGCAAGCGCGTATGCGCGTCGCCGGCCTACCTGGCCGCCCACGGCGCGCCGCGCGACGCGGCCGGCCTGGCCGCGCACAGCATCCTGCAGTACCGGCGTGGCGACCGCGTCAACGTGTGGCAGTTGGCCGACGCCAGCGGGCGCATCGTCGATACGCCGCTGGCCTCGCGCCTGCAGCTCGACGACCTCGAGGCCATCGCGGACGCGGCCACCGCCGGCCTCGGACTGGCCTGGCTGCCCGAATGGCTGGTGCGCGAGCGGCTGCGCGACGGCCGCCTGATCAGCGTGCTCGACGATCTGCCGGGCGCCACGATGGATTGCTACGCCGTCTGGCCCGGCACCCCGCACATGCCGCTGCGCCTGCGACTGGCGATCGACGCGCTGGTCGAGCAGCTCCCTGCCGCCCTGTAACCCCCGCGTTTTTTGTGGCGGCGGGCGGCTTGCCGCGCGGGAGGCGGCGTGCTACCATTTTCTCCGTCGAAAGAGCGCAGACCCGATGGTAGCCCGGTCACCGTCCCTCCCCAAGGGCGGCTGCTTTTCCCAACAGGGTATCCGCGACACCTGCACCGGCTTGCCGGTGGTTCAGGTGTGCCCGCGGAAAACCCTCGTCCTCGTCGGCACACCTTCCCGTTTTCAACCAAGAAGGAGCGTCGACATGCATCTGACATCTAATACCATCCTCATCACCGGCGCCGCCGCCGGCATCGGCTTCGCGCTGGCGCGGCAACTCGCCGAGCGCGGCAACCAGGTCATCATCTGCGGACGCGGCGAAGCGTCGCTGCGCCAGGCGCAGGCGCAAGTGCCGGCCCTGATCACCCGCGTCTGCGACATCACCGACGACGCCAGCCGCCGGGCGATGGTGGACTGGCTGGGCGCCAACCATCCCGCACTGAACGTGGTGATCAACAACGCCGGCGTGCAATACCGCCGGAACTATCAAGAGGCCGGCGCGTTCGACCATCTGGAGCAGGAGGTGGCGACCAACTTCACCGCGCCGGTGCGCTTGATCGGCGAGCTGCTGCCCCTGCTATCACGGCAGCCGACGGCGACCATCGTCAACGTCAGCTCGGGCCTGGCGTTCGCGCCGCTGGCCGACATCCCCGTCTATTGCGCCACCAAGGCGGCCATGCATTCGTTCACGCTCACCTTGCGCCACCAGCTCAAAACCACCGGCGTGGGCGTGGTGGAGATGGCGCCGCCCATCGTCGACACCGGCCTGGGCGGGGGGACGCGCAGTGGCGCCGCCAGCGGCCAGCCGATGATGTCGCCGGAAGCGTTCGCCACGGAGGCGCTGCTCCAGTTGGAGGACGGGCGCGACGAGGTGCTGGTCGGCCTGTCGGCGGGCTCGCGCAAGATGGGCGAGGCGCTGTTCGAGCGCATGAACGGCGCCTGAGCCGTTCTTTCCAGCCCGACCCGGCCGCGATGCCAAATCGGGGCCAATGTGCTGGCCCGCACGGTTGTTTATTAACAGTCAGTCAGAATCCGGTAAGAGTTTTGCCCGCATACTGGCTACCGCGCCGCACCAATGTAACATTTCATGCCTGGTGTAAATTGCTGACTTGAGATTCAGTAGTGTTGTATTATCTGCCACGCACCATAGCGCCAACGGCCCGGAATCGGGCCGTCTCCAGCAGAGATTAACCTTTCTGCACTACAATACGGCATTAAAAATAATGAGTTCAGTCGTGCCTAATCTTGTCGAAATCCGTGATTTACACTTTTCCTATGGAAAGCGCTCGATCTTGTCGGGCCTCCAGATGGATTTCCCGCGCGGGAAAGTGATCGCAGTGATGGGCGGTTCGGGCAGCGGCAAGACGACGGTATTGCGACTGATCGGCGGCCAGATCCGCCCGCAAAAAGGCCAGGTGAAAGTCCAGGGCCAGGTTGTGCACAAGTTGAATACCGCCGGCTTGTATCTGCTGCGGCGCAAAATGGGCATGCTGTTCCAGCATGGCGCGCTCTTTACCGACCTCACCGTCTTTGAAAACGTCGCCTTCCCGCTGCGCGAGCACACCGATCTGCCGGAAGAGCTGATCCGCAACCTCGTGCTGATGAAGCTGCACGCGGTCGGCCTGCGCAACGCCGCCAAATTGAAACCGGCCGAGATCTCCGGCGGCATGGCGCGCCGCGTCGCGCTGGCGCGCTCGATCGCGCTCGACCCGGAACTGATCCTGTACGACGAGCCGTTCGCCGGCCTCGACCCGATCTCGATGGGCGTCACCGCCAACCTGATCCGCAACCTCAACACCGCGCTCGGCTCGACCACGGTGCTGGTCTCGCACGACGTCAAGGAATGCTTCGCCATCGCCGATTACGTCTACTTCCTGTCGCAGGGCAAGATCGTCGCGCACGGCACGCCGGCCGACATGATGGTGTCGACCGATCCGTACGTGCACCAGTTCGTCAACGCCGAAGCGGACGGCCCGGTGCCGTTCCACTATCCAGGCAAGTCCCTGGCCGATGATCTGGGCCTGGGGGGGAAAGCATGACTGTAAGAAATTGGTTGTCCCAGCTGGGCGCGCCGCTGCGCGATTACATCGAAAGCATCGGTTACGGCGCGCGCCTGTTCCTTAATATGCTGCGCTTGTCGCCCGGGCTGCTGCGCCGCCCGCGCCTGCTGATCGAGCAGCTGCATTTCATCGGCAACTATTCGATGCTGATCATCACCCTGTCCGGCCTGTTCGTCGGCATGGTGCTGGGCCTGCAGGGATATTACACGCTGAATAAGTACGGCGCCGAGCAGTCGCTCGGCCTGCTGGTGGCGCTGGGCCTGACGCGCGAACTGGGCCCGGTCATCACCGCGCTGTTGTTCGCCGGCCGCGCCGGCACCTCGCTGACGGCGGAAATCGGCCTGATGAAGGCCGGCGAGCAGTTGTCGGCGATGGAGATGATGGCCGTCAACCCGATCCAGCGCGTGCTGGCGCCCCGTTTCTGGGCCGGCGTGATCTCGGTGCCGTTGCTGGCGTCGGTGTTCAGCGCCGTCGGCGTCATGGGCGGCTGGCTGGTCGGCGTGCAGTTGATCGGGGTCGACGACGGCGCCTTCTGGTCCCAGATGCAGGGCGGCGTCGATATCTGGAAGGATATCTTCAACGGCTTCGTCAAAAGCGTGGTGTTCGGCATCGCCATCACCTTTATCGCGCTGTACCAGGGTTATCAGACCCAGCCGACGCCGGAAGACGTGGCGCGCGCCACCACCCGCACGGTCGTGATCTCATCGCTGATGATCTGGTGGCTCGATTTCATGCTGACCGCCTTGATGTTCAGCAAGTAAAACAATATTAAAGAATACTTAGTAGTATTACGCGAGGATAGCTATGCAACGTAAATCACTGGATGTCTGGGTCGGTCTGTTCATCGTCATCGGCGTGGCCGCGCTGATGTTCTTGGCGCTGAAAGCCGGCAACATGGGTTCCATGTCCTTTGGCAAAACGTATCCGATCACGGCCAAGTTCGACAACATCGGCAGCCTGCGTCCGCAGGCGGCGGTCAAGGCGTCGGGCGTGGTGATCGGCCGCGTCGGCGAGATCAAGTTTGATGACAAGAGTTACCAGGCGCTGGTAACCTTGAATATGGAAGAAGGTTATAAATTCCCTAAGGACAGCTCCGCCAAAATTCTGACGGCCGGTCTGCTGGGCGAGCAATACGTAGGCATCGAGGCCGGCGGCGACACCAACAATTTGGCCGCCGGTGACAAAATCGCACGAACCCAATCGGCCGCCGTGCTGGAAGACCTGATCAATCAGTTCATCTACAGCAAGGCCGCCGAAGGAAAAAAGGAAGAATAAATGTCTAGCACCCCGAAACACTTCCGCCAGGCCGCGCTGGCGCTGGGCGTCACCTTGATGCTGGCCGGCTGCGCCGGCCCCAATCCGCGCGACCCGTACGAAAGCTACAACCGCGCCGTGTTCTCGTTCAACGACACCGTCGATACCTACGCGTTGAAGCCCGTTGCGACGGTGTACCGCGACGTTACGCCATCGTTCGTGCAGACCGGCGTCGGCAACTTCTTCGGCAACCTGGGCGACGCCTGGACCGCCGTCAACAACCTGCTGCAAGGCAAGGGCGAGGCCGGCATGACCGACATCACCCGCTTCGCGCTGAACTCGACCCTGGGCATCCTGGGCCTGTTCGACATCGCCTCCGAGGCAGGCTTGCAAAAGCACAAGGAAGACTTCGGCCAGACCCTGGGCACCTGGGGCGTGTCGTCCGGTCCCTACCTGATGCTGCCGCTGCTGGGCCCATCGACGGTGCGCGACACCGTGGCGCTGCCGGCCGACTTCGCCGGCAACATCTGGCGCTACAAGGACCCGGTCCACGTGCGTAACATCGGCACCGGCGTCAACCTGATCGATACCCGCGCCAGCCTGCTCGACGCCACCAGCATGCTGGAAGACGCCGCGCTGGACCGCTACGAGTTCATCCGCGACGGCTACCTGCAGCGCCGCGAAAGCCTGATCCATCCGGACGGCGACGGCCCAAGCAATTCCAAGAAGCAAGATCCAGCGAACGACGAGGGCGCGCCCGCGGCCAAGCCGGACGCCGCGCCGGCCGCGCCGGTGACGCCGCAAGCGACCGCGCCGGCGCCTTCCGAAGCGAAGTCTGCGGAAAATTCCGCAACCGTGTCATCCGAATCGGCACCCAAGGAGTTAAACTCCGGTACGCCGGCTGCGAGCGACGCCAGCCTGTGACCCCGAAGAACCCACATAGGTAGATAAAAGATGAAATTGTTCAAACAACTGTTAGCCATCGCCACCGTCTCGCTGGCCTTCAACGCCCACGCCGCCGGTCCCGCCAACGAGGCGCCGGACGCGCTGGTCAAGCGCATCAGCCAGGACGTCATCGAGACCGCCAAGTCCGACAAGGCGATCCAGGCCGGCGACACCAAGAAAGTCATGCAGCTGGTCGAGACCAAGATCCTGCCGTACGTCGACTCGGACCGCATGACCTCGCTGGCGGCCGGCCGTTTCTGGCGCGACGCCACCCCCGAGCAGAAAAAGCAGCTGTCGGAACAGTTCCGCACCCTGCTGATCTACACTTACTCGGGCGCGCTGTCGCAGATCAAGAACGAAACCGTGGACTTCCAGCCGCTGCGCGCCGACCCGTCGGACACCGAGGTGGAAGTGCGCTCGAAGGTCAACATGACCCGTGGCGAGCCGATCACGCTGAACTACCGCGTGGCCAAGGCCGCCGCCGGCTGGAAGATCTATGACATCAACGTCATGGGCGCCTGGCTGGTGGAAACCTACAAGGGCACGTTCGCGTCGGAGATCAGCAAGGGCGGCATCGACGGCCTGATCAAGACCCTGACCGCGAAAAACCAGTCGCTGGCGAGCAAACCTTTGAAAACTACGGCAAAATAAGCTTTTACCGGAAATAACGACCATGTCCGAACCGACCGACAACCTGCAATCGCTCACGTCCCTGACCGTGCTCAACGCCACCGCGGCGCTGGAGCGCGGCCTGGCGGCCATCAAGGCCGGCCAGACGGTGTTCGATCTGCGCCACGTGTTGACGGTCGATTCGGTGGCCGTTTCGGTCTTGCTGGCTTGGCAACGCGCCGCCAGCGAGGCCGGCGTCAAGCTGGAACTGAAGAACCTGCCACCCGCGCTGCAAAGCTTGACCAAGCTGTACGGCGTCTGCGCGCTGGTGTTCCCCGAGCAAAGCGATCCCGCGCAAGCCTGCGCCGGCCAGGCCGACGCGCCTGCCGACCTGCACCACCATCATTGACCCCCGCCCCACCCCGCCGCCTGTCGTACCTCTAAGTTATCCCCGGTTATTGCCCATCCGGCTCTGCCGAAGCAGATTTCCAATATAATTGAACGTTGCCACCGCCTAAGAGCCGTGGCGCCTGGTTATACCTTCCGCCCCATTCCGCGCCGGCCCACGCCGCCGCACACAACTGATAAGTCAAGCATGACAGCGATCCAAATAACGAATGTCGAGAAGCGCTACAAGTCGCTCCAGGCACTGGGCGGCGTCTCCCTCTCGATCGAGGAGGGAGAGTTCTTCGGCCTGCTGGGCCCCAACGGCGCCGGCAAAACCACGCTGATCTCCATCATCGCCGGCTTGATCCGGCCCGACGCCGGCAAAGTCGCCATCCACGGCCACGATGTCACCGGCGACTTCCGCGAGGCGCGCCGCAAGCTCGGCGTGGTGCCGCAGGAGCTGGTGTTCGATCCCTTCTTCACCGTGCGCGAGACCTTGCGGCTGCAGTCGGGCTACTTCGGCCTGCCCAATAACGACGCCTGGATCGACGAGGTGATGCACAATCTCGACCTGACCAACAAGGCCGACACCAATATGCGCGCGCTGTCGGGCGGCATGAAGCGCCGCGTGCTGGTGGCGCAGGCGCTGGTGCACAAGCCGCCCGTCATCGTGCTCGACGAGCCGACCGCCGGCGTCGACGTCGAACTGCGCCAGACCTTGTGGAAGTTCATCTCGCGCCTGAACCGCGAGGGCCACACGGTGGTGCTGACCACCCACTACCTGGAGGAGGCGCAAGCCATGTGCAAGCGCGTGGCCATGCTCAAGGGCGGCAAGGTCGTCGCGCTGGACACGATGGCGGCGCTGATCCGCCGCATCTCCGGCTCGCAGTTGATCGTCAACATGACGCACGGCGAGCTGCCGGAGGACTTGAAGCCTCTGGTGACCCATCCGGAGGCCTCCGACCACGGCCGCAAATACAGCCTGCGCATCAACGAGTATTCGGAGGTCGAGGGCATCCTGGCCCGCCTGCGCGAATCCGGCGCCGTCATCGACGACATGCAGCTGCAGCAGGCCGACCTGGAAGACATCTTCCTGCAGATCATGGACAAGGGGACCGTATGAACTTCATCTCGAGCGGTTTCCGCACCCTGGTCTACAAGGAGACGCTGCGCTTCTGGAAGGTGGCCACGCAAACCATCGCCGCGCCGATCCTGACCGCCCTGCTGTACCTGATGATCTTCGGCCACGTGCTCGAAGGCCGGGTGCAGGTGTACGAGGGCGTCAGCTACACCTCGTTCCTGATCCCCGGCCTGGTGATGATGAGCGTTTTGCAGAACGCCTTCGCCAACTCGTCGTCGTCGCTGATCCAGTCCAAGATCACCGGCAACCTGGTGTTCGTGCTGCTCACGCCCCTGTCGCACTGGGAGATCTTCTCCGCCTACGTGCTGGCGTCGATGGTGCGCGGCCTGGTGGTCGGCTTCGGCGTGTTCGCGGCCACCGCCTGGTTCGCCCACATGTCGTTCACCGCGCCGCTGTGGATCATCGTGTTCGCGCTGCTGGGCGCCGCCATCCTCGGCACCATGGGCCTGATCGCCGGCATCTGGGCCGAGAAGTTCGACCAGTTGGCGGCGTTCCAGAACTTCCTGATCATGCCGCTGACCTTCCTGTCCGGCGTGTTCTACTCGATCCACTCGCTGCCGCCGTTCTGGCTGGCGGTGTCGCATTTGAACCCGTTCTTCTACATGATCGACGGCTTCCGCTACGGCTTCTTCGGCCAGTCCGACACCAATCCATGGACCAGCCTTGCCATCGTCTCGGCCTTCCTGGTGGTGCTGTCGCTGGCCGCCATTCGTCTTCTGCGCAGCGGCTATCGTTTACGCCACTAAGCCTCGTTATTTAAGGATTCATCATGACCACCACTCCAGAACTGATCCACGGCTACATCTCCGCCGGCCTCGAATGCACCCACCTCGAAGTGGAGGGCGACGGCCAGCACTTCCAGGCCGTGATCGTTTCCCCGGCGTTCGCCGGCAAGCGTCCGATCCAGCGCCACCAGATCGTCTACGCCGCGCTGGGCGACCGCATGCGCGAAGAGATCCACGCGCTGTCGATGAAAACCCTCACCCCTGAAGAATACAAAGGATAAGCATGGACAAGCTCCTCATCCAAGGCGGCAACCGCCTGCACGGCGACATCAACATCTCCGGCGCCAAGAACGCGGCGCTGCCCATCCTGTGCGCGGGCCTGTTGACCGCCGGCGATCTGGAACTGACCAACGTGCCGCACCTGCACGACGTCGCCACGATGCTCAAGCTGCTGAAGGAAACCGGCCTGCAGGTCAAGCAGGACGGCGACGCCGTCACCCTCAACGGCGCCAACATCGACAAGCTGGAAGCGCCGTATGAGCTGGTGAAAACCATGCGCGCCTCGATCCTGGTGCTCGGCCCCCTGCTGGCGCGCTTCGGCGAAGCCAAGGTGTCGCTGCCGGGCGGTTGCGCGATCGGCTCGCGCCCGGTCGACCAGCACATCAAGGGTCTGCAGGCGCTGGGCGCCGAGATCACCATCGACGCCGGCTACATCTACGCCAAGTGCAAAAAGCTCAAGGGCGCGCGCATCGTCACCGACATGATCACCGTGACCGGCACCGAGAACCTGCTGATGGCCGCCACCCTGGCCGAGGGCGAGACGGTCCTGGAAAACGCCGCGCGCGAGCCGGAAGTGACCGACTTGGCCAACCTGCTGGTGGCCATGGGCGCGAAGATCGAAGGCATCGGCACCGACCGCCTGGTGATCCAGGGCGTTGAAGCTTTGCACGGCGCCAAACACGCCGTCATCTCCGACCGCATCGAGGCGGCGACCTTCCTGTGCGCGGTGGCCGCAACCGGTGGGGACATCACGATCCGCAACACGCGCGTCGATATCATGGACGCGGCGCTCGACAAGCTGCGCGAAGTGGGCCTGAAGATGACCGTCGGCGACAACTGGATCCGCGCCCAGATGGACCAGCGCCCGGAGCCGGTCACCTTCCGCACCACCGAATACCCGGGCTTCCCGACCGACATGCAGGCGCAGTTCATGGCGGTCAACACCATCGCCTCGGGCCCGAGCCGCGTGACCGAGACCATTTTCGAAAACCGCTTCATGCACGTGCAGGAGATGAACCGCCTGGGCGCGTCCATCGAGACCGACGGCAACACCGCCTTCATCAAAGGCGTCGCGCAGCTGGTGGGCGCGCCGGTGATGGCGACCGACCTGCGCGCCTCGGCCTCGCTGGTGATCGCGGCGCTGGCCGCGCGCGGCGAGACGCTGATCGACCGCATCTACCACCTCGACCGCGGCTACGACCAGATGGAAGTGAAGCTGTCCGCCGTCGGTGCCAACATTAAACGCATCAAGTAACCCGGATTAAGTCAACATGAGCGCATTCCAAGCTAATTCGCAGCTGATCCTGGCGCTGTCGAAGGGACGTATTTTCGAGGACACCCTGCCGCTGCTGGAAGCGGCGGGCATCACCGTCACCGAGAACCCCGAGACCTCGCGCAAGCTGATCCTGTCGACCAACGATCCCGACGTGCGCGTCATCATCGTGCGCGCCACCGACGTGCCGACCTACGTGCAGCACGGCGCGGCGGACTTCGGCGTGGCCGGCAAGGATGTGCTGCTGGAGCACGGCGGCGAGGGCTTGTACCAGCCGATCGACTTGAACATCGCGGCCTGCCGCATGTCGGTCGCCGTCAAGAACGGCTTCGACTACGAGACGGCCGTGCGCCAGGGCGCGCGCCTGCGCGTGGCCACCAAGTTCGTGCAGACCGCGCGCGAGCACTTCGCCAAGAAGGGCGTGCACGTCGATCTGATCAAACTTTACGGTTCGATGGAGCTGGCGCCGCTGGTCGGCCTGTCTGACGCCATCGTCGACGTGGTCAGCACCGGCAACACGCTGCGCGCCAACGACCTGGTCGAAGTCGAAGCCATCATGGACATCTCGTCGCGCCTGATCGTCAACCAGGCCGCGTTGAAGCTCAAGCGCGAGCGTCTGCAACCGATCATCGAAGCGTTCGAACGCGCCTCGAAGTTATGAACAAGCTGTAACCACGGATTCCATCATGCCGATTCAAATCACCAAGCTCGATTCCACCCAAGCCGATTTCAAAAAGTCACTGGACACCCTGCTGGCGTTTGAAGCGGGCACCGACGACGCCATCGAGCGCGCGGTGGCCGGCATCCTGGCCGACGTCAAGGCGCGCGGCGACGCCGCCGTGCTGGAATACACCAACCGCTTCGACCGCATTCCGGACGGCGGCGCCGCCAGCATGGCCGCCTTCGACATTCCGGAATCCGAACTGCAGGCCGCGCTGGCCGCGATTCCGGCCGCCCAGCGCGAGGCGCTGCAAGTGGCCGCCCAGCGCATCCGCGTGTTCCACGAGCGCCAGAAGCAGGAGTTGCAAGGCTTCACCTACACCGAACCGGATGGCACGGTGCTGGGCCAGAAAATCACCCCGCTCGACCGGGTCGGCATCTACGTCCCGGGCGGCAAGGCCGCCTATCCGTCGTCGGTGCTGATGAACGCGATCCCGGCGCACGTCGCCGGCGTCGAGGAAATCATCATGGTCGTGCCGACCCCGGACGGCGTGAAGAACCAGATGGTGCTGGCCGCCGCCGCCATCGCCGGCGTCACCCGCGTGATCACCATCGGCGGCGCGCAAGCCGTCGGCGCGCTGGCCCACGGCACCGAAACCATACAGCCCGTGGACAAGATCGTCGGCCCGGGCAACGCCTACGTGGCCGCCGCCAAGCGCCGCGTGTTCGGCATCGTCGGCATCGACATGATCGCCGGCCCGTCCGAGATCCTGATCGTTTGCGACGGCACCACCGATCCGGACTGGGTGGCGATGGACCTGTTCTCGCAGGCCGAGCACGACGAACTGGCGCAAGCCATCATGCTGTGCCCCGACGCCGATTACATCGCCAAGGTCGAGCAAAGCATCAACAAGCTGTTGCCGACGATGCCGCGCCACGAAACCATCCGCACCTCGCTGACCGACCGCGGCGCGCTGGTCAAGGTGCGCGACATGGACGAGGCCTGCGCCATCGCCAATTCGATCGCCGCCGAACACCTGGAAATCTCGGCCGAGAACCCACAGCAGTGGGCCGACAAGATCCGCCACGCCGGCGCCATGTTCCTGGGCCGCTTCTCGTCCGAGTCGCTGGGCGACTACTGCTGCGGCCCGAACCACGTGCTGCCGACGTCGCGCACCGCGCGCTTCTCGTCGCCGCTGGGCGTCTACGATTTCCAGAAGCGCTCGTCCGTGATCATGGTCAGCGAGGCGGGCGCGCAAACCCTGGGCAAGGTCGCGGCCGAACTGGCCTACGGCGAAGGCCTGCAAGCCCACGCCCGCAGCGCCGAACTGCGTTTGAAGACGCCGCGATGACCGTGGCCGTGGCCATGGACAGCAAGGAGACCTGGATCAACCAGGTCTTCTGCGAGGATGCGCTGGCCGGACTGGCGCGCATTCCGGATGGTTCCATCGATTTGATCCTGACCGATCCGCCCTACAACCTGGGCAAGGACTACGGCAACGATTCCGACTCGCAGACGGTGGAGGAATACCTGCGCTGGACCGAGCAATGGATCGACGCCGCGCTGCCCAAGCTGAAACCCAACGGCAGCCTGTATATCTTCCTGACCTGGCGTTTTTCGCCGGAGATCTTCGTGCTGCTGAAAAAGCGCATGACGATGATGAACGAGATTATCTGGGACCGCCGGGTGCCGTCGATGGGCGGCAGCGTGCGCAGTTATTCGTCGGTGCACGACACCATCGGCTTTTTCGTGCGCCGCAAGGATTACTACTTCGATCTGGACGCGGTGCGCATTCCGTACGACGCCGAGACCAAGAAAGCCCGTTCGCGCTCGATTTTCGTCGGCGCCAAATGGCTGGAGGTGGGCTACAACCCCAAGGATTTGTGGAGCGTGTCGCGTCTGCACCGCGAGCATCCCGAGCGCGCCGACCATCCGACGCAAAAGCCGCTGGAGATCATCGAGCGCATGCTCAAGGCTTCGTGCCCTCCGGACGGCGTGGTGCTGGACCTGTTCATGGGCAGCGGCACGACGGCGATCGCCGCCAAGCGCTGCGGGCGAAATTTCGTCGGCTTCGAGTTGAATCCCGATTACTGCGCCATCATCGCCGAACGCATCGCGGCGGCGGATTTGCCGCCACCGCCCGAAAAGAAGAAGCCCGTCCCCAAAAGCAGTAAAAAACCCGCGGTGAAACGCACCGCAACAACCACCTAGGAGCCCACGTAAGATGTCTTCCATCGACACCCTGATCAACACCACCATCCGTTCCGATGTGCGCGCCGTAGCCGGCTACCACGTCGCCGACGCGAGCGGTTTTATCAAGCTGGATGCGATGGAGAACCCTTACCACCTGCCAGAGCATCTGACGCGCGAACTGGCCCGGCGCCTGGCCGACGTCACCCTGAACCGCTACCCGGTCGCCTCCTACGAAAGCACCAAGGAGCGCATCCGCGCCAAGCTGGGCATCCCGGCCGGCTACGATGTCATGCTGGGCAACGGCTCCGACGAGCTGATTTCGATCCTGTGCATGGCCTGCGCCCACCAGGACCGCCGCGCCGTCGCCATCTCGCCGACACCGTCGTTCGTCATGTATTCGCGTTCGACCAGATTCGCCGGCATGGACTATGTCGGCGTGTCGGTCAAGGCCGACCTGACGCTCGACATGCCGGCCATGCTGGCGGCGATCGAAAAACACAAGCCTGCGCTGGTGTTCCTGTCGTATCCGAACAACCCGACCGGCAACCTGTTCTCGGACGACGATATCGTCGCCATCATCAAGGCATTGGATGGTTTCGGCCTGGCCGTGGTCGACGAGGCCTACGAGCCGTTCGCCCAGAAAACCTTCATGGACCGTCTGCCGGAGTTCGACAACCTGATCGTCATGCGCACGGTGTCCAAGCTCGGTTTGGCCGGCATCCGCCTCGGCTACATGTCGGCCGCGCCGAAATTGCTCGAGCAATTCGACAAAGTGCGGCCTCCTTACAACATCAACGTGCTGACCCAGACGGCGGCCGAATTCGCGCTCGACCATCTGGACGTGCTGAACCAGCAGGCGGCCGCTTTGCGCGCCGCACGGACCGATCTGATGGCCGCGCTGGCCGCCATGCCGGGGGTCGAGGTGTTTCCGTCGGCGGCGAATTTTATCTTGATTCGGGTGCCAAATGCCGATGATGCCTATGCGAAACTACTGTCCCACAAGGTATTAATTAAAAATATGAGTAAAATGGATACCGTGATGGCCAATTGTTTACGTGTCACGGTCAGCACACCGGAAGAGAACGCCGCCTTCCTGGATGCCTTATCCGCATCGCTTGCAGCTTAAATCACCGCCACCGAGCCCTTCATGAACCGCACCGCAGAAATCATCCGCAACACCAACGAGACGCAAGTCCGCGTTTCCATCAATCTCGACGGCACCGGCAAGCAAAAGCTGAACACCGGCGTGCCCTTCCTCGACCACATGCTGGACCAGATCGCCCGCCACGGCCTGTTCGACCTCGACGTCGAAGCCACCGGCGACATCCACATCGACAACCACCACACGGTGGAGGACGTCGGCATCACGCTGGGCATGGCCGTGGCCAAGGCCATCGGCGACCGCAAGGGCATCGTCCGCTACGGCCACTCGTACGTGCCGCTGGACGAGGCGCTGTCGCGCGTGGTGCTCGATTTCTCCGGCCGTCCGGGCATCGAATACCATATCCCGTTCACGCGCGCGATGATCGGCACCTTCGACGTCGACCTGACCCTGGAATTTTTCCGCGGCTTCGTCAACCACGCGCTGGTGACCTTGCACATCGACAACCTGCGCGGCACCAACGCGCACCATCAATGCGAAACCGTGTTCAAGGCCTTCGGCCGCGCGCTGCGCATGGCGTCCGAGCTGGACCCGCGCGCCGCCGGCACCATTCCGTCGACCAAGGGCAGCCTGTAAGGGCACAACCGGCTTACACACCAAGATTATGAAAAAAATTGTCGTAGTTGATTACGGAATGGGTAATCTGCGTTCGGTCGCGCAAGCGCTGCGCGCCGTCGCCCCCGAGGCCGACGTCCTGATCTCGGGCGAAGTGGCCGATATCGAGGGCGCCGACCGCATCGTGCTGCCGGGCCAGGGCGCGATGCCGGACTGCATGCGCAGCCTGCGCGAATCGGGCGTGCAGGAGGCGCTGATGGTGGCCGCCCGCAACAAGCCGCTGCTGGGCGTGTGCATCGGCGAACAGATGCTGTTCGACGCCAGCGAGGAGGGCGGGGCCGCCGGCCTGGGCCTGCTGCCGGGCAAGGTGGTGCGCTTCCAGCTCGACGGCCAGTTGCAGGAGGACGGCTCGCGCTTCAAGGTGCCGCAGATGGGCTGGAACCAAGTCCGGCAAAACGCGTCCCACCCAATGTGGAGCGAAATCGCCGACAACAGTTATTTCTATTTTGTGCACAGTTATTTCGCCCAGCCGGAGCACAGCGCGCACACCGTCGGCACCACCGTCTACGGTGCGCCGTTCAGTTGCGCCGTCGCTCGTGATAATATTTTTGCCACACAGTTCCATCCGGAGAAAAGCGCCGCGACCGGACTGCAGTTGTACAAGAACTTCGTTCACTGGAATCCTTGATCGCCTATCGCCCTGGCTTGTAACCTCGAACCTTTCACTTTCTCACACTTAAAACCATCATGCTGCTCATTCCTGCCATCGACCTCAAAGACGGTCACTGCGTTCGCTTGAAACAAGGCGATATGGAACTCGCCACCGTATTCTCCGAAGATCCGGCCGACATGGCTTTGCATTGGCTGAAGCAGGGCGCGCGCCGCCTGCATCTGGTCGATCTGAACGGCGCCTTCGCGGGCAAGCCGAAGAACGAGGGCGCCGTCAAGGCGATCCTGAAGGTGGTGCAGGAGTACGCCGAGGAAAACGGCCTCGACGAGATTCCGGTCCAGCTGGGCGGCGGCATCCGCGACCTCGACACCATCGAGCGCTACCTCGACGCCGGCATCAGCTACGTCATCATCGGCACGGCCGCCGTCAAGGAGCCGGGCTTCCTGCACGACGCCTGCGGCGCCTTCCCGGGCCACATCATCGTCGGCCTCGACGCCAAGGACGGCAAGGTCGCCACCGACGGCTGGAGCAAGATGTCCGGCCACGAGGTGATCGACCTGGCCAAGAAATTCGAGGCCTACGGCGTCGAAGCGATCATCTACACCGACATCGGCCGCGACGGCATGATGGGCGGCGTCAACATCGACGCCACCGTCAAGCTGGCGCAGGCGGTCAAGATCCCGGTCATCGCCTCCGGCGGCCTGCACAACCTGGCCGACGTCGAAGCGCTGTGCGCGGTGCAGGACGAGGGCATCGAGGGCGTCATCTGCGGCCGCTCGATCTACGAGGGCACGATCGACCTGGCCTCGGCGCAGTTGCGCGCCGACGAGCTCAGCGGCGACCTCATCGACGACGAGGAAGAATAAGGCTGCCATGCTCGCTAAACGCATCATTCCCTGCCTGGACGTGACCGACGGCCGCGTCGTCAAAGGCGTCAACTTCACCGAGCTGCGCGACGCCGGCGACCCGGTCGAGATCGCGCGCCGCTACGACGAGCAGGGCGCCGACGAACTGACCTTCCTCGACATCACCGCCACCAGCGACAACCGCGGCCTGATCCTGCACATCATCGAGGCCGTGGCCTCGCAGGTGTTCATTCCGCTGACCGTCGGCGGCGGCGTGCGCGAGGTGGCCGACGTGCGCCGCCTGCTCAACGCCGGCGCGGACAAGGTCAGCATGAACTCGTCTGCCGTGGCCAATCCGCAGCTGGTGTTCGACGCCTCGCAAAAGCACGGTTCGCAGTGCATCGTGGTGGCGATCGACGCCAAGCAGGTCGCGCCCGGCAAGTGGGAGGTGTTCACCCACGGCGGCCGCAAGGCCACCGGCATCGATGCCATCGAGTGGGCCGTCAAGATGGAAAAATTGGGCGCGGGCGAGATCTTGCTCACCAGCATGGACCGCGACGGCACCAAGTCCGGCTTCGACCTGGGCCTGACGCGCGGCGTCTCCGACGCCATCGGCATCCCGGTGATCGCCTCGGGCGGCGTCGGCGGCCTGCAGGACCTGGCCGACGGCGTCAAGCTGGGCAAGGCCGACGCGGTGCTGGCGGCCAGTATCTTCCACTACGGACAGCATACGGTGCAGGAAGCCAAGCGTTTCATGGCACAACAGGGCATTCCGATGCGCCTGACCAATTGATCACAGCACTGGATAGCATTATGTCGACCACCCCGAGCAGCCTCGCCAAAGCCAAATGGCTGAAAAAAATTCAATGGGACGAAAACGGCCTGGTGCCGGTCATCGCCCAGGAAGCCGGCAGCAATGACGTGCTGATGTTCGCGTGGATGAACCGCGACGCCCTGGCCAAGACGGTCGAGCTGGGCGAGGCGGTGTACTGGAGCCGTTCGCGCAAGAAACTGTGGCACAAGGGCGAGGAGTCCGGCCACACGCAAAAGGTGCTGGAAATCCGCCTCGACTGCGACGAGGACGTGGTGCTGCTCAAGATCGAGCAGGCCGGCGGCATCGCCTGCCACACGGGCCGGCATTCGTGCTTCTTCCAGAAGTTCGAGGGCGACGCGCTCGAGGGCGACTGGCAGAACACCGAGCCGGTGCTGAAAGACCCGTCCGATATTTACGCGGCAAAACCGAAGAAGACCCCATGAGCACACAACTGGACCGCCTGGCCGAGCTGATCGAATCACGCAAGCCGGCCAACGGCGGCGACCCCGCCGCCTCCTACGTGGCCAAGCTGTTCGCCAAGGGCGACGACGCCATCCTGAAAAAAATCGGCGAGGAAGCCACCGAGACCGTCATGGCCGCCAAGGACGCCCGCCACGCCGGCGGCGACGGCGCCAAGGTCTTGTACGAAGTGGCCGACTTGTGGTTCCATACGCTGGTGCTGCTGGCCCAGTTCGACCTGAAGCCGCAGCAGGTGCTCGACGAGCTGGCGCGCCGCGAAGGCGTGTCCGGCATCGCCGAAAAAGCCGCGCGCAAGGAATAGGGCCGGGAACAATAAGCCGGAACAACATGCCGGGACAACACCACCATTGATGGAGCCGCTGTGGAAAACTGTTTGTTTTGCAAGATAGCCGAAAAGAAAATCCCTTCGACGGCCGTGTACGAGGATGACGAGTTGCTCGCGTTCAAGGATATCAACCCGGCCGCGCCCGTGCATTTGTTGGTGATTCCAAAGAAACACATCTCGACCCTGTCCGATTGCAGCGCCAACGAGGCGCCGCTGCTGGGCAAGATGCTGGCCCTCGCCCCCCGTCTGGCAGAGGAATTCGGTTGCGCGGTCAGCTATGATGCGGACGGCACGCCCGGCGGCGGCTACAAGACCCTGATCAACAGTGGGCCGGACGGCGGGCAAGAGGTGTACCATCTGCATTTGCACGTGATCGGCGGCGCGCACCCCTGGCGCGGCCAGCGGTAACAGCCGGCATCGGGGCGGCGTACCGTTGGTTTATATCGCTTGCCACATGACATCTACATGACACGCCGCCGTTCGCTTATACTGTCGCACGCGGTTCTTGAATCAACGGATAATCTGGGCGCATGCGCCTTGCAAGGGGAATATGATGGGTTCATTTAGTATTTGGCACTGGCTGATCGTTCTGGTGATTGTGATGCTGGTCTTCGGCACCAAGAAACTGAGCAATATGGGTTCCGACATCGGCAAGGCCGTCAAGGGCTTCAAGGATGGCGTCAAGGGCGACGACGACAAGCCCGCCACGCCGGCCGCGCCGGGCACCATCGACGTCGACGCCAAAGAGAAAAACAAGCAGTAAGCCGGTCCGGGCCCGCGAATTGTCGCCGGGCCCCGCTGGCTGACGCGCATATCTTATGATCGATCTCGGTCTTACCAAACTTGCTGTGATCGGCGTGGTTGCGCTGATCGTCATCGGTCCCGAAAAGCTGCCCCGCGTGGCGCGCATGGCCGGGACCTTGTACGGGCGCGCCCAGCGCTACCTGAACGAGGTCAAATCCGAGGTCTCGCGCGAAATCGAGCTGGAGGAATTGAAAAACCTCCACAAGACGGTGCAGGACGCCGCGCAGAACATCAAGAGCGACGTGGAAAACTCGATTTCGCAGAACATCTCCGAAGTCGAAAACGCCTGGCACGACACGCCGGCGTCGACCCCCGACACCTCGTCGTACGGCAGCGTCAGCACCGACGACCTGGCGCGCAAGGCGCGCGAATTCCGCCGCAAGAAGGTGGTGCGCAGCGCCGCCATTCCGGCCTGGTACAAGCAGCGCCACGGCGGCAAATTGCATGTCACCTCCGGCGCCGCGCGGGTCGCCCGCTTCCGTCCACGCGGCAACACCAACGCTAGCTTCTACTAATGACTACACCGAACTCCGGCGAAGAAACCTTCATCTCCCACCTGATCGAACTGCGCGACCGTCTGGTCAAGGCGTCGATCGGCGTGGCGCTGGTGTGCCTGGCGCTGATGATCTGGCCGGGGCCGTCGCAAATCTACGATTTCATCGCGCGGCCGATGATCGCATCGCTGCCGGTCGGCTCGAAGATGATCGCCACCGGCGTCATTTCGCCGTTCCTGGTGCCGATGAAGGTGACCCTGGTGATCTCGATCATCCTGTCGCTGCCGTGGGTGCTGTACCAGCTGTGGGCGTTCGTCGCGCCCGGCCTGTACGCGCATGAAAAGCGCCTGATCGCGCCGCTGGTCATTTCGTCGTCGTTCCTGTTCATGTCGGGCGTGGCGTTCTGCTACTTCCTGGTGTTCGGCCGGGTGTTCCAGTTCATCGCCGAGTTCTCGCCGCAGTCGATTGCGGTGACGCCGGATATCGAGAACTATCTCGATTTCGTCATGTCGATGTGCCTGGCTTTCGGCGCGACCTTCGAGGTGCCGGTGGTGGTGGTGATCCTGGTGCGCATGGGGTTTGTGACCGTCGCCAAGCTCAAGGAGATCCGTCCCTACGCCATCGTCGGCGCGTTCGTCATCGCGGCGATCGTCACGCCGCCGGACGCGGTCAGCATGTTCTCGCTGGCCATTCCGATGTGTTTGCTGTTCGAGCTGGGCCTGCTGGTGGCGCCGCTGTTTGTGCGCATCTCGACGGCGCCGGAAGAGACGCAGTCCTGATCAGCCCGGCAGCCGTGTCAAGATCACGGCGGCCAGCCCGAGCGCGACCACCTGTCCCGCCAGCGCGATGCCGAGCAGCCAGCGTAGCGGGCGCAATTTGGACTCGAATCGTGCATCGATTTCAATCTTCAGCTGGTCGAATCGCGCATCGATCTCAACCTTCAGCTGGTCGAATCGCGCATCGATTTCGACCTTCAGCCGATCCATGCGCGCATACACCTCGCTCTTCAGCGTATCCATTCTGGCCAAGAGCTCGCTTCTCACCAGCATCAGTTCGGCCGGCGTGACGCTGGCCGTCGCCAGCGCGTCGCTGAGCGCCTGCGCATGGGCGTCGGCCTGGTCGGCCGGAATTCCAGCCTCAACCAACCGTCTGGCGTACTCAAGGGTATCGAACTTGATCGGCATGGTCATGATCACTCCCGGCTTTTATCGTAGCAGAACCGGCCCGGCATGGGCTAAGCGACCATCGTATCGAATCGGTGGATGAGGCCTTTGCGCGCTCGCAAGCGGCCGGCGGCCGAACGAAAAAGGGGCGCCGACGTCTCCGCCGGCACCCCCTTCGCAATTCGATACCCTGAAACTACTTCATCATCAAGCCCTTGATCACCCGCACCGGCGCGCTGCCGTAGCTGAGGAATTGCTCGTGGAATTCCTTCAGGTTGAACTTGTCGCCCAAGGCCTTCCTGCGCTCTTCGCGCAATTCCATGATCTCGCTGTAGCCGCTGAAATAGCTGGTCAGCTGCACCGACGACACCTGCACCCGGTGCCATTTCTCGACCGCCTCGGTGCGCGTCTGGAAGGCCTGGCGCGTCAGCAGGTCGATCGCCTGTTCCTCCGTCATGCCCAGCACGTGCACGCTGTAGTCGAGGATGGTGTTGGTCACGCTGCGCAGGTTCCACTTCGAATACATCAGCCACATTTCCGGCGCGTTGTCGCCGTAGCCGGACTCCAGCATCATGCGCTCGCCGTAGACCGCCCAGCCCTCCACCATCGCGCCGTTGCCGAAGATCGACTTGACGATCGACGGCGACTTGTTGGCATACACCAGCTGCGCGTAGTGGCCGGGAATCGCCTCGTGGATATTGAGGATCTGTAGTATCCAGTGGTTGTACTCGCGCAGGCTGCTCTCGGCCGCCTCCGCCGTGGCGCCATCGAGCGGCGTGACGTTGTAGTAGGTGCGGTCCTGCGGGCGGTACGGTCCCGGCGCGTCGATGCTGGCGCCGGCGACGCCCGCCTGATAGGCCGGCGTCGCGCGCACCTCGAGCTGCTTGTTGCGGTCCAGGGTCAGCAAATTCTTGCTGACCACCCAATCCTGCAGCACGGGAATCTGGCGCTTGATCTCGTTGACGAAATCCTCGCGCCGCACGTGGTTGGCCGACAGCTTGTCGATCATCATGCCGATCTTGGCGTAGCGGTCGGCCGGCCTGGCCACGCCGGGGAGATACTTGTCCCACATCTCGTCGGACAGCCGCTCCATATTGGCCAGCAGCTCCTCGCGCGCGGCCAGCGCCTTCTGGTAGGTCTGCTCGGCGGTGCTGCCGGACTGGATGTCGTAGGCGAACTTCTGCTCATACATCGCCTTGCCGATGCGGAAGGTGCGGCGGCCTTTGGTGTCCATCAGCTTGTCCATCTCGGTCAGGAAGGCCACATAGCCGTCGACCGCCGTCAGCGCCGCGTTGACCCGCTGCGTGAACTGCTGCTTCTCGATCGGCGTCAGGATCGACGCCTGCGCCGCCTTGTCGATCTCGGTCAGCACGGTCTGCACGCCGGGCGCCTGCTTGATCGCCAGGCGCGTGTGTTCGCGGGTCGGGTTGACGATGTTGTTGCGCGCCGCCTCGTAGTAGGCCGGAATGCCGGCGATGCGCTTGAGCAAGGTGCGCAGGCGCTGCGGCTGGGCTGCGTATTCGGTGGTCAGGATCAGGTCCAGCGGACCGGCGACGTTGTAGCCGGCCGGGTTCCACTCGAACTCGCGCAGGGTGGTCAGGCGGAAGCGGTCGCTATCGAGCTTGTTCATCAGTAGCGCCAGGTCGGTGCGCTGTTTCGGCGACAGCTGGCTGGCGTTGACTTTGCCGAAGCGCAGCTTCCAGTCGTCGATGAAGGCCAGTTCCCTGGTCTGCGTGGCCGCGTCCGGAATGGTCAGGGTGGCGGCGGTGTCGTACTTGCCGGCGTAGATCGCGCTTTCCGAATCGATGCGCCACAGGGCGTTGAGGAATTGGTTGCTGAGGGTGTCGAACGAACGGTCCTGGCGCCGTTCGGACACGGCGGCCACGGCGGGCCTGGCGGCGGCCACCGCCGTTGTCGCCGCGGCGGCCGCCACGGCCTTGCCCTTGCCGCCCTTCTTGGTGGTCTTGCTGTTTTTGCCAGCCTTGCCGGGGGTTGCGCTCTTGGTCCCGGTTTTGCTGGTGCTCTTGTCGCTCTTCGCGTTCTTGGTCTTGGTGCTGGCGTCCTTGTTGGCGGGCGCCGCGCCGGCCGGTGCGAAGGCGAGTGCCGCCATCACCACAGCCAGTGCAATTTTTGTCTTGATCATCGTCTGCAGCCTTGTGTTTATTTTGACAAGGCACGCGTGTCCACATCACGCTGCGGCAAGCGGGCCAAGTCGAAGCGTTGGAGATTATCACTAATCGGCCCGCTTGAGAGCGTTCGATACAAGACAAAACACGTCGACTACTTTTTCAACCCTTCCTGCAGCATGCCGAGCATCTCGCCGGCCGACATGCGGCCCGACACGTCGCTGCCCTCGAGCAGGCTGTCGGCCAGGTCGCGCTTGTGCTGGTGCAGATCGACGATGCCTTCCTCGATCGTGTGGCGCGCCACCAGGCGGTAGATGGTCACCGGGCGCAGCTGGCCCATGCGGTGGGCGCGGTCCGATGCCTGGTCCTCCACCGCCGGGTTCCACCACGGGTCCATGTGGATCACGTAGTCGGCGGCGGTCAGGTTGATGCCGACCCCGCCCGCCTTCAGGCTGATCAGGAAGACGTCGCCGACGCCGGCCTGGAAGGCGTCCACGCGCTTCTTGCGGTCGGCCATCGAGGTCGAGCCGTCGAGGTATTGGTAGCTGATGTCGTTGGCGTCCAGGTGCGCGCGGATCAAGGACAGATGGTCGACGAACTGGCTGAACACCAGCACCTTGTGGCGGTTCTCCAGCAACCCCTCGAGCAGGTGCGCGAACGCGGCCAGCTTGCTGCTGGCCAGCCCCAGCTCCGGCGCGATCAGGTTCGGATTGCAGCAGGCGCGCCGCAGCCGCATGATCTCGGCCAGGATCTGGATCGACTTCTTCTCGGCCGGGCCTTCGACGGCGGCCAGGTTTTCCAGCGCCGTGCGTCGCAGCGATTCGTACAGCGCCGTCTCCTCTTTCGACAGGTCGACCTCCAAGGTGATCTCGGTGCGCGACGGCAGTTCGGTCAGCACCTGCGCCTTGGTCCGGCGCAGCATGAACGGCTGGATCAGGCGCCGCAGGCGGTTGCGCGCGCCCAGTTCGGCGCGGTGGTCCTGCGGCTTCTCGATCGGCGCCGCGAAGCGCAGGTTGAACTGCTCGATGCTGCCCAGCAGGCCAGGATTGATGAAGCGGAACAGGTTCCACAACTCGCCCAGATGGTTTTCCAGCGGCGTGCCGGTGGCGATCATGCGGAAGTCGCCCTTGAGCGCCATGACGGCCTGCGAGCGCTTGGTGGCGCCGTTCTTGATCGCCTGCGCCTCGTCGAGCACGATGGTGTTCCACTGCACGCCGGCGAACAACGCCGACTCCAGCTGCAGCAGGCCGTAGCTGGCCACCACCACATCGTAGGGCCGCAGGGTGGACATGGTCTCGGCGCGGTCGCCCGCGCCGAACAGCTTGACGTTGAGCGTCGGCGCGAAGCGCGCCGCCTCGCCGATCCAGTTCATGCAGACGGAGGTCGGCGCGATCACCAGCGTCGGCCCTTGCGGCGCGCGCGACAGGATCAGCGCGATCGCCTGCAAGGTTTTACCGAGGCCCATATCGTCGGCCAGGCAGGCGCCCACGCCCCAATGGGCGAGGCGCGACAGCCAGTTGAAGCCCTCCAGCTGGTAGTCGCGCAATTCGGCCTGCAAGGTGCTCGGCAGATGCGGCTCGAACGCGGCCTGAGACGCCATGCGCTGCATGTGCTCCTTCCACAGCTTGTCCGCCTTCAGGCCGCCGACGTCGTCGGCCAGCTCCTCCAGCGCGAACGCGGCCAGCGGATGCAGGCGCACGCCGTCGGCGGTCGGTTCGCCGTAGGCGGACACCTCGCGCAGGCGGCGGTGCAGCTCCTCGGTCAGCGCCAGGTAGCGGTTCTCGCCCAGTTCGACGAAGCGGCTCTGGTTCTTTTGCATCAGCTCCAGCAGGGTGCGCAGGTCCATCACCTTGTCTTCGTCGATCTGCACCTCGCCGCTGGCCGCGAACCAGTCCTTGTTGCTCTTGATGGACAGGCGCACCTGCTTGGTCTCGACCTTGGCGGTGACGCGGAATTTCTCGCCCTCCGGCCAGGCCAGCACGATGCTGCCCGCCTTCAGTTCCTGCAGCTCGACCAGCAATTGCAGGCACAGCGCCGGCTGCCCGAGCAGCCATTCGCCGTGATCCTGCTCGGCCGATTCCAGCACCGGACATTTGGCGATCAGCTCACGTTCGGCGTCGCGTTCGTCGATCAGATGGCGGCGCGCCTGCACCGGCTTGCCGCCGACATCGGCGATCACGCTGTCGGCGCCGGCGCCGGGCGCGTAGTAGGCGCCGTTGGCCAGCGGGCGCACCAGGATCTGCATCTTCAGGCCGTGCTGGTACGGCAGCAGGTGCACGTGCAGGCGCGTGTCGGCTTCCACCTGCTGCATGTCCGGCGCCGCGCCGCCGATCTCCGACTGCACCGTCACCAGCGACGAGATGGAGCTGATCGCGTGCAGCACCTGTTGCTCGGCGTGCGCCGGCACGGTCAGGCTGTCGCCGACGATGGCGGCGATGCGGCGGTGCTCGTCGAGGATGTTGACCACGCGCAGGCGGGTCGGCGTCTCCTTGCTGACGATGACGAAGGAATTGTCGTCCGGGATGCGCGGCTGCAGGCGGATCTCCAGGTTGCCCGGGCTTTTCTTGATCAGCAGTTCCGGCTCGCCGGCCAGCATCTCCACGCGCGTGTCGGGCGCGTCGGCCCAGAACAGCAGCGGGTGGCCGATCAGCGCCGAGGCGGCGCGCTGCGGATCGATCTCGTAGGCCAGCCCGCTGGACTGGTAGCTGCGGTGCGCCACCGAGATCGCCTCCGACACGCGCACGTCCTGCGGCGTCAGGAAGTCGAATTGCTCCGGCTCGAAGCGCAGCCGCTTCAGGCCCACGGCGCGGCCTTTGCTCCACAAGCCCCGCGCGTCGCGTTTTTGCTCGACCGGGGCGACGTCGGTCAGGCCGTGGCGGTTGTCGTAGGTGAGTTGCCAGACCAGCCGCGTGGCGCCGGCCGCTTCCGCCGTTGCGGGCTGCTGAAGATTGATCAGGGCCGACAACTGCCGCTGCCAGGCCTCCTGCCGCTCGAACCATACCGCCATGTCCGGGATGCCGAGGCGGGTGCGCAGCGCGTTCGCGTGGCGCTGCTGGTCGACGTCGCCAAGGTGGCCGAGCAGCGCGGCCGCTTGCGCCGCGATGAACAGGTAGCCGGCGCGTTCGGCGTTTTCGAACAGCTCCTGCAACTGCAAGCGGCGCTCGCCCAGCTGTGGCAACGACAGCCAGAAATACAGCAGGCACTGGAACATCTGCGTCTGCACGGCGGTGTCCCACGGCAGCGCGGAGACGACGTCGGTTTGCATGGTGCCGGCGCGGATCTGGCGCAGCATGTCGATCTGCTGGTGGATGGCGGCGTCGTAGTTTGGCGGCATGCGCACCGCGATCTCGAGGTAGGCGTCCGCCGCTTTTTGATGTTTGGGGTCCTCGCTGCGCAGCAGCGACAGCAGATACAGATAGGCGCCGATGCCGGCGAACAGGTGTTTGCGCTTGCCGGTTTCGCGGCGCAGCAGCTTGAGCGCCGCCTCGTAGCCGACCAAGGCCGCGCCGGTGGCGCCGCGCAGCAGCACGATGGTACTGGCCAGGAACTGGCTTTGCGGGCCGGCCGTGCGTTCCAGATAGCGCTTGGCGTCGTCCAGGCGCCCGCACAGGATGGCGTCCTCCGCCAGCGCCAGGCGCAGTTCTGGACTGATGTCGTCCTTGGCCGCCTGGCGGCGTTGCAGGTGCTGTTCGCAGAACTCGCGGATCACCGGCACGGTGGGCAGTTCACGTTTGGCGTTTTCCAGCAGCACCGCCAGCACGTCGTCCTGCAGCAGCGGATGCACGCGCGCCAGCATGCCCGGCTCGAACGGGCGGCCGAAGATGTCGACGATGGGGTGCAGCTGCGCCGCCTCGTAGCTGCCAAGGCAGAAGGCCAGGATCGGCTGGATCTGTTGTGGCGCCTGGCCGCGCAAAAGGCCCATGCGCAGGCGCGCCATGCCGGCGCGGTAGCTGCGCGGCTCGACGCTGTTCCAGGTCTGGCGCATCGGCACCAGCTCGTCGTAGGCCTCGCACAGGTCGTCCAGCGCATGGGTGCCGATCGAGGCGCGCATGGCGGGCCAGCGCAGCTTGGGGTTGCAGACGAAGCCGCGCCCCGTGACGACGCTGATGAAGGCCAGCCGCTCCAGTTTGCGCATCGATTCGTCCAAGGTGCCGACGTTGTAGCGGTGGCCGTCCTGGTCCTCGATGCGCGCCTTGTCCAGATGATCGAGGATGGCGGTGCGCCCGACCGGCTCGCCGATCAGGGCGAGCAGCGCCAGTATCATTTTTTCGTTGAATTCAAGCGCGTCGAATTCGGCAAGCAGCTTCGGGTCGGCCATGCGTGGATCAGTCTTTCAGGTTGTCGATGTGGACTGGCGCCGAGGCCGAGGGGTCGTGCAGACCGAAGATGCGCTGATAGAAGTACAGCTCCGCCTCCAGGGTGCGGACGATGTTCTCGCCCTTGCGGAAGCCGTGGCCCTCGCCCTCCAGCGGCACATAGGCCACCGGCACGCCGCGCTTCTTGAGCGCGTCGACCATCATTTCCGATTGCTGCGGCGGCACGACCTTGTCGTCCAGGCCCTGGAAGAAGATCATCGGGCGCGCCAGCTTGTCGGTGTGGTTGATCGGCGAACGCTCCTGGTACAGCGCTTGCGCCTGCGGCTGCGGCGCGATCAGGTAGGCGGTGTAGCGCGATTCGAATTTGTGCGAGTCGTCGTCCAGCCCTTGCAGGTCGGAGACGCCATAGTAGCTGGCGCCGACCTTGAAGACATCGTGGAACGTCAGCGCGCACAGGGTGGTCAGGCCGCCGGCGCTGCCGCCACGGATGATCAGGCGGTCGTTGTCGGCCAGGCCGCGTTCGACCAGCGCCCGGGCGCCGGCCACGCAGTCCTCGACATCGACGATGCCCCACTGGCCCTTGAGCAGGTCGCGGTAGGCGCGGCCGAAACCGGTGCTGCCGCCGTAGTTCACATCCAGCACGCCGAAGCCCCGGCTGGTCCAGTATTGGGTCGCCAGCTTGAGCGTGTTGACGGTCATGCCGGTCGGGCCGCCGTGGCTGATGACGATCACCGGCGGCTTGCTGCCTTCGGGCGCCCGCACGTCGCGGTTGCGCGGCGCGTAGAAAAACGCGTGCGAGGTGCGGCCGTTGGCGCTCGGGTAGCTGATGTTGGCGGGGATGGACAGGTTGTCCTCGTCGGGCAGGTCGGCGATCGACTGCGCCAGGATCTCCACGCCTTCCTCGGTGAAGTCGATGCGCGCCAGCTCCAGCGGGATCGACGGGCCGCCTGCCAGCATGGCGATGTAGCCGGGCGCCACGCGCAGTTCGCGGATTTCCTCGTACGGGTTGGCGATCGCTTCGAGCTTGCCGCTGGCCGGCAGCAGGCGCGCCAGCCGGCTCACGCCCTTGTCGATATAGGTGCAGATGATTTCGGATGCCGAGCGGAAGCCGTACATCGAGTTGCCGAAGGTCCAGTGCGGCGAACCGAATTCCGCTTCCATCGGGCACAGGGCCTCGACGCTTTGACGGTCCGCGCCCAGGCGGTACAGGTTCCACCAGCCGCTGCGGTCGGAGACGAAATGCAGCAGCCCATTCGGCGACCATTCCGGCTGGCAGATCGATTCCTCGGCGCCGCCGGCCACGCGCGCGGGCGTCGCCAGCGTGCCGTCGTCCTGGAATTCGGCCAGCCACAGCGTGGTGCCTTCCCACGGCATGCGCGGGTGGTCCCAGGTCAGCCATGCCAGCGCGCGGCCGTCCGGCGACAGCCGTGGCGACGAATAGAAGTCGGCGCCCTGCGCCAATACCGTTTCGGCGCCGTCGCCGATGCCGATCGCGCAAATGGTGTTGGACGGTTCGCCGTGGCCATCCTCGCCGTGCAGTTCGCGCACGCCGATCAGGCGTCCGCGCGCGCGGTCGACCACGAAATCGGCGAAGCGCTGCTTGCCGGCCGCCGTCAGCGGCACCGGCGTGGGCTGCGAGTCGCCATCGGCGGCGAAATCCAGCCGGTGGAGGCGGTTATCGGCGAAGTGGGAAAAGTACACCGTCCCGCCGTCGACCGCGTAGGCGCCGCCGCCGTATTCGTGCACCCGGCTGCGCACGTTGAACGGCGCCGGCGTCAGCTCGTCGGTGGCGGCGCCGTGGTGGCGCAGCAGCGTGTTGCGGCCCGCCTCGGCGGCGCGCCCGGCCAGCCAGAAGATATCGCCGCCGTCGGCGCCGCCCAGCATCAGCGACGACATCGGCGTGGCGCCTGCCGCCACGCGCGCGGCGCTGATGGTCGATGGCCAAGTGCCGTATTCGGCGATGGTCGATGCTTCGGATGTCATGGCGGCTCCAGGGGCTTGGGTTGGGCTAAAGGGCGGGGTGCTAGGATGATAGAGAAAGGGCGCGCAATCTTCCAGCGTCCGCGAAAAAAAATTGGCGCGGAGTGCGATAATAGCCCTTTCCCCGCTTTTTGATTGCCTTTCATGCCACAATTTGCTCCGCTTCAGAATGACACCTTCTTGCGTGCGTTGCTGCGCCAGCCGACCGAACACACCCCGGTGTGGCTGATGCGCCAGGCGGGGCGCTACCTGCCGGAATACCGCGCCACGCGCCAAAAAGCGGGCTCGTTCATGGGCCTGGCCACCAATCCCGATTACGCCACCGAAGTCACCTTGCAGCCGCTGGACCGCTTTCCGCTGGACGCGGCCATCCTGTTCTCCGACATCCTGACGGTGCCCGACGCGATGGGCCTGGGCCTGTATTTCGTCGAGGGCGAGGGCCCCAAGTTCGAGCGCCCGCTCAAAACCGAGGCCGACGTGCTGGCGCTGCGCGCACCGGAACTGGGATCGCTGGACTATGTATTCAAGGCAGTCACGCAGATCCGCACGGAGTTGAACGGCCGCGTGCCGCTGATCGGCTTTTCCGGCAGCCCGTGGACGCTGGCCTGCTACATGGTCGAAGGCCAGGGCTCGCGCGAGTTCCACACCATCAAAAAGATGCTGTACAACCGTCCGGACCTGATGCACCACATCCTGGCCATCAACGCCAAGGCGGTGGCCGAGTATCTGAACGCCCAGATCGACGCCGGCGCCCAAGCGGTGATGATCTTCGACTCGTGGGGCGGCGCGCTGGCCGACGGCGCCTACCAGGCGTTTTCGCTCGATTACATGCGCCAGGTGGTGGCGCTGCTCAAACGGGATAAGGACGGCGTCAAGATTCCGGCCATCGTCTTCACCAAGGGCGGCGGGCAATGGATCGAACAGATCGCCGACATCGGCGCCGACGCGGTCGGCCTGGACTGGACCGTGAACCTGGCGCAGGCGCGCAAGCTGGTGGGCCACAAGGTCGGTTTGCAGGGCAATCTGGACCCGGCGATCCTGTTCGCCAGCCCCGAGCAGATCCGCGCCGAAGTGCACAAGGTGCTGGACGCCTTCGGCAAGCCGGAAAACGGCCATGGACACGTATTTAATTTGGGCCACGGCATTTCCCAATTCACGCCGCCGGAGAATGTGGCGGCCATGGTGGACGCTGTTCACGCCTACAGCAAGGCCCAGCGCGCGTCTTGATCTACCGCAAACCCGTGGGGCACGTTCCGGTGGGGCGTGCCCCATTTTCATTGGTGCGCAGAGGAAAGCAAACCGACTTATGCACAATTTTTTTTGGTGCAAGAATAACAGGCAGCACTATTTTCCTCCCCGGGGAGATTGATCTAAATCGTTGATTTATAAGGATAATTTTTTGGTTGCTGGATGAGGGTATGTACTGGTTGTAAACCCATAAGTCGGGCTTCCATGAGTTTATTTCTTCATTGTCCACAAAGTTATCCACAAAAACTGTGGATAAAAAATAAAAGTACTTAGTAAACCGTGACTTAGCCATAATGTTGTTGTTTTGCATGAGGTTTATGTTGCGTTGCACGATTTTTAGGCAAAGTGGCTGCCTTGATAACGAAGTTATGAGCGCGCAAACCATTCGGACGCGGGCTGTATAAAATTTGTCGTTATCGGCCGAACGTTGTACTTTCTGGTGGCCATTAAAAAGCCCCGGAAAGTGTTGGAAAACGTTAAAAATTAATCCGAAATACTTCACTTATGCACAGCTGCGGAGAAAAAAGCGGTTTTCTCCGCCTCCTAGGAGGGTTTTTTCAAGTGATTGATTTTAAAGGAAAATAAATTCGAATATTTGCCCGCTTCGGGCAGCTACCAACTGTTAAGTGATTGGTTTCCGGAGATTAAGATTCTCTTGTCCACAAAGTTATCCACAAAAACTGTGGATACTTCCGCAGCACCGAATTTCATGTGATTGGAACTATGCAGGGCCTCTTTCACCATTGCATTCTTCAGGTGGCGCTCGATACGCCGCTGAATGCCATTTTCGACTACCGCTGGTATTGCGATGCGGCGGAGCAGCCGCAAGTCGGCCAGCTGGCGTTCGTCCCGTTCGGCCCGCGCGAGGTCATGGGGCTGATCGTCGGCGTCGCCGCCGAGACCGATGTGCCGGCCGGGAAGTTGAAGGATGCGCTGGCGATCCGCAGCCAGCTGGCGCCGCTGTCGGCGCAATGGCTGGCGCTGGCCGGCTTCGCCGCCGACTACTATCAGCGTCCGCTGGGCGAGGTGGCCTTGCCCGGATTGCCCAAGAACCTGCGCGCGCCCACTCCGCTGACCCTCGACAAGGCGCTGAAAAAGCTGGCCAAGCTCGACGCGCCGCACGACGGCACGCCGCTCAACATGCCGGTGCTCAACCCCTCGCAGCAGGAGGCGGCGGACGCCATCGGCGGCGCGGTCGGCTTCACGCCCACCCTGCTGTACGGCGTGACCGGCAGCGGCAAGACCGAGGTGTACCTGCAGGCGTGCGCGCAGGTGCTGGCGCGCGACGTGGACGCGCAGATCCTGATCCTGGTGCCCGAGATTAACCTCACGCCCCAGCTGGAAGGCAATATCCGTGCACGCTTCCCCGGCGTGATGCTGGCGACCCTGCACAGCAGCCTGTCGGAGGGGGAGCGCATGCTGCACTGGCTGGCCGCGCACCAGGGCAGGGCGCGCATCGTGCTCGGCACCCGGCTGGCGATCCTGGCCTCGCTGCCGAACCTGAAGCTGATCGTCATCGACGAGGAGCACGACCCGTCGTACAAGCAGCAGGAAGGCTTGCGCTATTCGGCGCGCGACCTTGCCGTGTGGCGCGCCTGGCAGCTGGCGATTCCGATCGTGCTCGGCTCGGCCACGCCGTCGCTCGAGAGCTGGCACCACGCGCAGTCGGGCCGCTACCGCAAGCTGGAACTACGCGAGCGGGCCGTCAAGAACGCGGTGCTGCCGCAAGTGAAGCTGATCGACATGGAGCGCGACAAGCCGAAGGACGGCCTGACCTCCGGCCTGATCGCCGCCATCAAGCAGCGCATGGAGCGCGGCGAGCAATCGCTGTTGTTCCTCAACCGCCGCGGCTACGCGCCGGTGATCTGCTGCGAATCGTGCGGCTGGATCAGCGAATGCACGCGCTGCACCTCGTTCATGGTGCTGCACCGTCCCGAGCACCGGCTGCGCTGCCACCACTGCAGCCTGGAGCTGCGCATTCCGCGCCACTGCCCGACCTGCGGCAACGTCGACCTGCAACCGCTGGGACGCGGCACCCAGCGCGTCGAGGAGGGCTTGCAGGCGCTGTTCCCGGAGGCGCGGGTGCTGCGCATCGACGCCGACTCGACCCGCAAGAAGGGCAGCGCGCAGGAGGCCTTCGACACCGTCCACCGGGGCGAGGTCGATATCCTGATCGGCACCCAGATGGTCGCCAAGGGGCACGACTTCAAGAAGCTCACGCTGGTCGGCATCCTCAATCCGGACACCGCGCTGTTCTCGCAGGATTACCGCGCCAGCGAGCGGCTGTTCGCGCAGCTGATGCAGGTGGCGGGCCGCGCCGGCCGCGCCGGGCGGACCGAGGGCGGCAGCGTCAGCGAGGTGCTGATCCAGACCCGCTATCCGCAGCATCCGCTGTATGGCGCGGTGGTGCACCACGATTACGACCACTTCGCGTCGGCGCTGCTGGAGGAGCGCGAGCAGGCCGCGCTGCCGCCCTACCTGTTCCAGGCGCTGTTGCGGGCCGAGGCGCCCGAGCTGGCGACGGCCATCGAATTCCTCACCATCGCGCGCGATTGCGTCGAGCATCCCGGCATCACCATCAACGACCCGATCCCGATGAGCATGACCCGCGTGCACAATGTCGACCGCGCGCAGTTGCTGGTCGAATCGGCGTCGCGGCCCATGCTGCAGGCATTTTTAAAGGAGTGGTTGTGGACCTTGCGCGAGATGAAAAGCCGCGTGAAATGGTCGCTGGAAGTCGATCCGCTCGATATCTGACGGCTATTGCCGCGGTTACTGCAGCAAAAACCGGCGCGCCGTGGCGATGATTTGTTCGCTGAGCGCGCGCGTGAACGGCGTATCGAGGTTCCACGCGTGCCAGTTCAGCGCCACGTCCACGTGCTTGCCCGGCGCCAGATCGACCAGCCGCCCGTCCTCCAACGGCCGGGCCGCCTGCGATAGCGGCATCAGCCCGTAGGCCAGGCCGCCGTGGATGCACTCGGCGCTGGCCGGCGACAGCGGCACCGTGTGGTGCGGATACGGGCCGTCCAGGTCGAGCACCTCGCGCAGGAAGCCGGCCATCATGTCGCGGTCGCACACCACCGCCGGCGCCAGCCGCGCCGCCTCGGCCGAGAAGCCGTCGCCGAACCAGTGGCCGGCGAACGCCGGCGCGGCCACGCAGACGTGGCGCAGCTTGCCCAGCGGCGTCACCTCCGGGCCGTTGGCCGGGTGTTCGCCGTGCGGCTGGGCGGCGGCGACGCTGCCGAATACGCTACCCTCCCGCACCAGATGCAGGGCCATGTCGCGCGTCGCCTGCTGGATGTTGAGTTGACAACGCGGCGGCGACAGCAGCGGTTGCAAGCTCAGCGGGAACCACGTGGCCAGGCTGGCCGCGTCCACCGCCAGGGAAATCTCCGGCATGCTAATCTTGTTGCCGAGATCGATATCGAGCGCGGCCTCCATCAATTTGACGCTGCGGTGGTGCGACACCAGCCGTTGGCCAAGCCCGGTCGGCACGGCCGGCTGGCCGCGCACGATCAGCAGGCGGCCGGAGGCGTCCTCGAGCGCCTTGATGCGCTGCGAGACGGCCGATTGGCTGATGCCCAGCGCGGTAGCGGCCTTTTCAAAGCTGCCATGGCTGGCGACGGCGTCGAGCACGGCAAGCGCGCGATAGTCTAGTGGAGCCATAAGTGTTACTTATAAAATTGAAATACAATAAGTAATACTAATGCTCTTTTGCTCCAAAGTAAAATTAGAAAACCAATCGGAACCGCCCATGAAGACTATCAAAACAGAAGTTGCGGTGATCGGCGCCGGCACCGCCGGCATGACGGCCTACCGCGCCGCGACCACCGGTGGCAAGAAGGCGCTGCTGATCGAGAGCGGCCCCTACGGCACCACCTGCGCCCGGGTCGGCTGCATGCCCAGCAAGCTGCTGATCGCGGCCGCCGAGGCGGCGCACGCGGCGAAGGCGGCGCCGGCCTTCGGCGTCCACCCGGGGCCGGTGCGCATCGACGGCAAGGCTGTCATGGCGCGCGTGCGCGCCGAACGCGACCGCTTTGTCGGCTTCGTCGTCGAAGCCGTCGACGGCTATCCGGCCGCCGACAAGCTCCACGGCCACGCCCGCTTCGTCGGGGAAAACAAGCTGCAGGTCAGCGACCACACGGTGGTCGAGGCCGAGCGCTTCGTCATCGCCACCGGTTCGACCCCCATCGTGCCGGAGGAGTGGGCCGCCGCCGGGCCGCGCGTCATCAACAGCGACGCTGTGTTCTATTGGGACGATCTGCCGGAATCGATCGCCATCGCCGGCACCGGCATCATCGGGCTGGAGCTGGGGCAGGCGCTGCACCGGCTGGGCGTGCGCGTGACCATTTTCGCCCGCGCCGACAGCATCGCCCAGCTGAGCGACCCGGACGTGCTGGCGGTGGCCCGCCGCGCCCTCAGCGCCGAGCTGGACATCCGCTATGAAACCAAGGTAACCAATGTCGAGCTCGACGGCGAGCAACTGGTCGTCACCAGCACCCGGCTCGACGGCGAGCAGCGCACCGAGCGCTTCAGCCACCTGCTGTCGGCGGTGGGCCGGCGCCCGAACGTGCACGAGCTGGGTCTGGAACACACCGGCCTCAAGCGCGATCACCACGGCATCCCGCTGTACGACAAGTACACCATGCAATGCCAGGAGAGCCCGATCTTCATCGCCGGCGACGCCGACAACGAGCGGCCGCAACTGCCGGAGGCGGCCGACCAGGGCCGCATCGCCGGCGACAACGCCGCGCGCTATCCGGACGTCAAGCCGGGCCTGCGCCGCACGCCGCTGACGATCGCCTTCACCGAGCCGCAGATCGCCACGGCCGGCGCCAGCCACGAGGAATTGTGCACCTCGCACAAGGGCCGCTTCGCGGTCGGCAAGGTGTCGTTCGAGAACCAGGGCCGCAGCCGCGTAATGCTGCAAAACAAGGGCATGTTGCGCGTCTACGGGGAGTTCCGCAGCGGCCGCTTCCTCGGCGCCGAGATGATCGGTCCGCGCGCCGAGCACATCGGCCATCTGCTGTCATGGGCCGCGCAGGCCGGGCTCAGCGTGGCCGCCATGCTGGACATGCCGTTTTACCATCCGGTGGTGGAGGAGGGCGTGCGCACCGCGCTGCGCGACCTGGCGCACCAGCTGGCGAACGAACCCAAGCACGACGATCCCTGCGTTGACTGCACCCCCGCGCCATGATCCTTGATTGTCACACAACGATACAAAAAAAGTCACACATTTCCAGCGGGAAGCCTTATGCTGCGATATCGATAGTTCCGATAGTTGTTTGATGAAGATACGTAAGGTCACGGCGGCGGATTTGAAGCTGGGGATGCTGATTCCGTGGAATGTATATAGCGACACCGGAGCGTTGCTGGTACGTAAGGGACACATGATCGCCAGCGCCAACCAGATCGCCTATCTGATCGAGCGCGGCAGTTTTGAAGACTATAGCGACCAAGGCCCGGAATCGACCGGGCCGGAGTCCGTGCTGCGCAAGCTCAACGGCGCGTGCCTGGAACTACAGGGGCTGCAACAGGCCATCGTCCGGCGCGCGGCGCCGCCCGGCCTGCGCCGAAAGCTCGAAGAGATCGCGACCCTGGTGGGCGACGCGATCTCGCTGAATGTCGATATCGCCACCGCCAGCATCCTGCACAACCAGCGGCAGGCGCCGTATCCGGTGCGCCACTGCATCGACACCGCCATCGTCGCGCAGGTGCTCGCCCGGGCTCGCGAGCGCTCGCCGGACGACATCATGGCGGCCACCCTGGCCGCGCTGACGATGAACCTGGGCATGCTGGAGCACCACCAGCGCTGGCATGACGGCGCCGTGGTGTTCGACGCGGCCGAGCGCGCCCGCATGCTGGCCCACCCGGAGCTGAGCGCACAATTGCTGGGCGAGGCGGGCGTCACCGACCCGGTCTGGCTCGATTGCGTGCTGCACCACCATGAAAACGAGGACGGCACCGGCTATCCCTACGGCAAGGCCGGGGCGCAAATCCCGCCGCTGGCCAAGCTGGTGACGCTGGCCGACCGCTATTGCGCCCGCGTGTCGGAGCGCGGCTACCGCCCGCCGATGGCGGCCAACGCGGCGCTGCGCGAGATCCTGCTGGAAGCCAAGACCACTCTGCACACCAACCTGGCGTCGCTGCTGATACGCGAGCTGGGCATCTATCCCATCGGCAGTTATGTACGTCTGATCAACGGCGAGGTGGCGGTCGTGTCGCGGCGGGGGCTGCAATCGACGACCCCGCATGTGGAGTCGGTGCTCGGCCCGCGCGGGGCGCCGCTGGAGGTGTTTCTCGAGCGCGACACGCGCGTGCCGCTGCACGCGATCCGCGAGGTGCTGACCAATGCCCAGGTGGCCGCGCTGAACGCGCCGCCGCTGCGCATGGAACAGGTATGGGGCCGCGCGGCGGCCCTCTAGGTCAGTTCAGCGTGGCGCCGAGCCGTCCCTGCGAGGCGAGGTCGCGCAGCACGCGGATCATGTCGATATCGGACTCCTGGTAGGCCGATTTGCGGAACTCGTCGTACATGGCGTTGGCGGCGTCGGTGGCCGCGTCGTGGTCGTCCTGGTACTGGAAGCGCACGTACAAGGTGTCGGCGGTCGGGGTTTCGATGGTCACCGTCAGGCTCTGGCGGCTGATGTCCTGCTGCGGCGCCACCTCGTAGCGCAGCTGGCGCATCGGTTCGAGCACCACGCGGTCCTCGACCACCAGTTCGCCGAAGCGGCGGCGGCGGCGGAAGCCGTTGTCGGTGCGCTCGTCGACGATGCAATCGTCCAGGTGCGGCACGAACAACTTCGGCGACTCGGCGCTCAGCACCAGGCCGGCCCACAGTTGCTCGACGGTCAGGGCGTCGATCAAAGGGTTCAGCGGGTCGTTTATCTCAATTAAATGTTCGAATTTCATAGTTCAACCGTGTAAAAGCGGGCGCGTGTGCGCTCCAGGCCAACATGGTAACGCAAATGTCATCAAGGCTACGCGCCGGGCCGCCGGCCGTGGCCGGCGCCGCCGGGCACTGCTACAATGGCTGGCTATTTCCTCGTCAGATCGTCCCCCGATGTCCAAAGCACCACAATTCGGCCTCAACGTCCCGCAAAGCGAAGCCGTGACCTATCTGGACGGCCCGTGCCTGGTGCTGGCCGGGGCCGGCTCGGGCAAGACGCGCGTGATCACGCAGAAGATCGCCCACCTGATCGAGGACCGGGGCTACGACCCGCGCACCATCGCCGCCCTGACCTTCACCAACAAGGCGGCGCTGGAGATGCAGGAGCGTATCGCCAAGCTGCTCAAGCAGCCCAAGCAGGCCAAGCAGCTGACGGTGTCGACCTTCCACTCGCTGGGCGTCAAGATCCTGCGCCAGGAGGCCAACGGCGTCGGCCTCAAGGACCGCTTTTCGATCATGGACAGCGACGATTGCGGCTCGCTGATCCAGGATCTGGCCATCACCACCGACAAGCAGGTGGTGCGCCGCATCCAGACCGACATTTCGCTGTGGAAAAACGGCCTGGTCGACCCGACGATCGCGCTGCAGCAGGCCAAGGACGAGGACGAGGCGCAGTCGGCGCGCATCTACGCCAGCTACGTGGCGACCTTGTCGGCCTACCAGGCGGTCGACTTCGACGACCTGATCCGCCTGCCGGTGGAACTGTTCCGCAGCAACGAGCCGGTGCGCGACAAGTGGCAGCGCCGCCTGCGCTATCTGCTGATGGACGAGTACCAGGACACCAACACCTGCCAGTACGAGCTGGTCAAGCTGATGGTCACCGGCGTCGGCAAGAAGCCGATGTTCACCGCCGTGGGCGACGACGACCAGGCGATCTACGCCTGGCGCGGTGCCTCGGTGGAAAACCTCAAGACCCTGCAGACCGACTTCCCCGACCTGCAGGTGATCAAGCTGGAGCAGAACTACCGCTCCACCACGCGCATCCTGCAGGCGGCCAACGCGGTGATCGGCAACAATCCCAAGCTGTTCGAGAAGTCGCTGTGGTCGGAGCACGGCCTGGGCGAGCCGATCAACGTGCTCGGCATGGCCAACGACGACCAGGAGGCCGAGCAGGTGGCCATCATGATCTCGGCCGACCATTTCCAGCGCAAGAACAAGTGGTCCGACTACGCCATCCTGTACCGGGGCAACCACCAGGCGCGCATCATCGAGCAGAGCCTGCGCAAGGAACGCATTCCGTACACGATCTCCGGCGGCCAGAGCTTCTTCGACAAGGCCGAGATCAAGGACATCATCAGCTATCTGCGCCTGCTGGCCAACACCGACGACGATCCGGCCTTCATCCGCGCCGTCACCACGCCGCGGCGCGGGGTCGGCCAGTCGACCATGGAGACGCTGGGCACCTTCTCCGGCCAGTGGCAGTGCTCGCTGTTCGAGGCCGTGTTCAAGGGCGGCATCGAGGCCCTGCTTACCGATCGCCAGCTGGGGCCGCTGCGCGACTTCTGCAACTTCATCAACAACCTCGAGTCGCGCGCCAGCCGTCCCGGTCCGAGCGGCAGCGGCGACAACGCCGCCCAGGTGCTGGACGACTTGCTGGAGGCGATCAACTACGAATCCTACCTGTACGACATGTTCGACGAGCGCGCGGCCCAGGGCAAGTGGCAGAACGTGCTGGAATTCACCAACTGGCTCAAGGAGCGCGGCCGTGGCGGCAAGGACCGCGACGGCGACGAGAAGAACGTGCTCGAGCTGACCCAGATGGTGGCGCTGATGTCGATGCTGGAAGGCCAGGACGAGGACCCGGACGCCGTGCGCATGTCGACCCTGCACGCGTCCAAGGGGCTGGAGTATCCGCACGTGTTCCTGGTCGGCGTCGAGGAGGGCATCCTGCCGCACAAGGGCGACCCGGACGCGCCGGCCGAGACCATCGCCGCCCGCGTGCAGGAGGAGCGGCGCCTGATGTACGTCGGCATCACGCGCGCCCAGCGCACCCTGCAGATCACCTGGTGCAAAAAACGCAAGCGCGGCGGCGAACAGGTGCATTGCGACCCGTCCCGCTTCATCAAGGAAATGGAGCTCGACGTCGGCACGGCCGCGCCGGTCGAGTCCGAAATCATCACGCCAAAAGAGCGGCTGGCAAGGATGAAGGAACTTTTAGCCACGCCCAAGCCGGAACCGAAGCCCTAGGCGCGCGTTGCACGTGCGTTGTCCCCTGGCAATGTGCTAGCATCGATTTGCCGACCGCTTTGGTCCGATTGCTTCCGGAGGTAACATCTTGCGTACCCGACTTATCGCTGCACTGCTGCTCTCCTGCGCGCTGCCGCTCGCGGCCCAGGCCGACGATTTCGCCACCAAGCCGGAGGCCGAGGCGATGGTCGCCAAGGCCCTGAAATACTGGAAAACCCACGGCAACGAGAAAACCTACGCCGAGATCGGCAAGAAGGATGGCCAGTTCGTCGACCGCGACCTGTACGTGGTGATTTACGGCCTCGACGGCACGGTGCGCGCACACGGCGCCAATCCCAAGATGATCGGCAAGAACCTGATGGAAATCCGCGACGTCGACGGCAAGTTCTTCGTCAAGGAGCGGGTCGAGATGGCCAAGAAGAAAAAGCCGTTCTGGCAGGATTACAAGTTCACCAACCCGACCAGCGGCAAGATCGAGCCCAAGACCATGTATTGCGTGCCGGAAGACGATATGGTGCTGTGCGGCGGCGTCTACTTAAAGTAAGCCGTGGGGTGAATGGCGGTTAGAATGCAGGCTTTCCAGCAGGGAGCATGCCGTGGGCAACACCGAAGACCGCTTCATCGATATTGAAATCAAACTGGCGCACCAGGAACACATCGTCGAGTCGCTGAACCAGCGGGTCTACGAGCAGCAACAGCAGATCGACAAGCTCGAGCAGATGTGCGCCGCGCTGGTCCAGCACGTGCGCGACCAGGCCCAGGGCAACAGTGGCGGCGCGCTCGCGCACGAGCCGCCGCCGCACTACTGATTTACACCAGCACCGCGCGCAACGCCTCGACGGCGATCGCGTGGTCTTCCGCCTGGCGCAGGCCGGACACTGTCACAGTGCCGATCATGCCGACGTTCCTGATCGTGATCGGGAACGCGCCGCCGTGGGCCGCGTAGTCGGCCGGATCGAGATACTTGATCTCGTCGAACGCCACGCCCCGGTGCTTGTGGTCGATGCCGATGAAGAACGAGCAGCGGCCGAAGCGCGCCACCACATTGTTCTTGCGCCGTATCCAGTCGGCCTGGTCGGCCGATGCGCCCTGCATCGCGTGGTGGAACAGCACTTGGCCGTTGACGGTGATGTTGACCGTCACGCTTTTTTGCCTGCCCTTGGCCAGCTCCACCACCTTCAAGCCCAACGCCAGCGCGGTATCGCTGCCGAAGGCGGTAAATTGCAGTTCCTTTTCCTGCTCCGTCAACGTCTCGAGCAACTCAGGGAAATTTTCCATCGATAATCCTTTAGTGGTAAGCGCAGACCGCCAGTTTAGCCGAGCTCGGCCTTTCGCTCCCATCCGCCAGGCGCAACACCGATGTTTAGTTGTGTCAATGCCTATAAAGTTGTCTGATGGAACAGATGGTTGTGCGTTATACTATCGGCCCGCGTGCCGCGCCCCGCCACGCTTTCCCGTGGTTTTACATGCACATCGACGTATCCACCCTGCTCATCGCCATGACGCTCAACATGTTGACGATGGCGGTCGCGTTGCCGTATTTCATGGGGCACGTCAACCGGCCCGCGCGCCGGGCGCAGGTCGGCGTCGCCCTGCAAACCACCGGCTGGGTGCTGTTGCTGCTGTCGAGCATGTGCGAGCCCGGTGCCTGGCTGGACCGCTTGCTGTCGACCTTGTCGATGGGGTGCATCGCCGGCGGCATGGCGTTCAACGCGGTCGCTTTCGACCTGTGGTGCGGCCGCCAGGCCACCGCGCGCGCGCCGACCATCATCGCCGTGCTGCTGACGCTGGGCTACGGCGCCGGCTTTTCGAGCTACGCCTTCCGCGTCGGCTGGGCCAACGGCTTGCTGACCCTGCAGATGGCGATGGTGGTTATGGCGCTGTGTCGCCGGCCGCAGGCGCCGGTTGGACGCTGGCGCTGGTTGCTGGTGATCTCGCTGCTGGCGCAGATGGTGGTGACGGCCTGGCGCGGCGCCTTGGGCGCCTTCTACACGGCCGACTTCCCGCATTTCTTCGCGCCGCACGTGGTCAACCTGGTGTTCGCGCTGGTGGCCAACGTCACGGTGGTGCTGTCGCTGGCGGCCATCCTGCTGGCCCACCGCGACGAGGCCGCGCGCGAGCTGGAGCGGCTGGCCACGGTCGACGGCCTCACGGGCGCCCTCAACCGGCGCGCCTGGCTGGCGCAGGCCGGCGTGGACCTGGCGATCAGCGTGCGCTATCGGCAACCGATGGGGGTGCTGATGCTCGACCTCGACCACTTCAAGCAACTCAATGACACCCGCGGCCACGCCGCCGGCGACCGCGCGCTGCAGCGCTTCGCGGCCGCGCTGCGGGCGGTCAGCCGCACCGGCGACGTCTTCTGCCGCTACGGCGGCGAGGAGTTCTGCGTGCTGCTCAACCGGGCAGACATCGCCGCCGTCCGGTCCTACGACCGGCGCCTGCGCGACTGGCTGGCCGAGCATGTGTTGCCGACGCTCGATTTCGAATTGTCGTACAGCGCGGGCATCGCCATGCGCCTGTCGGAATCGGACACCATCGAGGCCATGCTGCGCCGCGCGGACGCCGGGTTGTACCTCGCCAAGGCGCAGGGCCGGGACCTTACCTTGGGCGGGTAGGTCGCGCCACGCCGCCGCCGAAACGCTGCGATAGTTGGAAAAAATATGCGGGCCGATGTCGAATCGGCCGTTGGTCGTTCGTCGTATGATCTGAGGGCTGTCCTCTACTTCTTTCAGGAGAATCGATTATGACCACCAATACCGTGCAACTGCATCGCGTCCTCAAGTCGACGCCGGACCGTGTATATCGCGCCTTCCTGGACGCCGATGCCATGGCCAAATGGCTGCCGCCGTTTGGTTTCACCGGCAAGGTCCACCAGATGGATGCCGAGGTCGGCGGCGCATACCGGATGTCGTTCACCAACTTCACCACCGGCGACAGCCACTCGTTCGGCGGCGAATATCTGGAACTGGTGCCGAACCAGCGCCTGCGCTACACGGCCAAGTTCGACGATCCCAACCTGCCGGGCCAGATGCAGACGACCGTGACTTTGCGGGAAGTGTTCTGCGGCGTGGAGATCAAGGTCGTGCAGGAAGGCATACCTGAAGTGATCCCGGCCGAGGCATGCTATCTGGGATGGCAGGAGTCGCTGGTGCTGCTGGCGCAACTGGTCGAGCCGGAGATCCGCCAGTAGTTCAGCGGGTGAGGTAATGGACGCGGTGGCGCAATGATCGACGCTCAAGGAGAAGGAAGCAGACCATAGACCTTGACGATCAAGCCCGCCGTACCAAGGGCGGTGGTCAGGCAGATGCTCAACAGGATGCGGAAGTCCGTGGTGCGAATCTTCATCAATTGCTCGTGCACGCGAACGAACTCGGCGTCGGTACGGACGAAGCCAGCATCGGTACGGACGAAGCCGGCCCGCATTTCGTCGCGCAGTCCCGATGTGGCCTGGCCCTGGTAGCCGATCGCCGTCTCCAGATGGGCGACGCGCTCGGCGATGTAAGGTTGGCCCTGCTGAGACTGGTGATTGTTGTTCATGATTGGCTCCTCCGCAGTAATCATTACTTTACGCCGTGATGTATGCGCGGCATAGAGCGCACGATTGACGCAGCTCCGAACGCGGCAGCCGACCTGGCGGCCGCGCGCTTGAACCGCCCGGTGGACGTAAAGCGCGCGCTGCCGGTCATTTCTGATACCAGCCGGAAATCGTCGGTCTGTGGGTGCCGATCACTCGCCAAGGATGTAGTTCGCGGCCTCGTTGTTGTCGAGCCATCGGCCTGCTATCGGACTTCCCAGAGCCGAGGCCTTGCGTAGCCAGACTTTGCCTTGTTCGGGATCCTGCGTTATATGCTTCCCCCTAGTGAGCATATATCCCATCACTGCCATCGCCTGGACATTTCCACCTGCCGCGGCACGCTGCAAGAAGTTCCAGCCATCCGTTGGGCTTTGCGCCACGCCCTTGCCTGCAAGGTACAACTCGCCCATCACCGCCTCTGCTCCGGGATCGCGCTGTTGCGCAGCCTTTCCAAGCCAAAGGATGGCAAGAGGCAAGTCCCTCTCGACCCCTTTACCGCGCAGGTACATGAGGCCCAGATGTGTTTGAGCCGCTGGTCTTTCTGCTTCCGCCGCCTTGCGGTACCACGCCACCGCATTGGCATCGCTCTGTTCAACGCCCGTCCCGTTTTCGTAATAGCTCCCCAATTTATCCTCTGACGCATGATCGCCTTGGTCGGCGGCTTTGCGATACCATTGCGCCGCGATAGTGGCGTCGCGCGTGACTCCCGTACCGGTTTCATAGAACCCCGCCATCTTGCTCTGGGCGTTCACATTGCCCTGTTCCGCAGCTTTTTGATAGTAGGCCAGTGCCAGCTCAGGATTTTTTTCCGCGCCCGCGCCGTAGTTCAAGCTGTTTGCGAACTCGTATTGGGCATCCGGCTGTCCGCGTTCCGCTGCGAGGCGAAACATCTTGTTTGCAAATTCAAGATCTATCGGCAAACCAGTCATTCCCCGGTACAGCATGCCCAGTTTATATAAGGCCGTCACATCGCCTTTCAGCGCGGCGGCGCGATAAGTTTCGGCCCGGGCCAGTCCTTCTTGCGTTCGCTCGCGTGTATCAATGCTCCATACATACTGGATTTGCGCCCAGGCACCGACTGCCATGCCGTTGACTTTTGCAGCGCTGAATCGGCAGCGCTCGATGCCGCGTTGGGCCGCTTCGTCCAGCAATGGGACGCCGCTTGACTTGACGATCATCGAGTCCATGACTTTTCCTTCTTCGCTAATCAGGAAAGACAGCACTACGGTGCCGGTTTGTTCGTTGCGCAGCGCTTCCTTGGGCCATTCCGGCTTCTCACAGCTGTTGAAGTCGGCAACAGGGCGCCTGTTTTGCTCGTCGCTGGCGGAAGTGGTGCTGGTGCTCGCCAGCATCGCCAAGCCGAGTGCCAGAGCAAGGATCTCTTTGCTGAAAATGTTTGATTTCATCATGGGGCCACCGAGGAATAGTGGCGGCCAGTTTATGTGGATAAATAGACATTGTCGAGTTGCGTATGCTTCGCCGCTCAATGCGATGGGAGCAGACCATAGACCTTGACGATCAATCCCGCCGTGCCGAGGGCGGTGGTCAGGCAGATACTCAACAGAATTCGGAAGTCCGTGGTGCGAATCTTCATTAATTGCTCGTGCACGCGAACGAACTCGGCGTCGGTACGGACGAAGCCGGCCCGCATTTCGTCGCGCAGTCCCGATACGGCCTGGCCCTGGTACTCGATCGCCGTCTCCAGATGGGCGACTCGCTCGGCGATGTAGTTCTGGCCATGCTCGGGCTGGTGATTGCTGTTCATGATGGGCTCCTCCGCAGTAATCACTACTTTACTCCGTCGTATATGCGCGTCATAGCGCGCACGATTGATGCAACTCCGAACGCTACAGCCACTGGAGGGCCGTGCGGTTGAGCTTGCTGGCGGAGCAAGCAGCCAAGCCGAGATTCCTCGGTAGCCAAATGAGGGAGGGTTTGACGCCGCCAGGCCGTCTGCCATCCTGTAAAATCAGCCCACAAAAAAACACCGGGGAATCACATGGGCAAAGGCAGGCTTGAAGCATTCAGCGATGGCGTCATCGCGATCATCATCACCATCATGGTGCTGGAACTGAAGGTGCCGCATGGGGCCGATCTGGCGGCACTGGAGCCGCTGGTGCCGGTGTTCCTCAGCTACGTGCTCAGTTTCGTCTACGTCGGCATTTACTGGAACAACCACCACCACATGCTGCACGCCTCGACCGTGGTCAACGGCACCGTGCTGTGGGCCAATCTGCACCTGATGTTCTGGCTGTCGCTGATCCCGTTCGCCACCGGCTGGATGGGCGAGAACCATTTCGCGCCGTTGCCCGTCGCGCTGTATGCCGCCACGCTGTTCCTGTCGTCGGTGGCCTATTTCATCCTCGAGCACATGCTGATCTCCTGCAATCCGAAGGACCGCGTACTGGCCAAGGCCATCGGCAAGGACCGCAAGGGCATGGCGTCGATGGTGCTGTATTTCCTCGCCGTGCCGCTGGCCTTCTTGGCGGTGTGGGCGTCGTTCACGCTGCTCGTGCTGGTGGCGATACTGTGGTTCCTGCCCGACCGCCGCATCGAGGCGGCGATGCGCTCCTAAGGTTTTAAGCTTACTGCGCGCAGCTATTGCCGATACGCGTCCACAGCGTGCGGCTGCTGGTCTGCATGCGTGGGCCGCCTTGTTCCATCGCCTGCAGCGCTTGCGCGATGGCGGCGGCTTCTTCCGGCGAATTGGCGTTGGCTTGTTCTTCGAGCAGCGCGGCCTTGGCCTCGGTCAAGTGCGCCTGCATCTCCACCTGCTGCCGCGGCAAATCCGCCAGCATCTTTTTGGCTTGCGCCCGCTCCTCGGGCGTGGCGCCGTTCTTCGCCGCGATCTCCAGCATCGGCCGCATGGCGTTCATGTCCGGCGCGCCGTTATGCACCTTGACGTCGCCTTCGTGCAGGTACTCCCAGGTATCCTTGCCCAGCTTGCGGATGGTGAGCTTGATTTTGCCGATCGAGCATTGCGACTCAAGCACGATGGTGTCGTCGGTGGCGCTTTCCGATAGGTTCTTGCAGGCCGCCGCCGCCATTTCCGGCGGTAACGCCACCGGCTTGCCGGCGCTGGACCTGACGCAGAAAGTGTTCGGGCCCTTGCCCTTGAATTGCCGATCGTAGCTCTGGCCACCCTGGGTGGTGCGGGTGCCGACGTCGCCGGTGGCGCCATCCTCCTTTTGCCGGAAGCTGGCATCGGCGTCGGGCATGCGCATGGTGCCGTCCTGGTCGAGACGGTACAAGCCCGGCGGCGGCGCCACCTTGTTGTAGGCCGCCACGGACACGGCGGCGTCGGCGGCGCCGGAGACGATGGAAGAGCCGGCGGCGAGCAGGGCGGCGACAAGCAGGGTACGCGGCATGGGGGGCTCCTGAATGAATGTCGTAATACTAATATAACCAATAACAATTCAAACAATTTGTTTGCTGCGAACAGGCAAACGGAGGCTTGCGTTTTCTACGGTCGATATTGCCAGATGGCGTCCGTCCACGATATAAAGAGCATCTCGACAAAGCATTCTTCGGAAAAATGCACCGGTTTCCAATCAAGTGCAGTGCAGCATTTTTTGCGGGTGACTGCCTGTATGTCACCCTGATATGATCGTGCGCTTCCGTGCCGCGCTTTGCCGCGCCGGCATTTTTCTTGGCGCTTACTGAAAGATCCAGATCATGTCCCGTCCTCAGATGCTTGTTGTCGCCGCCGCCCTTGGCCTGGCTTTTTCCCAGACAGTTCTGGCCGCACCGGCCGCTCCGGCAGCCTCCCTGGCCGGCAACCCGCTGGCCACCGCCAGCACCTTGCCGTTTCACTATCCAGCCTTCGACAAGATCAAGGATGAGCATTTCCTGCCGGCCTACGCGGAAGGCATGCGCCAGCAGTTGAAGGAAATCGACGCCATCGCCAACAACAAGAAGCCGGCGACGTTCGACAACACCATCGTCGCGATGGAGAAATCCGGCGCGCTGCTGACGCGCGTGCAAACCACCTTCGCCAACCTGCAGGGCGCCAACACCAACGACAAGCTCGACGCCATCGACAGCGAAATGTCGCCCAAGCTGGCCGCCCATGGCGACGCCATCTACCTGAACGCCAAGCTGTACGCGCGCGTCAAGGCGCTGTACGACAAACGCGACAGCCTCAAGCTGGACGCCGAATCGAAGCACCTGCTGGAACGCTACCACACCGATTTCGTCCGCGCCGGCGCCAACCTGTCGGCCGCCGACAAGGAAAAACTGAAGGCGCTCAACGGCGTCATCGCCACCTTGCAGACCACCTTCACGCAGAACGTGCTGAAGGAAACCAATGCTTCGGCCTTGCTGGTCGACACCCGCGAGGAGTTGGCTGGCATGAGCGAGGCCGCCATCGACGCGGCCGCCGCCGCCGCCAAGGAAAAGGGCAAGGATGGCAAGTTCCTGATCGCGCTGGTCAACACCAGCGGCCAGCCGCCGCTGGCCGTGTTGAAAAGCCGCGCCGTGCGCGACAAGCTGATGGCCGTGTCGCTGTCGCGCGGCGCCAATGGTGGCGAGTTCGACAACCGCCAGGTGGTGCTGAAGATCGCCAAGGCGCGCGCCGAGAAGGCCACGCTGCTGGGCTACGCCAACTATGCCGCCTACTCGCTGGAAGACCAGACCGCGCACGACACGGCCGCCGTCAACAAGCTGCTGGGCGAGCTGGCCCCGCCGGCCGTCACCAACGCCAGGAAGGAAGCGGCCGACCTGCAAGCGGTGGTCGACGCCGAGAAGAGCGGCTTCAAGATCGGCGCGGCCGACTGGGCCTACTACACCGACAAGGTGCGCGCGCAGCGCTTCGCCTTCGACGAGAACCAGCTCAAGCCGTACTTCGAACTGGACAACGTGCTGATCAACGGCGTGTTCTTCGCCGCCACCAAGCTGTACGGCATCACCTTCAAGGAGCGCAAGGATCTGCCGGTGTACAACCCGGACGTGCGCGTGTTCGACGTGTTCGACGCTGACGGCAAGCAACTGGCCATCTTCCTGGCCGACATGTACGCCCGCAGCAACAAGCAGGGTGGCGCGTGGATGAACGAATACATCTCGCAATCGACCCTGCTGGGCACCAGGTCGGTGGTGGCCAACCACCTCAACATTCCGAAACCGCCGGCCGGCGAGCCGACCCTGCTGACCTACGACGAGGTCAAGACCGCGTTCCACGAGTTCGGTCACGCGCTGCACGGCATGTTCTCCAATGTGAAATATCCGCGCTTCTCCGGCACCAGCGTGCCGCGCGACTTCGTCGAGTACCCGTCGCAGGTCAACGAGATGTGGGCCGTGTGGCCGGAGGTGCTGTCCAACTACGCCAAGCACTACAAGACCGGCGCGCCGATGCCGAAGGAGCTGCTCGACAAGGTGATCGCGTCGAAGAAGTTCAACCAGGGTTTCCTGACCACCGAGTACCTGGCCGCGTCGCTGCTGGACCAACGCTGGCATCAGCTGACCCCGGCGCAAATCCCGACCGACGTGCTGGGTTTCGAGGCGCAATCGCTGAAGGACATGGGCGTCGATTTCGCGCCGGTGCCGCCACGCTATCGCACCACGTATTTCTCGCATAGCTTCTCGGGCGGCTACTCGGCCGGCTACTACGCCTACCTGTGGTCGGAGAAGCTGGACGCCGACACCGTCGAATGGTTCAAGGAGAAGGGCGGCCTGAAGCGTGAGAACGGCGACTGGTTCCGCGCCAAGCTGCTGTCGCGCGGCGGCACGGACGATGCGATGAATCTGTTCCACAATTTCCGTGGCCGCGATCCGGTCATCGAGCCATTGCTGGAGCGCCGTGGCTTGACCGGCAAGTAACGTCAAAACCGCACCCCATACGAGGGGTCGTACCCCGTACGGGGTACGACCCCGCGATTGAGCGCCGTGCGGGGTAAAAATAAATACTCAAGCAAAAGGATTTCCATGAATCGCACCAACCTGATCATCGCCGCCGCCGTCACCGCGACCTGCGGCGTCGCCCACGCCGCGCAACCCGCCTCGCTGCTGGCGGCGAGCAACCCGTTCTCCAAGGTGAGCCCGCTGCAATACGGCTACCCGCAGTTCGACAAGATCAAGAACGAAGACTACGCGCCGGCGTTCGCCGAGGGCATGCGCCAGCAGGCGGCCGAGATCGAAGCGATCGCCAACAACAAGAAACCGGCCACCTTCGACAACACCATCGTCGCGATGGAGAAATCGGGCCAGTTGCTGTCGCGCGTCTCCAGCGTGTTCGGCAACCTGTCGGGCGCCAACACCAACGACACCTTCAAGGCGCTCGAGCGCGAGCTGTCGCCGAAACTGGCGGCCCACAGCGACGCGATCCGCCTCAACGGCAAGCTGTACGCGCGCATCAAGTCGCTGTACGACAAGCGCGATAAGCTGAACCTGGACGCCGAATCGAAATACCTGCTGGAACGCTACAACACCGACTTCGTGCGCGCCGGCGCCAAGCTGTCGGCCGCCGACAAGGACAAGCTCAAGGCGATGAACGCCGAGCTGGCCAAGTTGCAAACCACCTTCGCGCAGAACGTGCTGGAAGAGGCCAACGCCTCGGCGCTGATCGTCGACACCCGCGAGGAACTGGCCGGCATGAGCGACAAGGCGATCGACGCCGCCGCCGCCGTCGCCAAGACGCGCGGCCTGGAAGGCAAGTTCGCCATCCCGGTCGTCAACACCTCGGGCCAGGCCAATCTGGCCGTGCTGACCAACCGCGCCACGCGCGAGCGCCTGATGGCCGCGTCGCTGACGCGCGGCAGCCATGGCGGCAAGTTCGACAACACCAACGTGGTGCTGCAACTGGCCAAGCTTCGCGCCGACAAGGCCGCCCTGTTGGGCTATCCAAGCTTCGCCGCCTATGCGCTGGAAGACCAGACCGCGCACGATCCGGAAGCGGTCAACAAGATGCTGTCCGAATTCGCCCGCCCGGCCGTCGCCAATGCGAAAAAAGAGGGCGCCGAGATCCAGCAGGTGATCGACAAGGAGAAGGGGGGCTTCCAGCTGGCCGCCCACGACTGGTCGTTCTACAGCGACAAGGTGCGCGCCGAGCGCTTCAATTTCGACCAGAACCAGCTCAAGCCTTACTTCGAACTGAACAGCGTGCTGACCAACGGCGTGTTCTTCGCCGCCAACAAGGTCTACGGCCTGTCGTTCAAGGAGCGCAAGGACCTGCCGGTGTACAACCCGGACGTGCGCGTGTTCGACGTCATCGACGCCGACGGCAAGCAACTGGCCATCTTCATCGCCGACTTTTACGCTCGCAGCAACAAGCGCGGCGGCGCCTGGATGAACGCCTACGTGTCGCAATCGTCGCTGATGGGCACGCAGCCGGTGGTGGCCAACCACCTCAACATTCCGAAGCCGAACGATGGCGAGCCGACCCTGCTGACCTACGACGAACTGCGCACCTTGTTCCACGAGTTCGGCCACGCGCTGCACGGCATGTTCTCGAACGTCAAATACCCGCGCTTCGCCGGCACCCGCGTGCCGCGCGACTTCGTCGAATTCCCGTCGCAAGTCAACGAGATGTGGTCGACCCAGCCGGAAGTGCTGGCCAACTACGCCAAGCACTACCAGACCGGCGCCGCCATGCCGCAGGAGTTGCTCGACAAGGTGATCGCCTCGAAGAAGTTCAATGAAGGCTTCCGCACCACCGAGTACCTGGCCGCGTCGATCCTGGACCAGAAGTGGCACCAGCTGGGCGCGACGCAGATCCCGACCGACGTGCTGGGCTTCGAGGCGGCGTCGCTGAAAGCGGCCGGCGTCGACTACGCGCCGGTGCCACCACGCTACCGCACCACGTACTTCTCGCACGTGTTCTCGGGCGGCTATTCGGCCGGCTACTACGGCTACCTGTGGTCGGAGCGCCTGGACGCCGACACCGTCGAATGGTTCAACGAAAACGGCGGCATGCTGCGCAAGAACGGCGATTACTTCCGCAAAATGCTGCTGTCGAAGGGCGGCACGATGGATGCGATGCAGATGTTCCGCGAATTCCGCGGCCGCGACGCCAAGATCGAACCGCTGCTGGAGCGCCGTGGCCTGACGGAAAAATAAACCCGGGCCAGCGAAGCAAGCTAAACCACGTAAACACGTAGGGCGGATTAGCGAAGCGTAATCCGCCAAGCGCCGCCGATAGCCCCCGCGTCCACCCGGAACCCGAGGCCGAACCCGATTTGTGTAGAATCGGCTTCGGCCCTTTCATTTTTTGAGTAAGATATAAACATGAGTAGCAAAACATGAGCAACGACCTGCACGGTGTAACGCTGGAAGCCATCGTCACCCGTTTGCACAAGCATTACGGCTGGGAACAGCTGGCCCAGCGGATCGATATCAATTGTTTCATCAGCGATCCAAGCGTTAAATCCAGCCTGAAGTTTTTGCGCAAGACACCGTGGGCAAGGACCAAGGTCGAAGAGTTGTATGTGACCACCAAATTTGCCGATTGAACAACGAGGGATAAGCATCATGGACAGTAATCTGAAAACATCGCTCAAAACCCTGCAGGCCAACCTGGCCAATGCCGGCCCGGTCGACGCGGAATTGCAGGAATTGCTGGTGCAGCTGGACGGCGACATCCAGGCGCTGCTCGAGCGCGGCAAGGAGGAGCAGCCCGACGGCGGCACCACCACCTTCGGCCTGGCCGAGCGCTCGCAGGAAATCTCGGCCAAATTCGCCGCAGAACATCCGAAACTGGAGCCGGCGCTGCGCGAACTGGGCCGCATGCTGTCCAATATCGGCGTTTGATTGAGCCTGCGATTGAGCGGCGCGCCAACCCTAGGACGAAGGGGTCATACCCCGTACGGGGTACGACCCCCGCACGCCGCAGTGCGGGGTGGCACTTTTCTCACAAGTGATTGAATACTAAAAGAATTTTCCGCGCCACGTGAGCGGAGGGATGGCATTTCCGGTACAATGCTGTCCGATATGATCTCCCCTACCAATTTATTTGCGACCGTCCCCAAGCGGTCTGCCCGCGCTGCCGCCGCGCCTTTCCTGCCGATGTCCCGCGCCGAGATGGACGCGCTCGGCTGGGACGAGTGCGACGTTATCCTGGTCACCGGCGACGCCTACATCGACCATCCGAGCTTCGGCATGGCGCTGGTCGGCCGTCTGCTGGAGGCGCAAGGCTTCCGCGTCGGCATCATCAGCCAGCCGGACTGGACGTCGGCCGAGGCCTTCCGCGCGCTGGGCAAGCCGCGCCTGTACTACGGCATCACCGCCGGCAATATGGATTCGATGGTCAACCGCTACACGGCCGACCGCAAGATCCGCTCCGACGACGCCTACACCGCCAACGGCGAGCCGAACAAGCGGCCCGACCGCGCCGTGACCGTCTACGCCCAGCGCGTGCGTGAAGCCTTCCCCGGTACGCCGGTCGTGATCGGCTCGATCGAGGCGTCGCTGCGCCGCATCGCCCACTACGATTACTGGTCCGACAAGGTGCGCCGCTCGGTGCTGACCGATTCCAAGGCCGATCTGCTGATCTTCGGCAACGCCGAGCGCGCGCTGGTCGACCTGACCCACCGCATGGCGGCGGGCGAGGACATCAAGACCATTCGCGACCTGCGCGGCACGGCCTTCATGGTGCCGGCCGGCTGGCTGCCGAGCGAGGAATGGGGCGTCAACAACAGCACCCGCATGGATACGCCGGGCAAGGTCGATCCGCATGTCGATCCCTACATGATGGTGCAGCAGAACACGTCGTCGTGCGCCACCGAGAACGGCGGCGCCAAGGCTGCCGGTGCCGACGCCGAGGTCAACGAGGCCATGGTCGAGCCCAAGCCTCAGCCGGTCGCCCCCGTTGAAGTCGTCAAAACCATCCGCATCATGAGCCGCGAAGAACGCCAGGCGATGGAAAAGGAAAAGCACCACAAGACCGTGGTGCGGCTGCCGTCGTACGAGACCGTCAGCGTCGATCCGGTGATGTACGCGCACGCCTCGCGCGTGTTCCACCTGGAATCGAATCCCGGCAATGCCCGCGCCATGGTGCAGGCACACGGCGAGCGCGACGTGTGGATCAATCCGCCGCCGCTGCCGCTGCGCATGGACGAGATGGACGGCGTCTACGACATGAACTACGCGCGCGCGCCGCATCCGTCGTACGGCAAGGCCCGCATCCCGGCATGGGAAATGATCCGTTTCTCGGTCAACATCATGCGCGGCTGCTTCGGCGGCTGCACCTTCTGCTCGATCACCGAGCACGAGGGCCGCATCATCCAGAGCCGCTCGGAGCCGTCGATCCTGCGCGAGATCGAACACATCCGCGACAAGACCAAGGGCTTCACCGGCACCATTTCCGACCTGGGCGGGCCGACCGCCAATATGTACCGCCTGGCCTGCAAGGACCCGAAGATCGAGGAATCGTGCCGCCGCCTGTCGTGCGTGTACCCGTCGATCTGCGTCAACCTCGGCACCGACCACAGCAAGCTGATCTCGCTGTACCGCAAGGCCCGCGCCATTCCCGGCGTGAAAAAAATCCTGATCTCGTCGGGCCTGCGCTACGACATCGCCGTGCGTTCGCCCGAGTACGTCAAGGAACTGGTGACCCACCACGTCGGCGGCCTGCTCAAGATCGCGCCCGAGCACACCGAAGAGAACACGCTGTCGAAGATGATGAAGCCGGGCATCGGCGCCTACGACGAGTTCAAGGAAATGTTCGACCGCTTCTCGCTGGAGGCTGGCAAAAAGCAATACCTGATTCCGTACTTTATCGCCGCCCACCCGGGCACGACCGATCTGGACATGCTGAACCTGGCGCTGTGGCTGAAGAAGAACAACTTCAAGCTCGACCAGGTGCAGACCTTCATGCCGACGCCGATGGCGATGGCCACCACCATGTACCACACGCGCAAGAATCCGCTGCGCAAGGTGACGGCCGATTCGGAAACCGTCGAGACGGCCCGCAGCGGCAAGATCCGCCGCACGCACAAGGCTTTCCTGCGCTACCAGGACCCGGAGAACTGGCCGATCCTGCGCGAGGCGCTGGTGGCCATGGGCCGTGGCGACTTGATCGGCAACGGCGACAAGCACCTGATCCCGAGCTGGTCGGCGGGCGAAGCGACCAGCAACCCGAGCACCGACGGCCGCCGTGGCCCGGCCTCGGCGCTGCCGCTGCCGGGCGCCGCCGTTAAGGGCGGCAAGGGCGCCAAGTCCGGCATCGTCGCCTCTGCCCAGCCGCAGCAACGCGGCCAGGGCCAGCGCGCCAACGCGCTGACCGGTTCGCTGACGGCGCGCCAGTCGCTCGAAACCAAGGTGCGCGCGTCCATCCTGGACACCATCAAGGTCAAGAAGCCGGCCGCGTCGGCCCCGGCCAAGGGCGGCAAACCGGCGCGCGCGCCGGCCGCCGCGCCGCGCGGACGCAAATAGCGTCGGCGTCCCGAGCTGGCGTGTGAAAACAGCAGATCCGCTGAAAGGCCGGTCTGCTTTTTTTTTCCTCAGAAATGCTTACCAAATTTCAAGAAACCGCTCATGAATAAATTCGACGAAAAACATATGGGCGCTGTCACGCAGATAGTTTCATGGTTGGTCGCTGCAGATTACAAGTCGATTGAAGAGGCTACGCAGGGAAGACGGCTATCCGGGAAATTATTACGAGCGGCTGTAACAACGTACGGAAAGAAACTGATCGCAGCGCCGGATTTGGGTTTGTATGAATTTGATATCGTTGAAATAATAAATGCGGTGTCACCTTCCTGGTCCGTAAATGTTAATCTTTGGACCGTGGAGGAAGGGCGCTCCGACCTATCCCTCGAATGTACGGTGATTGAGCGCGACGCGGGCGGGATTGGCATTGAGGTGGATAATCTTCATGCGCTTTGATTCGGTCCGGCGTAATTCTAATTAGAATGCTAACTATGTCATTTAGAAAAAAGATTGGTCATAACGATACTCTAATGTCGGGGTTGGCTTCGAGAGGGTATTTTTTGTGTCCGCTTGATGACGACGAGAATCACTGCACCTTTTTGAATAACAGCACCGCTGACGTGTCGGTGACGATTGTGATTTCCATTTGGGATCGGGTGACGTTCCGTTGCGGCTTGCTTATTGCTTCGCGTGGCGTCGGTCAGCAATTGCAATGTAAGGGATTGATTTTTGATGACCATGTTAAAAGCGCGGATTCGCATGAAGTGGTTGCGGCTGTCGAGTTGCTCTGGTTGCGTTGGAACGACGATCCGCAAAATGCGGAAAATTATCGAAATGATTATAGTTATGTCAGTGATGCTGGAAGTAGGCGATTTTTCGAGGATTTAGATACGGTCGGCCAGCGGTTCATATCCAGCATTGCCAGCGCGAGCCAGTTGGCAATCTTTTTGGAGAATCTAGACGTATATCCAGTCCATATTAAATTTGGAGGCGCGCCCGGATCCAGCGATCGGTTTTTATATGCTGCGCTTCTTTACATCGATAGTGGCGATCTGGAAGCAGCCCGCAGAGTGCTTGATCGCGGTGCTCTTTTCCTCGGCAATGGCAGCACGGATGTACAAGTGCGCCGATATCATAGCTTCATGAAACGGCGACAGCTGTTGTTGTCCTGACCTGTTTCCATGGACCGCGCCCGCGATCCCAAGCCGGTTAGCCATGAATGTCGTGGCGGGGCAGCGAGTCCTGGCGCGCGTGCCGGCTGAAATGCTTTCAAGGAGTCGCATCGGTCAAATTGCACGGCTAATTCGGTCCTGCTCCAGCGATGCGGGCGGGGGCCTTCCGACTACACTGGTCGAGGATGGCTGTCATCTCCGACGGCCGGCAACGCAGACTTTCACTGTGAAACTGGAACATCATGAAAAACTTTAAATTCTCGTCCCTGCTGCACGTGCCGCTGGTCGCCCTGTTGGCCGTCCTGGCCGCCTGCGGCGGTGGCGGCGGTGGCGATTCGGCGGCGACGCCGCCGGCCACCAGCACGCCGACTTTGCGCAGCATCGCCATCACCGTGCCCGGCAACGCCACCACCATCGCGGTCGGCACGGCGCCGAAGATCCTGGTCGCCACCGGCAGTTATTCGGACGGCACCACCAAGGCGCTGACGGCCGCCAGCGGCCTGATCTGGGCGCCAACCAACGGCAAGGCGCTGGCGGTGGCGACCAACGGCGCGCTCACGGCCAAGGCGGTGGGCACCGAGAACGTCACGGCCACGGTCGACAGCGTGGTCGGCACCTTGTCCATCACGGTCACGGCGCCATGGATGGGCGTGACCGCCGGCGGCTACCAGACCATCGCGCGCAAAGCCGACGGCAATCTGTACAGCTGGGGCTCGAACATCAAGTCGCAGCTGGGCGACAGTACCACTATCGACCGCAACGCGCCGGTGCTGGTGGCCGGCACCAGCCCGACCTGGAAACAGGTGGCCGTCGGCGACCAGTTCGCCGTGGCGATCCGCAACGACGGCACCATGTGGGCATGGGGCTACAACCAGGACGGCCAGCTGGGCGACGGCACCCAGACCAACCGCGCCGTGCCAACCCAGATCGGCACCGCCAAGGACTGGGCCGTGGTGGCGGCCGGCAAGGCGCACGTGCTGGCGCTGAAGGTCAACGGCAACCTGTACGCGTGGGGCCGCAACGACAAGGGCCAGCTCGGCGACGTCACCTTGACCGGCAACCGCACCGCGCCGGCCAAGATCGGCACGCTGTTGTGGGCCTCGATCGCCGCCGGCGACACGCATTCGCTGGCGATCCAGCGCGACACCAACGACTTGTACGGCTGGGGCGGCAACGTGAACGGCCAGGTCGGCAACGCCAGCCGCACCGACGTGACGGCGCCGGCCAAGATCGGCACCCTCAAATACACCTCGGTGGCGGCCGGCGCCTTCCACTCGACGGCGATCACCACCTCCGGCACCTTGTACGCGTGGGGCCAGAACACCTACGGCCAGCTGGGCAACGGCACCGTCACCGACGTCACGGCGCCGGTGCAGATCGGCACCGACGGCAACTGGTCGCAGATGTCGGCGGGCACGCAGCACACCGTCGGCCTGCGCAACGACGGCACCTTGTGGAGCTGGGGTGCCAACGCCGAAGGCCAGCTGGGCACCGGCGGCACGGACTCGCTGGTGCCGCTGCAGCTGGGCACCGGCGCCAACTGGAAATCCGTCACCTCCGGCATGGCGCACAGCTTCGGCCTGCAATCGGACGATACCTTGTGGGGCTGGGGCCGCAACGTGGAGGGCCAGCTGGGCAACGGCAAGAACGCGCCGTATTCGCCGGTGCCGGTCAACGTGCCGAACTAGGCGACGATGCAAGCTACACCGCGCGGCGCCGCATTGGGCGGCGCGGACGCGGAGGCGGACGGCGGGCGGCAGCCCGGCCGTCCGTTGCTTTTTGTGTCCATGACATGTCATAAAGCACCGGCAAACGGCGTGGAGCGGCTACAATTTGCCTAGCTCTTTCGCTCCAGGACCACTAGTGCCATCCCGCCCACGCGCCATCCTCTGCGCCATCCTCTCCCTCCTTGTGCTGTTGCTGGCCGCCGCGCCGAGCTTCGCGCAGGAAAAAGTCACGCTGCGGCTCAAGCATCTGCACCAATTCCAGTTCGCCGGCTACTACGCCGCGCTCGAGCAGGGCTATTACCGCGACGCCGGACTCGACGTGCGCATCCTCGAGGGCGCGGACGGCAACCAGGCCGAGCGCGACGTGTTGTCCGGCAAGGCCGAGTACGGCGTGGCCGGCAGCAGCCTGTTGCTGGCGCGGCTGGCCGGCAAGCCGGTGGTGGTGCTGGGCGTGGTCTTCCAGCATTCGCCGTACGGGCTGGCGATGCGCCAGTCCGGCGGCGAGCCCGACATCCGACGCCTGATCGGCAAGCGGGCGATGATCGGCTCGCTCACCGACGAGGCCGGTAACGCCGACGAATTGCTGGCGTACCTGGCCAAGGAGGGCGTGCCGGTCGCCAGCATCCAGCGCGTCGCGCCCAGCTTCGATCCGCGTGACCTGATCGAGGGCCGGGTCGACGCCATGGCCGTCTACACGACCAACGAGCCCGACATGTTCGACCGGGTCGGCTTTCCGTATGATATCTACAGCCCGCGCGCGGTCGGCATCGACTTCTACGGCGACAACCTGTTCACCAGCGAGCGCGAGATCGCCAGCCATCCGGAACGGGTGCGCGCCTTCCGCGCCGCCAGCATGCGCGGCTGGCAATGGGCGATGAGCCACCAGGAGGAGACCGTCGACCTGATCCTGAACAAGTACTCGCGCCGCAACGACCGCCAGCACCTGCTGTACGAGGCGCGCCAGATGGTGGGGCTGGTGCAGCCTGTGCTCGTCGAGATCGGCTACATGAATCCGGAGCGCTGGCGCCACATCGCCGACGTCTACGCCGGGCTGGGCATGCTGCCCAAGGCGGTCAGCTTCGACGGCTTCCTGTACGACGGCGACGCCAAGCGCGGCAGCCTGGTGTGGCTGTACCGGGTGCTGGGCGCGGTCGCGCTGGCGCTGGTGCTGGCGGCGGCCGTCCACTTCAGCCTGCTGGCGCGCGAACGCAAGCGCGCGCTCGACGCCATCCGCAAGGGCGAGCAGCGCTTCCGCACGATGTTCGAGGCCTCGCCGCTGGGCATCGCGCTGATCGACTCGGTCAGCTACGAATACCGCGACCTGAACCTGCGCTACCTCGACATCGTCGGCCGCTCGCAGCAGGAGCTGCGCGCCGGCAAGTGGCTCGACATCGTCCATCCGGACGACGCCGCCCAGATCAAGGCGCAGATGGCCCTGCTCACGACGCAGCAGTCGACCGGCTTCAAGGCCACCAGCCGCATGGTCCGGCCGAACGGCGACACGGCTTGGGTCGACATGTCGATCACCGTGCTCGACACCGAGGCCGCCAGCCAGCCGCACCACCTGTGCATGATCGAGGACGTCACGGCCAAGAAGCAGAGCGAGACCCTGATCTGGCAGCAGGCCAACTTCGACGCCCTGACGCAGCTGCCCAACCGCCGCATGTTCCACGACCGGCTGGCGCACGACATCGTGGTCTGCCAGCGCGAGCGCTCCAGCCTGGCCGTGCTGTTCATCGACCTCGACCACTTCAAAGAGGTCAACGACACGCTCGGCCACCACCAGGGCGACATCCTGCTGGTGGACGCGGCGCGCCGCATCAGCGCCTGCGTGCGCAAGTCCGACACCGTGGCGCGGCTCGGCGGCGACGAGTTCACCGTGATCCTGTCGACCCTGGGCCAGACCGACCGGGTCGAGCGCATCGCCCAGCAGATCATCGACAGCCTGCGCGCGCCGTTCGCGCTGGGGCAGGAGCAGGCGTTCGTGTCGGCCAGCATCGGCATCACCCTCTACCCGGACGACGCGCTCGCCATCGACGACCTGCTCAAGCACGCCGACCAGGCGATGTACGCGGCCAAGGGCGCCGGCCGCAACCGCTACAGCTTCTTCACGCCGACCTTGCAGGTGGCCGCGCTCAACCGCATGCGCCTGACCAACGACCTGCGCGGCGCGCTCGCGGGCCGGCAGTTCGCGCTGTACTTCCAGCCGATCGTGCACCTGGAGAGCGGGCGCATCCACAAGGCCGAGGCGTTGATCCGCTGGAACCACCCGCAGCGCGGCGTCGTCAGCCCGCTGGAGTTCATCCCGCTGGCCGAGGCCAGCGGTTTGATCTCCGGCATCGGCGAATGGGTGTTCCGCGAATCGGCGCAATGGGTGCGGCGCTGGCGGCGCGAGCACCATCCGGATTTCCAGGTCAGCATCAACCAGTCGCCGCTGGAGTTCCAGCGCGAGGACGGCTGCTACGAGACCTGGCTCGACCATCTGCGGGCGCTGGAGCTGCCCGGGCAAGCGGTGGTGGTGGAAATCACCGAGGGCCTGCTGCTCGACGCCAACACGGCCGTCAGCAACAAGCTGCTGCAACTGCGCGACGCCGGCATCCAGGTCGCGCTGGACGACTTCGGCACCGGCTACTCGTCGCTGTCGTACCTGAAGAAATTCGATATCGACTATCTGAAGATCGACCGCTCGTTCACGCGTAACCTTGCGGCCGACTCGAGCGACATGGCCTTGTCGGGCGCGATCATCGTCATGGCGCACAAGCTGGGCCTGAAGGTGATCGCCGAGGGCGTGGAGACACCCGAGCAGCGCGAACTGCTGGCCGCCGCCGGCTGCGACTACGGACAGGGCTACCTGTTCGCCAAGCCGATGCCGGCCGAGCAATTCGACGCCTTCCTCAAGTCTGTGTGATGTCATAGTCCTGGTTTCGGGGCTGGGTAAAGTTCATCGAAGCTCATTTCGATAGCACTTCACCTGAAGATGAAAACCGGGACTACAATTAAGCTCATAACCGTCGGCCGTTGGATGTCGGCGTTTGAATATGATGCCATGCTGAATTCGGGAATCGTGCAGGAAAGCTATAGCGGCGCGACACACGTACTGCTTCCACCGGACTTATATTCTTTTGCGCGTCAGGCGCGAACCGGGGACGTGTACGTCGAGTTCGAGGTGCCAGAGGATAGTCTGAAGGTTACCGGTTCCGGCTGGGCGAAGATCATAGGCCCGCAGTCGCTTGAAGGTCGGGTTGCCGCTCGCAACGGTCGGCCGCTTCCGAAAATGCCACCTGCCATTAATCTCCGGCACTTGGCCAGCAAAACGCTTTAACGGAGGTACTCAAATGTTGAATACTTTTCACTATTGGGCACAGGAAGCCATCCCCGGCCTACCCGCCGGAGTTGAGGCTTATTTCACACCGGGCACAGCGTCAGAAAACACCGCCGCCAGAATCGATTTCGACGCGCCAGTACGCATGGGGCGTATTACTTGCTGGGACAGCGGTAATTTCTACGCTGAGATTCTGGATACGGAGTCTGGGCAGAACCTGTTGGACCGCCATGGAAAAGTCGACTCCGTTGCCGATCTCGGCTCGCTCTTGGGGTCATTTCTTGAAACGCTGAAACCATCACACGGCCAGACTGTCGTGATATAGGACGGCCCAATCTCGCTATTTCCACCGGTCCAGGCTTTTGCACGGCCGATTCACTTCGTTCGGCCTTCCCTCTGTTCATCTCCTGCAGGGCTTGCCATGCCGAAAAGTAAGGCGCGCACGGCGCCTCGCCGGAACGGCGATAATAGCTATCCCATATGCATGCGTCATAGTTAAAACAAATTGAAACTATTGGAACAATCAATTTTGCATATGGACTAAAAAGCCGTACACTGGCGTCTCAATGATTCACAACCCCAACGAGGAAACCACAATGTCTCTGATCAATACCCAAGTAAAACCATTCAAGGCAACCGCATACGCTAACGGTAAGTTCATCGACGTGAGCGACGAATCCCTGAAGGGCAAGTGGTCCGTTCTGATGTTCTACCCAGCCGACTTCACCTTCGTCTGCCCAACCGAACTGGAAGACCTGGCCGATCACCAGCCTGAATTCGCCAAGCTGGGCGTGGAAGTCTACGGCGTGTCGACCGACACCCACTTCGCGCACAAAGCATGGCACGACACCTCGGACGCGATCAAAAAAGTGAACTACCCGCTGATCGGCGACCCAACCGGCACCCTGTCGCGCAACTTCGAAGTCATGATCGAAGAAGAAGGCCTGGCACTGCGCGGTACCTTCGTCATCAATCCAGAAGGCCAGATCAAAGTGATGGAAGTGCACGACAACGGCATCGGCCGCGACGCGTCGGAACTGCTGCGCAAAGTCAAAGCCGCCCTGTACGTCGCTTCGCACCCAGGCGAAGTCTGCCCAGCCAAATGGACCGAAGGCGCAGCGACCCTGACCCCATCGCTGGACCTGGTCGGCAAGATCTAAGTTGTAAAGCTGAGCGCTTGAAGCACGCAGCACACAAGTAGTTACCGCGATGCCGGACCGGGCGTCCGGCCCGGCATACGCCTAAATATTTGTAAAAAAGGAATAAAAATCATGTTGGATGCAAATCTCAAAGCCCAGTTGAAAACCTACCTGGAAAAAGTGGTGCAACCGATTGAGATCGTCGCATCGCTGGATGACAGCGCCAAGGCCCGCGAGATGGAAGAATTGCTCCAGGAAATCGTCCTGTTGAGTGACAAGATCACCTTGGTCAAGCGCACCGACGACGCCGAACGCAAGCCGTCGTTCAGCATCAACCGCCCCGGCACCGATATCGGCGTGCGTTTCGCCGGCATCCCGATGGGCCACGAATTCACCTCGCTGGTGCTGGCGCTGCTGCAAGTGGGCGGCCACACCATCAAGTTCGACGACGCCGTCATCGAACAGATCCGCAACCTCGACGGCGATTACGCCTTCGAAACCTTCATCTCGCTGACTTGCCACAATTGCCCGGAAGTGGTGCAGGCGCTCAACGCGATGTCGGTGATTAATCCACGCATCAAGGTCACCACCATCGACGGCGGCGTGTTCCCGAAAGAAGTCGAAGAACGCCAGATCATGGCGGTACCGATGATGTTCCTGAACGGCGAGCATTTCGCCCAGGGCCGCACCAACGTCGAGGAGATCTTGGCGAAGCTGGACACCAACGCCGGCGCCCGCCAGGCGGCTGAACTGAGCAAGAAGGACGTGTTCGACGTGCTGATCGTCGGCGGCGGTCCCGCCGGCGCGGCGGCTGCCGTCTACGCCGCCCGCAAAGGCATCAAGACCGGCGTGCTGGCCGAGCGTTTCGGCGGCCAGGTGCTCGACACGCTGGCGATCGAGAACTTCATCTCGGTCAAGGAAACCGACGGTCCGAAATTCGCCGTGGCGCTGGAGCAGCACGTCAAGGAATACGAAGTCGACATCATGAACACCCAGCGCGCCGCCAAGCTGGTGCCGGGCAAGCTGATCGAAGTGCAGACCGCCAGCGGCGCGACCTTGAAGGCCAAGTCGGTGATCCTGGCGACGGGTGCCCGCTGGCGCGAGATCAACGTGCCGGGCGAGAAGGAATACCGCAACCACGGTGTCGCCTACTGCCCGCACTGCGACGGTCCGCTGTTCAAGGGCAAGCGCGTGGCGGTCATCGGCGGCGGCAACTCCGGCGTCGAGGCGGCGATCGACCTGGCCGGCCTGGTGAAGCATGTGACCTTGATCGAATTCGGCGCCGAGCTGCGCGCCGACGCGGTCCTGCAACGCAAGCTGCGCAGCCTGGCCAACGTCACCGTGATCACCTCGGCGCAGACCACCGAGATCCACGGCGACGGCAAGATCGTCAACGGCCTGAGCTACAACGACCGCGTATCGGGCGAAGCGAAGAAGGTCGAGCTGGAAGGCGTGTTCGTGCAGATCGGCCTGGTGCCGAACACCGAGTGGCTCAAGGGCACCGTGGCATTGTCGCGCCACGGCGAGATCGAAGTCGACGCCCGTGGCCAGACCTCGATTCCGGGTGTGTTCGCGGCTGGCGACGTCACCACGGTGCCGTACAAGCAGATCATCATCGCCACCGGCGAAGGCGCGAAGGCGGCGTTGTCGGCCTTCGATCACCTGATCCGTTCGGACGACGAGGAAGTGGTCGAGGAATCCGCCGAGAAGCACGCGATGACCGCGTAAGCAACCGCGGCCTCAAATGAAAACCGGGAGCAGGCTCCCGGTTTTTTTTCGCGCGTACCGCGTGGACAAACCCGCACCGCCAGGCGGGGTCGTACCCCATGCGGGGTACGACCCCTAAGCGGAACGGCTAGCGTTCAGGCAAAGGCATGCGGGGTGGGGTTTACTCGGCAACCAGGACGCCGCGCTGGCGTTTTTGTGCCACCGTCACGCGCGAGGCGCGCTTGCGCCACCAGATGATCACGCCGGTTACGCTGAGCATGGCGACGACCACGCCCATGAACGAGATCAGGATGCGCCCAGGCAGGCCGAGGATGCGGCCCGAATGCAGCGGGAATTGCGCCTGCACGAAAATGTCGGCGGCCGTGCCTTTCCATGGCTGTCGGTCGCCCAGCAGGCGGCCATCCGCGCCGTCGTAGTACAGCGCGGCCGTGCCGACGCCGCCGGTGCCGTGGTCGTTGCCAGGGGTGAAGAAGCTGACGCCGTAGATGCCGAACTCCTGCGAATAGAACACGCTGCCGGCCGGCTCGGCCCACTTGCGGTTGATCGCTTCGTTGCTGGCGCGCTCGATCACCTCGGCGTAGCCCAGCCGCGGCTCGATCGGATGGTGCTTGTCGGCCATCGGGCGGGTGTCGAACGGCGTCGGCGTGACCTGCGAGAACGTCTTCATCACCGGCGCGAACACTTCGTTGTACAGGTTGAGCGAGAACGCGGTGAAGGCCAGGATGAACAGCAGCGCCCAGGTCCACAGGCTGAAGGCGCGGTGCAGGTCGAAGTTGAGCTTGTTGCTGCCGCCGTTCCAGCGCACCTTCCAGGCCGGCTGCCAGCGCTGCCACCACGATTTGCCGGCCGGTACCGGCTTGTCGCCGGCGATGTCGTCGCTGGCGACGGCGCGCGCCGCGCTGCCGTTACGCCGGCGCACCGGCAACGTCAGGTAGAAGCCGACGAAGCAGTCCAAGGTCCAGATGATGGCGATGCCGCCCAGCAGCCAGATGCCCCAGCGGTCGATGCCCCACATTTCGGGAATGTGCAAGGTGTAATGCAGACGGTACAGGAAGGAGACGAAGGTTTCCTTGGTGATCGGCCAGACCGCACCCCATTCGCGTTTGCCCAGTTCGGCGCCGCTGACGGGATCGACAAAGACCTGGTTGAAGCCCGGCTCGGCCAGTTTCTTCGTGGCGGGATCGACCCGGGGGCTGATGCCGAGCGCGATCGATTCGCCCTTTTCCGCGTGCAGCGGAATGTAGGACACGCGCACGTCAGGGTAGCGCGCCTCGACCTGCCGCGCCAACGCCAGCGACGCTTGCGCCGGGCCCTGCGTGTGGGCTTCCATCAAATGCGGATTGAGCACGTCGTCGAGCTCGTGGTCCCATGAAATGATGGCGCCGGTGACGCCGCTGATAAACAAAAAGCCAGCCATGAGCAGGCCGGCGTAGCGATGAACCAAAGTCCAGAAGGCGCGCAATTTAACCTCCAACAATTAGAGAGCAAAAAAGGACCGCGCCAGCGTGGGCGCGGTCCGTGTCGATCAGAAGCGGTAGCGCAAGGTCACCGAAGCCGTGCGCGGCGCGGCGTAGGTGATGGCGCCGTACGCGGCGAACATGCCGAAGTGTTTCTTGTCGAGTGCGTTGTTGAGGTTGAATTGCGCCGACAGCTGCTTGGTGATGTCATAGCGCGCCATCAGGTTGACCAGACTGAACGAATCCTGCTCGATCAAGCCGTTGGTGCTGGCCGGCGCCGACGGGTCGACCGTGTAGGTGCGGCCTTCCCAGTTGACGCCGCCGCCGACCGTCAAGCCGCTCAGTTGGCCCGGCAGTTTGTAGGTGGTGTACACGCGGAACAACTTGCGCGGATAGATGCTGTTGACGGCGGCGCCGGTGGCCTCCTCCGCCTTGAATTGCGTGTAGCCGACGGTGGCGTTCCAGCCGCGCGCCAGTTCGCCCGACGCTTCCAGCTCGAAGCCGGTGCTGGTGGCGCCTTCGGCGCCGCGGTAGTAGGCCTCCGGAGCGCTTTGTCCCGGTCGGGTTACCGTGTCGACTTCCTGCGCCAGGTTGTCCTGTTTGATGCGGAACACGGCCAGCGAGGTGTTCAGGCGGCCGCCGAAGTGCTCGCCCTTGATGCCGGCTTCGTAGCTCTTGCCCACGATCGGATCGAGCGTGCCGCCGTCGAAGTTCTTCTCGCTTTGCGGCTGGAAGATGTCGGTGTAGCTGGCGTAGGCCGAATAGGTGTCGTTGAGGTCGTAGACCAGGCCGGCATACGGCGTCACTTCCTTGTCGTACTTCATCGTGTACGGTGCGGCGTAGCTGAGCGTGACGTCCTTCTGGTAGTTGGTCACGCGCGCGCCGAGGATCAGCTTGAGCGGATCGGCCAGCGAGAAGCGCGCCACGCCGTACAAGCCCTCCTGCTTGGTGACGCCGCCCTCGTAGAAGGTTTCCGGACCCCAGCTCGGGTTCGGGTAGGCCGCCGCGTTCCAGTTGTTGAAGTTGCCCACGTCCGACGGCTGCGTACCGAAATCGGCGGCGCGGCTGTTGGCGTTGAACTTCTGCTTCGAGTGCATGTAGCCGAAGGCCGCCTCGTGCTTGCGCCCGCCCAGCTCGAACGGGCCGCTGGCGTGCAGGCCGGCATCGTCCTGCTTGGTGTGGGTGACGTAGGAGCCGGCGAAGGCGAACATGCCGAGGCCGGTCACGCGGTCGGGCACGCCCGACAGGTACAGCAGGTGGGAGTCGCTCCTGCGGTCGCCGTGGCTGTAGGTGGCGCGCACCTTCCAGCCGTTGTCGAAGGTGTGTTCGAGGTTGGCGAAGCCGTTGTTGTAGGAGGTCTGCCAGTCGGCCCAGTCGGCGGCCGACGTCTTCGACACCGGCCAGTTAGTGCGGGTGCCGTCGGTGTACCAGAACGGCAGGCCGCCCCACATCGGCCCCTTCGGATCGGTCTCCTGGCGGCTGAAGCCGGCCGACAGCAAGGTGCGCGGCGTCAGGTCGGCCTCGACGGTGGCGTAGACGGTCTTCTTCTTGTCGCTGGCGTAATCGATCCAGCTGTCCCCCTCCTGGTACTCGCCGACCACGCGCGCGCGCACGTTGCCGGCCTGGGTCAGCGGGGTCGACACGTCGACCAGCGCGCGGCGCTCGCTGAAGCGACCGAAGCCGATTTCGGCCGAGCCGGTCAGCTCCTTGCTGGTGGCGCGCTTACGCACCAAGTTGATCGCGGCCGACGGGTTGCCGGCGCCGGTCATCAGGCCGGTGGCGCCGCGCACCACCTCCACGCGGTCGTAGATGGCCAGGCTGCCGGCCACTTCGCCCGAGCTCCACGGCTGCTCCCAGGTGGTCGGGATGCCGTCGATTTGCAGGTTGGTGATGTCGAAGCCGCGCGCGGTGAAGCCGGCGCGGTTGGTTTCGTATTGGTTGACCGAGACGCCGGTGACGTTGTTGATGACGTCGGTGATCGACACCAGCCCCTGGTCCTCGATGCGCTGCTGGGTGACCACGGAGATCGACTGCGGCGTATCGCGCAGCGACATGCTCAGTGGCAAGGCGGTGCGGGCGCGGCCGGTGGTGTACGAGCCGGTGCCTTCAGTGGTGTCGCCCATCTTATCGGCGGTGACTTCGACCTGCGGCAGCACGGCGGTATTCTGGTCCGCGATCTGTGCCTGGGCGATGAAAGGCATCGCCAGTCCCACGCAGAGGGCGAGTTGGTTCAGTTTGAGACGCTGGTGGGCGCGGGCGTGCGTATTCATTGATTCCTGTTGTCAGTTTTTGCGAAACGTGGGGTGGCGGAAAGGATTGTAATTACCGGTATTCCGCGTGGAAACAGGAATGATAACGATTCTCATTCAAAAGTCAATGGAAATCAGCGGTCGCGGGACATGGCAGGCGCCGATTGGCGCCTACGGCGGGGGTCAAGTCTGTCATTCGGACACGTCCTGATCAGTAACCATCTGGTACCACGGCTGTGATCGTGTCCGAATGACAGACTTGACCCCCAGCGGGGTTTTACGTGACGAGGTCGATGCTGGCTTGCTTGTCGCGCAGGTGGATGGCGTTGCGGTGGCGCGCGCGCAGGCGCGCATCGGTGACCAGGCGGCCCAGCGTTTCGCCGACGACCATGACCACGCCGAGCAGCGGCAGCACGAGCATCAGCCCGGCCACGCCGGCCACGTAGCCGCCGATGAAGATCATCAGCACCGTGATCAGCGGGTGGATGTGCAGGCTGCGCCCCAAGGTCAGCGGCATGAAGACGAAGTCGTCCAGCAAGCGCACCAGGATGAATACGCCGATGGCCAGGTAGGCCACCGAGGGATCGCCGGGCGCGTCGGTCGAGGCGACCATCACCACCAGCACGCAGCCGAGGATGGAGCCGACATACGGCACCCACGCCAGCACCGCCGCGATCAGCCCCAGCACCAGCGGCGAGGAGACGCCGATCGCCCACAGGCCCAGCGCCAGCACCGCCGTGTCGAGCAGGGTCAGCTTGACCAGGCCCTGGAAGTAGCGGTGCGCGGTCTGGTCGACTTCGTGCAACAGGCACAGCGTCTTTTCGAAGAAGGCGTTCGGCACCGCGCGCGCCAGGAATTTTTTGAAGCGCAGGCCGTCGCGCAGGAAGAAGAAGGTCAAAAACGGCGCCAGCAGCAGCGACGGCAGCCACGCCGCCACCGAGACCAGGATCTCGGTCAGGTGCTTTTGCACGAAGGTGCCGGTGAAGGAGTTGACCCGGCTGTTGACGGTGCGCGCCAGCTTGACCTGCTTGAGGATGGGGAACTCGCGCTCCAGCGACAGCATGGTATGGCGCACGAATTCCAGCCCGCCATTGATGTATCTCCCCAGCATGTCCTGCCACGGATCCGAGGAACCGGAGTCCCATTGCATGGCGATGACGATGATGATTAGCAATACCAGCAGGAACGCCGAACCGACCGTCAAGATGGCGGCGTTCACGCTCACGCCCGCGCGGATCAGGCGCTGCATCGGCGGTTGCATGATGTAGTACAGCACGATGCCGAACAGGAAGGGGATGGCCAGGAACAGCATCTGCTGCAACAGGAACAGCAGCGCGCAGGTGGCGGCAATGATGCCGCTCCAGACCACCGGTCCGGCCCGTTGTTGGGTAGGCATGAAGGTCATAGCGCCTCGAAGTGCGGCGTGGTGCCCATCCATTCGCGCAGGCGGGTGCCGATATGGCGCGCCAAGGCCAGCGCGATCTTGTAGCCGATGACGGCGTCGGTTTCCATCAGTCCCATGAAGTCGGCGCGGAAGAACACGGCCAGCTCGCAGTTTTCCAGCGCGCGCGTCTGGGCGTTGCGCGGCGAGTCGTCCAGCAGCGCCATGTCGCCGAAGAAGGAGCCGGCCGACAGTTCGGCCACCACTTCGCGTCCGGCGCCAACCTCGCGGCTGACCAGCACCCGGCCCGACATCACCACGTACAGCGCCTGGCCCTCCTCGCCCTCGTCGAAGATGATTTCGTCGGCGAGGTAGCGGCGCTCATGCATCAGGCCGTCGACGATTTTCAGTTCGAGCGGTGTCAGCGAGGCGAACAGCGCCGAATCCTTCAGCCGCAACAAGCGCGGCGATAACGTGGGGGACCTGAAAAAGCCGAACATCGAGAAAAACTCCAAAGAGGGTAACAACTGCAATCGCGCGTTATCGCTGCGCATTAGCAGACATTGTCGCCTGTTTTGCCCCGTTAGATCCTTCCGTTGTGGAAATTTTTGCAAATTAAACACATCTCGTAAGTTTCAGGCATGAATCTGGTCATGCCCCTGACACACTGGTTTTGTAAGCTCATGCCCGCCCGCTTCGACGAAGTTAATCTCACTTGAATGAAATTAATAGAAGTTGACGTTATTTTTTTCTTAACCAGATTGAGCCAATGAATATCAAACGCAGCCAAATCGCCATCGCCGCCGCACTGTGCGCCTACAACGCATTCACCGGCGCCCACGCCCAAAGTGCGGGGGCCGTCTCGGCCGACGCCGCCGCCGGGGCGCAGCAATCGGTGATCGTGACCGGTACCCGCAGTAGCAACCGCACGCAGTTCGACACCCTGGCCCCGGTCGATGTGTTCACCCGCGAGGAAATCGGCGCCGTCGAATCATCCGACCTGAACGATGTGCTGGCGCAACTGGTGCCGTCGTATGTGGTGCAGCGTTTGCCGATGGCGGACGGCCAGGTGTTCGTGCGCCCGGCCACCCTGCGCGGGCTGTCGCCCGACCAGACGCTGGTGCTGGTCAACGGCCGCCGCTTCCATCGCAGCGCCCTGCTCGGCGCGCGCGGCGCCCAGGCGCCCGATCTGGCGCAGATTCCGACCAGCGCGATCAAGCGCATCGAGGTGCTGCGCGACGGCGCCTCCGCCCAGTACGGCTCGGACGCGATCGCCGGCGTCATCAACATCATCCTCGACGACACGGTCGGCGCCGAGCTGACCGCGCGCCATGCGCAATATAGCGAGGGCGACGGCAAGTCCAACGAACTCAACGCCAAATACGGCTTCACCTTCGGCGACGACGGCCGCGTGCTGCTGTTCGCCGAGGCGGCGAAGTCGGACCCGACCTCGCGCACCCGCCAGCGTCCGGACGCGATCGCCTTCCAGGCCGCGCATCCGACCCTGGCCGTGCCCAATCCGGTGCAGCGCTGGGGCCAGCCGGAGCTCGAGAGCCAGCGCGCCGGCTTCAACGCCACTCTGGGCCTGGCCGGCGACACCGTGCTGTATGGCCACGGCCTGTACGGCCACAGCGAAGGCACGTCCGATTTCAACTGGCGCAATCCCGACACCAGCACCAGCGTCTACAAGACCGGCGCCATCTTCCCTGGCTGGGATGTGCGCAGCATTTATCCGCTCGGCTTCAGCCCGCAGTACACCAACGAGCAGGATGATCTGCAAGTGCTGGCCGGCGTGCGCGGCCGCCTCGGCGAGGCCTTGGCGTGGGATGTCAGCGCCTCGTATGGCTCCAACGCCATCGACTACGGCCTGCACAATTCGATCAACGCCTCGCTCGGACCGAACAGCCCGACGTCGTTCTACCTCGGCCGCCTGACGCAGCAGGAAAAGCTGGTCAACGCCAACTTCAATTACGAGTGGCGCTTGCCGGCGCTGGCGCAGCCGGTCAACGTCGCCTTCGGCGCCGAGTACCGCAACGAAACCTACAAGGTCAGGGCCGGCGACCCCGCGTCGTACGCGGTGGGGCCGGGCGCGTCCGCCGGACTGGACGCCAACTCCAACGGCGCGCCGGGTTTCAGCGACCGCCAGGCCGGCCGCTGGGGGCAGGACAGCTACGCCGCCTACCTCGACGTCGAGGCGCCGCTGAGCACGATGATCACGGTCGGCGCGGCGTTGCGCTACGAGGACTTTTCCGAATTCGGCGACACGCTCAACGGCAAGCTGTCGGCGCGCCTGGCGCTGTCGCCGGACTTCGCGCTGCGCGGCTCGTATTCGACCGGCTTCCGCGCGCCGACGCCGGGCCAGCTCAACACCAACAGCACCAGCCAGGGGCTCGACACCAAGACCTTGCTGGTGTTTACCACCGGCCGCCTGTCGAACAGCGACCCGTTGGCCGTCGCGCTGGGCGCCAAGCCGCTGCAGCCGGAAAAGTCGAAGAACCTGTCGCTGGGCTTCACCTGGAAGACGGCGCTGGGCCTGTCCGGTTCGGTGGACCTGTACGACATCAAGTTGCGCGATCGTTTCAGCACGTCGGCCTCGTTCGCCGTGCCGGCCGGCGTCGCCAATCCGCTGCGCTACACCTCGGTCAGCTACTTCACCAACGACTTCGACACCACCACGCGCGGCGTCGATGTGGTCGGCAACTACCTGAGCCGCGTCGGCGACGGCAAGCTCAATTTCACCGCCGCGTTCAACTACAACAGCACCAAGGTCGACAGCGGCCGCTCCAGCGTCGCCACCAACGCCAGCCAGCGCACCGTGTTCGAGGAGCGGCTGCCGCGCCAGAAGGCGACCGTCAGCGCCACCTACGACCTCGGCGCCTGGAGCGCCCTGGCGCGCGTGCGCCACTACGGTGCCTGGACCGATAGCACCGGCAACGCCACCGGCGACATCTTCCAGCGCTTCGGCGCGATGCGCTTCCTCGATCTGGCGGCCAGCTACAAGATCGCGAAGAACCATTCGCTGCGTATCGGCGTCGACAATGTCCTCGACAAGTATCCGGACGAGGCGGTGTTCCAGGCCAGCCGTGGCCTGATCTACTCGCGCAACGCGCCGTACGACACCGATGGCCGCAACCTCTACATCGACTACACGGTGAAGTTTTGAGCCAGCCTGATTTGAGCCGGCGCGCTTTGCTGCGCGCCGGGGCGATATTGTCCATGGCGCCGGCCGGCGCGCTGGCGTCCAACCCTTCGCCGCAATTTCCGGTGCGGCCGCTGTTGGGGCCGGAGTCGCTGGCGGCCGACGCCGACTATTGGCAATCGGTGGCGGACCTGTACGACATCACCGATGAAGTAGCCATGCTCGACAACGGCTACTGGGGTTCGATGGCGCTGCCGGTGGCCGAGGCGTACGAGCGCCACACGCTTGAGGTCAATCGCGGTAACGCCTACTACGGCCGCGTGCAGTTTCCGGCCGAGTACGAGGTGGCGCGCACCCGCGCCGCCCAGGCGCTGGGCGTCGAGCGCGACGAGATCGTCTTCACGCGTGGCGCCACCGAGGCGCTGCTGGCGCTGATCGGCGGCTACAACAAACTGCGTCCCGGCGACGTGGTGCTGTGCGCCGACGTCGACTACGACAACATGATCAAGGCCGTGCACTGGCTCAAGGAGCGGCGCGGCGTGGAGGTGGTGTCCATCGCCATGCCGGAGCCGGCCACCCACCAGTCGCTGATCGATTGTTACGCGCAGGCGATGGACCGCCATCCGGGACTGCGCATGATGCTGCTCACCCACGTCAACCACCGCAACGGCATGGTGTTGCCGGTGGCCGAGATCGGCCGCATGGCGCGCGAGCGCGGCATCGACGCCATCGTCGACACGGCGCACGGCTTCGGCCAGCTCGACATGCGCATCCCGGACTTGCAGGCGGATTTCGTCGGCATCAATCTGCACAAGTGGATAGGCGCGCCGGTCGGCGTCGGCGCCGTCTACATCCGGCGCGGTCGTGTGGCCGATATCGACCCGTACATGGGCGAGGCGGATGGCGACGATATCCGCACGCGCGTGCACACCGGTACCGTCAACTTTGCCGCGTATCTGGCCTTGCCGGTGGCGCTGGATCTGCATCAGCGCATAGGTGTCGCCAACAAGCAGGCCAGGCTGCATCGGCTGCGCAACCGCTGGGTCGAGGCGGCGCGCGGGATGGGCGGTTTGGAGGTGTTGGCGTCGGCCGATCCGCGCCTGACGAGCGCGATTTCGTCGTTTCGTTTGAAAGGGCGCGTCTCGGTGGCCGATAATCTCGCCTTGTCCCGGCGTCTGTTGCGGGAGCATCGCGTATTCACCGTCATGCGCGACGGCCTCGCCTCCGGCGCCTGCGTGCGCGTGACGCCGTCGATCTTCACCTCCGAGGCGCAGATCGACCGCCTGGTCGCGGCGCTGGGGCAGGTGGCCGCTTAATCGCTATAAGCGCTACAACTGGACGGTCTGCGCCAGCGGCAGCGCGGGATCGAGGTGGCTGGTCAGCACGATGCACTGGCGCGCCAGCCGCTCCGGCGCAGCAAGCTGCGCGCGCAGGTAAGCGACGGCGTCGACATCGAGGCCGTTGAACGGCTCGTCGATCAGCAGCAGGCGCACCGGCAGCGCCAGCGCCAACGCCAGCTGCATCTTCTTGTGCTGGCCCAGCGACACCGTCGTCACCGGCTGGTCCAGTGTCGGCAGCAGGTGGAAGGCGTTCAGCTCGGCATTGAGCAGCGCGGCGTCGGTGGCGGGGTACAGCGACAGGTGCAGGTCGAGTATCTCGCGCACGGTTAGCCACGGCAGCTGCGGCGTGTCGCCGCCGCAGTAGTGGCATTGCAAGCGGTACGCCAGCGGCTGCGCGTGGATCTCGATGCCGTCGAGGCGGATGGTGCCGCCGTGCGGCGTCAGCGCGCCGCCGGCCAGCTTCAGCAGGGTGGTCTTGCCGGCGCCGTTTTCACCGCGCAGCCAGGTGATGCCCGTGCCCAAGCGTAGCGAGAACCGGCGGAACAGCGGATGGCTGGCGAATTCAAAGTTCAGCTGGTCGATGTGCAGCACGGGATTCAATTCCATAGTTCACTTCCAATCGCGGTCAAGATGAGGATGGCGCCGATCACCAGCGCGGTGCGGCCGCGCGCGCTCAGGCCGCGCAGCGCGACAACGGCGATCTGCGCGATGACGGCAAAGCACAGCCAGACGACGGCGACGGTGGTGCTGTAGCCGGCGGCCGCGCGTCCCAAGGTTAGCGCGGCGAACCACGCCAGCACGCACAGGCCTGGCAGTAGCGTCAGCGCCATCGCGGCGCGGAACAGGCGCTCGGCATCGATGGGCCAGGCGGCGGCGACGGGACGCAGGCGTGCGATCTGCTCTGCCACGGCCTTGTCTCCGCGATCGGTCAGCAGCATCAAGGTCAGCGCGGTACAGGCGCCCCACAGCGCGGGAGGCACCAGCGGCGGATGCCACATCCAGACCGTGACACCGAGCGCGGCGCCCAGCAACAGCAAGGTCTGCTGGATGCCGACGACATCGTCCGCGCGCCAGAACGGCAGCCAGAATAGTTGACGCCATTGGTATAGCGGCTTCGGGACGCGCGACGCCCCCGGTGCGTAGCTGGTCGGCGCTGGCCGGGCGCGGCCGGGCTTTCGCTTCGCCGGCACGCGCACGCGTTGGGCGAGGACGAGTGTCGACAGCAGCCATGCCAGCAGCAGCGACAGCGCCGTCAGCGCCAGCGCCATCGGCGCGACAGGCCGCAGCCAGTCAGGCCACTGATAAAACCAGATCGCGGTGGAGACCACAAAGGCGACGGCCACCGGCCCGACGATGATGCCGGCGACCATCGCATCGGCGCTCCATCGCAATCGTGGGCTGATCGGCAAGGTGCGGCTCCACAGCGTGACCTCGGCCGGATGCAGATACTTGCGCATGAGCCAGACCGGCGCGGTGGCCACCAGCACTTGCGCGGCCAGCAGCGCGAGCGTCTGCGGCCACGGAAGCGTGGCGGCGAACAAACCCGGCAAGGCGATGCAGGCGAGCAGTCCGATCACCACCGGCGCGAAGCCGAGCAGAATGATTTCCAGTGAGCTGGACAGGCTGGGGATGATGCGCAGCAGCGCTTGCCGCGTCATGCGGGCGCGGAAGCGCAGATAGGGATGGAGGTTGGATGTCATCGCGCACAAGCATACGCAATATTTCTGAAGCTGAAATGAATAAGGGCCCGATCAAGATCGGGCCCTTAAGGAATGTTGGCGGAGTGGACGGGACTCGAACCCGCGACCCCCGGCGTGACAGGCCGGTATTCTAACCAACTGAACTACCACTCCTAATTCGTTTTATCGTTTTCTCTGGTGGGTGCTGAGAGGGTCGAACTCCCGACCTACGCCTTGTAAGGGCGCCGCTCTACCAACTGAGCTAAGCACCCAGAAAACTTATCAGCGTTGTTTCATTTAACTGCTACAACTGCTGAACGAGGCCGTATTCTACAAGCTGGTTTATCGGTTCCGCAAGGGGTTTTGTAAATAATTTAGAAAAATTGCTCGCAAGCCTGTTTAGGGGGTGTCAAGATATGGCCGCGACGAACCAATAAGAAAGAGACCCCATGCGGCGCAACGACAGCAGTAACGATCCCCTCGACAGCTTGTATCGCCGCGTCAGCTGGCGGCTGATGCCTTTCCTGTTCCTGTGCTACGTGGCCGCCTACCTGGACCGCGTCAACGTCGGCTTCGCCAAATTGCAGATGCTGTCGGACCTGCGCTTTAGCGACACCGTGTACGGCATCGGTGCCGGCATCTTCTTCGTCGGCTACTTCCTGTTCGAGGTGCCGTCCAACTTGCTGATGACGCGCACCGGCGCGCGCATCTGGATCGCCCGCATCATGATCAGCTGGGGCGTGATCTCGTCGGCGATGATGTTCGTCGACAGCGTCGCCAGTTTCTATGTGCTGCGCTTTCTGCTTGGAGCGGCGGAAGCGGGCTTCTTCCCCGGCATCATCCTGTATCTGACCTACTGGTATCCGGCGCACCGCCGCGCGCGCATGGTGGCGCTGTTCATGAGCGGCGTGGCCGTGGCCGGCGTGGTCGGCGGTCCGTTGTCGGGCTGGATCATGAAGACCTTCGCCGGCCTTCACGGCTTGAGCGGATGGCAGTGGCTGTTCCTGCTTGAAGGCGTGCCGTCGGTGCTGCTTGGCGTGTGGACGCTGTTCTATCTGGACGACGGCATCCGCTCGGCCAAGTGGCTCAGCGAAGCCGACAAGCAGAAGCTGGAACAAGCCATCGCGGAGGACGGCAAGCAGCAACAGCATATGCCGCTCGCGCAAATGTTCAGCAACGGCAAGGTGTGGCTGCTGGCGCTGGTGTACTTCCTGTTCGTGATGGGCTTGTACGGCGTCAGTTTCTGGCTGCCGCAACTGGTCAAGAACAGCGGCATCGACGACGTCTTCACGATCGGGCTGCTGACGGCGATCCCGTATTTCGTCGCGGCGGTGGTCATGGTGCTGGCGGCGCGCCATTCGGACCGCAGCGGCGAGCGCCGCTGGCACGCGGCGGTGGCCGCGCTGGCCGGCGCGCTGGGCTTGGTCGTCGCCACCGTCTACAGCGACAACACCGTCATCGCGATGGCGGCGCTGAGCTTGGCGACGGCCGGCATCCTGAGCACCTTCCCGATTTTCTGGAGTCTGCCTACGGCCATGTTGGGCGGCGCTGCGGCGGCGGCCGGCATCGCGCTGATCAACTCGGTCGGCAATCTGGCCGGCTTCGTCAGCCCGTATCTGGTCGGCGCGATCAAGGACGCCACGCACAGCACGGCCAGTGGCATTTACTTGCTGGCGGCCAGCCTGGTGATCGGCGCGGTGCTGGTGGTGGCGGCCGTGCGCCGGACTTGATTACCTGGGAGGTAATCGCCGCGCCATGCCGATTTCCGGAGAATGGGTTCTGTCGATTCGACGCAACCACTCAAGGAGATCATCATGACCCATACCGCTACCCCCGCCGACATCGCCACCCATTATCTGGCCGTCTGGAACGAACGTGACGCCGCCGCCCGCCGCGCCCTGGTGGCGCGCGCCTTCAGCATCGACGCCAGCTATGTCGACCCGATGATGCGCGGCGCCGGCCACGACGGCATCGACGCCATGATCGCCGGCGCGCAGGGCCAGTTCCCCGGCTACCGCTTCGAACTGGACGGTACGCCGGACGGCCACAACGACGTGGTACGCTTTTCGTGGACCCTGGGCCTGCCGGGCGCCGCGCCGGTGGCGCATGGCACCGATGTCGCCCGGGTGGCCGGCGATGGCCGCCTGGCGAGCGTGACGGGCTTCCTGAACGCGGTGCCGGGCTGACCGCTTACATTATCGACTTGCCCACACGATGGAGACGCCATGAACACAGCCGCCGCGCCGGACCAGTATTTCAGCGATTTCGCGGCGGCGCTGCGTTATTGGCGCGGCAAGCGCGGCTACAGCCAGCTGCGCCTGTCGACCGAGGGCGAGATTTCGCAGCGTCACATCAGTTTTCTCGAAAGCGGCCGATCCCAGCCCAGCAAGGAGTTGATCCTCAAGCTGGGCATGGTGCTGGAGATCCCATTGCGACAACGAAACGTCATGCTGCTGGCGGCCGGCTTCGCGCCCGCCTACCAGGAGCGCAAGCTGTCCGATCCGGAGCTGGACGCGGTGCGCCAGGCGCTCGATTTCATGCTGGCGCAACAGGCGCCGTACCCGGCGCTGGTGGTGGACCGGCTGTGGAACCTGGCGATGGCCAACGGTCCGGCCGCCGGCCTGATGCGATGGCTGCTGGGACTGCCGGCGGACGCCGCCCTGCCCACCGACGGCTCGGTCAATGTGCTCAAGCTGATGCTCGATCCGGACGGCGTGCGCCAGTACCTGCACAACTGGCAGGATGTCGCCGCCGACCTGCTGCACTGGATACAGCGCGAGGCGATGAGCGACGGCCCCGGCAGCGAGGCCACCACGCTGTTGAACGAACTGCTGGCGCTGCCCGGCATCGGCGGCGTCGCGGGCAGGGGAGCGGCGCCCAACCTCGATCGGCGCGCGTTGCCGTTTTTGCCGGTGACGATACGCAAGGACGGCGTCGAGCTCAATTTGTTCACCGCCATCGCCACCTTGGGCACGCCGCACGACGTGACGGTGCATGAATTGCGGGTGGAATCGTTTTTCCCGGCCGACGCGGCCAGCGCCGAGTGGTTCCGGGCACGTTACGGCCAGCCCGGACTTGCAGCCTGATCAATTTCCGTGGATACTGTATGAATTCACAGTAATTTGGTCTCAAACCCGGCACATGACTGACGATACCCGGCGCATCGCCCACCTCGACATGGATGCGTTCTACGCCTCGGTGGAGCTGTTGCGCTACCCGGACCTGCGCGGCCTGCCGGTGGTGATCGGCGGCGGCCGCGACGCCCAGCCGGTGTTGCAGGAGGACGGCACGCACCGCTACGCCCGCCTGCGCGACTATGTCGGCCGTGGCGTCATCACCACCGCCACCTACGAGGCGCGCGCGCTCGGCGTGGGTTCGGCCATGGGCATGATGAAGGCCGCCAAGCTGGCGCCCGACGCCATCCTGTTGCCGGTCAACTTCGACGCCTACCGCCATTTTTCCCGGCTGTTCAAGGCCGCCGTGGCGTCGATCGCGCCCGACTTCGAGGACCGGGGCATCGACGAGATTTATATCGACCTCACCCGCGTCGAGGGTGAAACGCTGGAGCTGGCGCAGCGAATCAAACAGGCCGTGCGCGACGCCACCGGCCTGTCCTGCTCGATCGGCATCACGCCCAACAAGCTGCTGTCGAAAATCTGCTCCGACCTGGAAAAGCCCAACGGCCTGACCATCCTCGGCTACGACGACATTCCGGCGCGCATCTGGCCGCTGGGTGTGCGCAAGATCAACGGCATCGGCCCCAAGGCCACCGAGAAACTGGCCGCGCTGGGCATAGAAACCATCGGCCAGCTGGCCGCCGCCGACGCCGGCCTGTTGCAGGACCACTTCGGCGCGCATTACTCGGGCTGGCTGGCCATGGCGGCGCGCGGCATCGACCACCGCGAGATCTCCACCAGCTCCGAGAGCAAGTCGATCAGCCGCGAAACCACCTTCGAGCGCGACCTGCACGCGCGCCAGGACCGGGGCGCGCTGTCGGGCATCCTGACGTCGCTGTGCGACCGGCTGGCGGACGACCTCAAGCGCAAGGGCTATGTCAGCCGCACCATCAGCATCAAGCTGCGCTTCGACGATTTCCAGATCGTCAGCCGCAACGTCACCCTGCCGCACCCGGTGGCCGAGCCGACCGCCATCCTGCAGGCGGCGCGCGAATGCCTCAAGCGCGTGCCGCTGGAGCGGCGCCTGCGGCTGCTGGGCGTACGGGCCAGCACGCTCGAGCCGCCGCCGCCGGAAGGCGCGACGCACGCCCGGCGCGGCGTGCAGGGCGACCTGTTCGCGCAGCCATAATATTTCCTCTTAACGTTGAGGCAGTTAGAAAGGCATCTGCATGCTTCTATTTGGCAATATAATAGCCGGTTAATTAATTGTCACTAATATATTTTATGCAGCAAGTATTCAATGCGTCATCGTCGACGCGCAAGGCGGACAGCCGGCGCTACCTCCGTTGGATGATCTTGCTGCTGGTCCAAGTCGCGCTACTCGCCTGGCTGTTCCGCGCCAACTGGGGCAATGGGTTCAGTCACGTGTTCGGCGACCGCTACGACAGCCTGATCGAAACGGCCTTGCTGGAACACTGGTACAACGTGGTGCGTGGCCTGGCGCATTGGAACAGCGTCCATTATTTCTACCCCTACGCCAAAACGCTCGGATACAACGATGGTTATCTGGCATATGGGCTGATCTATTCGTGCGGCCGTCTGGCCGGGGCGGATCCGCTGCTGGCGGCCATGTTGGTGAATCTGGCGATGAAGGTGATCGCGTTCCTGGGGTTTTACTGGTTCGGGTGCCGCGTGTTGCGGCTGCGGTTCGGCTATGCGGTGCTGGGAGGGGTAATTTTTACCGTCAGCAACAACGTGGTTGTACACCTACTGCACGCCCAGCTACTGACGGTCGGTTTCGTGCCGCCGGCCGCCACCTTGCTGTACCTTGCGGTCCGGGCCTTGCTGGATAACGACGCCGCTGGCCTGCGCCGCTATGGCGCATGTTTCGCGCTGCTGTATGGCGTGTGGGCGTTGACCGCGTATTACCTGCTTTGGTTCTTCAGTTTCTACACCCTCGTGGTGCTGGTGTTCCTGGTGCTGCTGCAGCGGCGGGCGTTGCCGCGCTGGTCGGCCATCTCCGGACCGACCAGGCGCGCGCTGGTGCTGGTACTGGCGCTGCAGGTGGCGACGTTGCTTCCCTTCCTCAGCGTGTACCTGCCCAAGGCCGCCGAGACCGGCATGCACCCCTACCAAAGCGTTCTCACCAACGCATTGGGGCCGTTCGATATCCTTAATATCGGCACCCTCAACTACGTTTGGGGCGATGCGGTGTACTGGCTGCATGCGCGCATCGATTTCCCGCTGAATTTTTCCGAAAACCAGATGGGCATGCCGCCACTGCTGGTGCTGGCCTTTCTGGCCGGCAGCGTATGGCTGTGTTGCCGGCGCGTTGACGGCGTGCTGCGGCTGGTGTTGGCCGGCGCGCTCGCGGCGCTGGCGATCTGGTTGCTGCTGCTGAAAATCAATGGTGTTTCGGCTTACGGGATGGTGTATCACCTTGTGCCGGGCGCCAAGGGCGTGCGCGTGATTTCGCGGTGGATGGTGTTTCTGGTGTTTCCGGTGACCGCAGTAGCGATGGTGTTTCTGTCGGCTTGGCAGCAGCGGCGGCGCTTGGCGGCGGGAGCGCTATTGGCGCTGTGCACCTTGCTGCTGGTGGGCGAGCAGCTCAACCGCGCCGACGCGGTATTTGTCGACCGTAGGCCAGTCATGGCGTTGCTGACGGCGGTACCGGCGCCGCCCGCGATTTGTCGGGCGTTTTATGTGCTCGACCCACGTCCGGCGCGCCCGGGCGACAGCCCCCCCGAGGTGCAGTACTACCGCTCCAACGTTGACGCGATGCTGATCGCGGAATATATCAACCTGCCCACTATCAACGGTTTCTCGACTTTCAATCCGCCCGACTGGCGCTTCGACTTCCCGGCCCGGCAAGACTACCAGGCGCGCGTGGACGCGTATGCGGCCCACCACGACTTGAAAAACTTATGCGGCCTGGACCTGGAAGCGATGCGCTGGACCGTGCCCGACGGTCAGGGCGGCGCGTAGTCGATCAGCCGCCAGACGACCTTAGCGCAAGCGCGATGTCGGCCGCACGATCAACCGACTGTTTGCTGATTCGCGATGCCTCGCTCAATTGCGGTCCTGGCCGGTGGGCGGCGCGGATAGCAACCTAGGCCGGCCGCCAGCGTGTAAAATGTCGTTCCCTGGCATTTTCACTTTAGGACAAGGCAACACTCATGTGGTTCAAGAATCTTCAGATTTATCGTCTGCCGGCCCCATGGGCCTACACCCCTGAACAACTGGAAGCAGCCCTCGCTCCCCACTCCTTCGTACCAGCCAGCAGCAACGAGTTGCTGCGCCAGGGGTGGGACACGCCGCGCCCGAACGGCGGCCTGGTGCACGTGGTGAACAAGCAAATGCTGATTCTGCTGGGCACCGAGAAAAAACTGCTGCCGTCGACCGTCATCAACCAGGTCGCCAAGGCCCGCGCGGCCGAGATGGAAGAAGCGCAAGGTTTCGCTCCTGGCAAGAAAGCCATGAAAGAGCTGAAAGAGCGCGTCGCCGACGAACTGCTGCCGCGCGCGTTCTCGATCCGCAGCAACGTCTGGACCTGGATCGATCCGGTCAACGGTTGGCTGGTGGTCGACGCCGCCAGCCCGGCCAAGGCCGACGAAGTGATCAAGCTGCTGCTCAAGGCCGTCGATAAATTGCCGCTGGAAAGCCTGCGCGTGCAGCGCTCGCCGGTCGGCGTGATGACCGAATGGCTGCAGGCGGACGACGCCCCGGCCGGTTTCACGGTTGACATGGACACCGAGCTGCGCGCCACCGGCGAGAGCAAGGCCGCCGTGCGCTATGTGCGCCACACCTTGGAGGCGGACGAGGTGCGCCGCCACATCGCCGCCGGCAAGCAGTGCACGCGTCTGGCGATGACGTGGGACAGCAAGATTTCCTTCGTGCTGACCGAGTCGCTGGCGATCAAGGGCATCAAGCCGCTGGATGTGATCGCCGAAAAGGAATCGAGCACCAAGAACGACGAAGAGCGTTTCGACGGCGACTTCATGCTGATGACGGGCGAGCTGAACAAGCTGATGGCCGACGTCGTCGAGGCATTGGGCGGCGAAGCGAAAGCCTAAGGTGTGTGGATAAAAAAAGCCGCGACATCGCAGGATGTCGCGGCTTTTTTCCGTCTGGACGTTACAGCGGCTGGAACACGCCTGCCGCCTTGTTCTTCTGCACGTTATCCCAGGCGAAGATCTTGCCGTTCATCGCCACGTACACGCCGGGCGGCAAGGTTTGCGCCACGCCGCAGGCGAAGCCGAGGTTGAACAGCGCGTCCGAATTGGCGATCTCGTAGGGGATCATGGCGCCGGTCAGCACGATCGTCTGGCCGAGTTCGGCCGGCCCCAGCACCATGGCCGTTTGCGGCATCGTGTCGGTGCCGTGGATGATCACGATCGCCTTCTCCGGCGCGGCGCGGCACGAGGCCAGGATGCGCTCGCGGTCGGCGTCGACCATGTCGAGCGAATCCATCAGCGGCAAAGTTTCAAGGGCCACATCGACGGTCAGGCGGCAGCGCGCCAGCAGCGCCGGCACGTGGCTCTCGGCGAAGCCCAGGGTGCCGTTCAATTCGTTGTAGTGTTTGTCGAAGGTGCCGCCGGTGGCGAGGATGCGCAAAGTCATAATAAAAGCTCAAGCTGGGGAAAATGACCTGCATCATAACCCAAACCACCGGACACACCGCAGCGCAAAAAAGAGGGCGCGGCCGGCTGGAAACTTGGGCATACTATGTCTACACTGGTTTCTTTTGTCCGTCTCCACACCATGAAAGCCCTCGCTCCAGGAACCGTTATATTTCACCGCCATCGCGGCTACGGCGTCATCACGTCGGTCAATCTGCTGACCGGCTGGATCTCCGCCCGCTTCGGCAGCGAGTCGCGCACGCTCGACCTGAACCTGTCGACCGACGAGGTGCAGTTCGCCGATGGCGAGGCGATCCTGTTCCGCCGCGCGCCGCCCGACCGCATGCCCCACGCGCGGCTGATGGCGGTGGTGCGCGCGTTGCACAAGGCGGGTTATCAAAGGCTCTATTTGTATTCCTGGCCCAAGCCGTCCGGCTTGCACTGGCGCTGGCATTTGTTCACCGGCCAGCGCGACTGGATGCAGCGCTCGTGGCGCGAGGGCTGGTATGGCTCCGGGGCCGACTACAACGTCAATCCGGTGATGGGCTGGGGCGATTCGCCTGGCGCCACCACCGAGGAACTGATCCATGCGCTGGCCAGGTTCGATCCGCAGGGGCTGGCGCAGGCGCTGGGGCGCGACGAGGACCACACCGCGTGGTTCGACAGCGTGTGCGAGGCCTTGTTGCCAGGGTATATGTACAGTCTGGACATGCAGCGTCCCGATGGCGGGCCGCTGACGGACATGCCGGCGGTGCCGGTGATACCGGTGAGGGCGACGTTGCCGCCGTACGCGGGACCGGAGATCGGCTGGCCGCCCGGCTGGGCCGGACTGTGGAACAAGGTGCATGTGATGCCGACGCCGCGCATCAACCTCACCGGTTTGCCGGAAGTGCCGGAACAAACCGATTAATTCAGCGATCAACCCCGAAGCTGGGCACGCGGGTCCGTTCCCGACTGATCGGCGCCGTCATCACCGGCTGCGGCCGCGTCCGGCCTGAGCGAGTCCGCCAGAAAATCGACCAGGGCCGCCACGCGCCGGCTCGGCGGGCCGCCCGGATAGACCGCGTACAGGTCGATCGGCCCGGCCGCGAAATCGTCCAGCACGCTTTCCAGCGCGCCGCTGTCGAGTTCCTTCTGGATGTCCTGGCGGTTTTTCAGAATCACCCCAACGCCTTCGAGCGCCCATTCGCGCGGCACGGCGCCGTCGCTGGCCTGGCGGTCGCCATGCACGCGCACGCTGAACGGCTTGCCGCCGTCGCGGAAATTCCACACCGTCAGCGGCGCGCCGGAGCGCGCCAGCACCAGGCAATTGTGCCCGGCCAGCTCGCCCGGATGGGCCGGCCGTCCGTGACGGTCCCAATAGGCTGGCGCGGCGCACACCATGCGCTTGCCAGGTAGCAGCAACCGCGCCTGCAAGCCCGAGTCCTGCAACGGACCGTAACGCAGCGCCAGGTCCACGTGCTCGTCGATCAGGTTGACCACGCTGTCGTTGAGTATCAGGCTGATATGCACTTTCGGATAGCGCCGCTGGAAAGCGTCCAGCAGCGGCCGCAGCTGGGAGCGGCCGAAGTCGTTGGTGGCCGTGACCTTGATCGGCCCGGACAGCTCGTTGCCTTGGCGCAGCCGTAGCACGGCGCCATCCCATTCGGCCACGATACGGCGGGCGTCGGACAGCAGGCTTTCGCCCTCGTGGGTGAAAGTCAGGCGACGGGTCGAGCGCGCCATCAACCGGGTGCCGAATACCTGCTCGAGCTGGTTGATCGCCAAGGTCACGGTCGAGGTGGCAATGGCGCGGTTGCGCGCGACCGCCGAAAAGCTGCCTTTTTCCGCCACCTCGATCAACAGGCGCAGGGCGTCGATTTGGTCCATCTTTCGATTATCTCAAAAAGTAATTTGCTGAACCGATGGATTATCAAGCTCGGACAACATAAATACAATGGTGGCAAGCCATCCAGCCGGGTGGATCCCAACCATTTATGAACAAGGTGGACGCTATGAACATCAACTTCAGCAATCGAAAAGTATTGGTTACCGGTTCGACCAACGGTATCGGCTTCGCGGCCGCCAAGGGCTTCCTCGCCGCCGGCGCGCAGGTCGTCATCAACGGCCGCAGCGACGCCGGCGTCAAGGCGGCATTGCAGCGTCTGGGCGATATCGACGGCGGCGGCAAGGCCATCGGTTTCGCCGGCGACCTGTCGACCGAGGCGGACGGCGCGCGCCTGCTGGCCGAGCATCCGGATTTCGACATCGTCATCAACAACCTGGGCATCTACGAGCCACGCGATTATTTCGACACGCCCGACAGCGATTGGGACCGCATCTTCCAGACCAACGTGATGTCCGGCGTGCGTTTGTCGCGGAATTACGCGTTGGGGATGGCCGCGCGCGGCTGGGGGCGCATCGTGTTCATTTCCTCCGAATCGGGGATTAATATTCCTGCCGACATGATCCATTACGGCGTGACCAAGGCGGCGCAACTGGCCGTCTCGCGCGGCTTGGCCAAGCGCCTCGCCGGCACCGGCGTGACGGTCAACTCGGTGCTGCCGGGCCCGACCTTGTCGGAGGGCGTCGCCGAGATGCTCAAGGAGCAGGTCGAACAGTCGGGCGAGAGCCTGGAGAAGGTGGCCGCCGACTTCGTTGTCGCCCATCGCGGCTCGTCCATCATCCGGCGCGCGGCGACGGTGGAGGAGGTGGCCAACATGATCGTCTACGTCAGCTCCGAACAAGCCTCCGCCACCACGGGTGCCGCGCTGCGGGTCGATGGCGGGGTGGTCGACACCATCATCTAATCCAACTTTTCCGAAAGAAAAATCATGACACAGCCATCCTTCGCGCTCATCTCTCATCATCGTCGGCCAGCTCGCCGACTATCGCACTAAACTGGCCGCGCAAGCCGCGCCGGCCGTTGTCGGAAGTGCTGCGGCTGGTTTAAAGCCTGGCGTTGGCCTTGTAGTCGGGATTGTTGATTTTGTCGCAGTTGCCTGCGGCGAAGTCGACGATATTCTGGAACGCATGGCGGAAGTACAGCTCGTAGCTGTCCTGCTCCACGTAACCCAGGTGCGGGGTCGCCAGCACGGTCGGGATGCGCAACAGCGGCGAGTCCGCCCCCAAGGGCTCGGTCTCGAACACATCGATCGCCGCGTAACCTGGCCGGCCCTTGTTCAGCGCCCGCTCCAGCGCGTCGGGCGCCACCAGCTCGGCGCGGCTGGTGTTGACGAACAGCGCCGTCGGCTTCATGCGCGCCAGATCGTCCGCCGTGACGATGCCGCGCGTGTCCGGATGCAGCCGCAGGTGCAGGCTCAGCACATCCGCCCCGGCAAAGAAAGCCTCGCGCGACGCGGCGGCCGCATGGCCGTCGGCCACGGCCTTGTCGCGGCTGGCCTGGCTGCCCCACACCTCCACCTTCATGCCGAACGCCCGGCCATAGCCGGCGATCAACTTGCCGATCTTGCCGTAGCCCCAAATCCCCAAGGTCCGTCCCTTGAGCACCACGCCCAAACCGTTCAACTGCGGGTTGACCGACGCGGTCTGCCACAGCCCATCCTTCAGATTGGTCGCGTAGGGCACGATCTTGCGCGCGGCGGCCATGATCAGCGCCCAGGTCAGCTCGGCCGGTGCGGTCGGCGAGCCGACGCCCTCGGCGATCGCGATGCCCAGCTCGGTCGCGGCGGCGACATCGACGTGGCCCGCCAGCTTGCCGGTTTGCGAAATCAGCTTCAGGTTCGGCAGCTTGGCCAGGAGCGCCCGATTCAATGTAGTACGTTCGCGTATCAGCACCAAAGCATCGAACGGCGCCAGCCGGATTGCCAGCTGACCCAGCCCTTTTGTTGTGTTATTGAACACTTTTACCTCGTGCGCACGCAATAAATCATAGCAGGCGAGCGTTGCGGTTGCGTTCTGGTAATCATCGAGAATAGCGATTTTCATGGGAGTTAGCCGATTTTATGATGAAATTCGTAGCGAAATAACAGTGTCGGAAAGAACTGGAATAGCTTACTACTTTAGTCAACCAATTCTCCTACATTTTTGGTCGAATCGCCTATTGACGGGTGTACAATCGCTCAAAAAATGAACAACTCCCCACCAAAAAGAGTTGCGCGCCAGTGCAGACACTGGCGCTTTCGACAAGACCGCCGTGACCCGCCGACCCATTTCGAATGGGCTTCCGAGCGCAAGCCACAAGCTGACGACGATCCTGCCGCGTAGACCAGAATTCTTAATTGTATTGGAGGTACTATGAATCAGCCCGTCATGGGTGGCGTTGCCACATTGAACGTCCCAGCTTACATCAAACAACAAAAACTGATCAATTGGGTGGCGGAGATCGCCGCGTTGACCAAGCCGGACCGCATCTACTGGTGCGACGGCTCGCAGGAAGAGTACGACCGCCTGTGCGCCGAAATGGTCGCCGCCGGCACCATGAAAAAGCTGAACCAGGAAAAGCGTCCGAATTCCTACCTCGCCTGCTCGGACCCGACCGACGTCGCCCGTGTCGAAGACCGCACCTATATCTGCTCCAACACCAAGGAAGAAGCCGGCCCGACCAACAACTGGATGGCGCCCGCCGAAATGCGCGCGACCCTGAACCCGTTGTTCGACGGTTGCATGGTCGGCCGCACGATGTACGTCGTGCCGTTCTCGATGGGTCCGCTGGGCTCGCCGATCGCGCACATCGGCGTCGAACTGTCCGACTCACCTTACGTCGCCGTCAACATGCGCATCATGACGCGCATGGGCAAGGCCGTCTATGACGTGCTGGGCACCGACGGCGAGTTCGTGCCGTGCGTGCACACCGTCGGCGCGCCGCTCAAGGCCGGCCAAAAAGACGTGGCATGGCCATGCAATCCGACCAAGTACATCGTCCACTACCCTGAGACCCGCGAAATCTGGTCCTACGGTTCGGGCTACGGCGGCAACGCGCTGCTGGGCAAGAAATGCTTCGCGCTGCGCATCGCCTCCAACATGGGCCATCAGGACGCGGCCAAGGACGGCATGGGCTGGCTGGCCGAACACATGCTGATCCTCGGCGTCGAATCGCCTGAAGGCAAGAAGCACTACGTCGCGGCGGCCTTCCCGTCGGCCTGCGGCAAGACCAACTTCGCCATGCTGATTCCGCCGGCGAGCTTCGACGGCTGGAAAGTGACCACCATCGGCGACGACATCGCCTGGATCAAGCCGGGCGCCGACGGCCGCCTGTACGCGATCAATCCGGAAGCGGGCTACTTCGGCGTTGCCCCGGGCACCAACGAAAAGACCAACTTCAACTGCATGGCCTCGATGCGCGAGAACACCATCTTCACCAACGTCGCGCTGACCGACGATGGCGACGTCTGGTGGGAAGGCCTGACCAAGGAAGCGCCGTCGCACCTGATCGACTGGCAGGGCAAGGACTGGACGCCGACGTCCGGCACCAAGGCCGCGCATCCGAACGCGCGCTTCACCGTCGCCGCGACGCAGAACCCGGTGATCGACGCCGCCTGGGACGACCCGGCCGGCGTGCCGATTTCGGCCTTTATCTTCGGCGGCCGCCGCTCGACCACCGTGCCGCTCGTCACCGAAGCGCGCAACTGGGTTGAGGGCGTCTACATGGCCGCGACGATGGGTTCGGAAACGACCGCCGCCGCCGCCGGCCAGATGGGCGTCGTGCGCCGCGACCCGTTCGCGATGCTGCCGTTCATGGGCTACAACATGAGCGACTACTTCCAGCACTGGCTGAACCTGGGCGAAAAGCTCGGCAAGGTCAACGCCGCCACCCTGCCGAAGATCTACTGCGTCAACTGGTTCCGCACCGACGACCAGGGCCACTTCGTCTGGCCTGGCTTCGGCGACAACATGCGCGTGCTGAAGTGGATGCTGGAACGCATCGAAGGCAGCGCCGGCGGCATCGAAAACATCTTCGGCACGACCCCGCGCTTTGGCGACTTGAAGTGGGACGGCATCCCGTTCTCGCCGGAGGAGTTCGAAACGATCACCTCGATTGACAAGGACGCCTGGCGTGAAGAGCTCAAGCTGCACGAAGAGCTGTTCACCAAGCTGGCCTACCACCTGCCGAAGGAACTGACCGCTGTGAAAGCCGAGCTGGAACAGCGCCTGGCCAACTAAGCAAAAGACCGTTCATTCGGCCGAACGGCATCAATGAACGGGAAACCACGTAGGGCGGATTAGGCGGAACGCCGTAATCCGCCATCTTCGAGCCGTTGACGGCGCATGCATTGGCGGATTACGCTACGCTAATCCGCCCTACGTGTTTTCTATGTCCAGCAAGCTCCTCATCTTCGATTTCGACGGCACGCTGGCCGATACCTTCCCCAGCTTCGTGCGCGTGTTCGATCAGGCCGCCGACAAGTACGGCTTCAAACGCCTCGACCGCGAACGCCAGGACGTCCTGCGCGGCCTCGACGCCCGCCAGATCATGGCGCATCACGACGTACCTTTATGGAAAGTGCCAGCCATCGCGCGCTTCATGCGCGTCCGCATGGCCGACGATATCGGCAACATCAAACTGTTCACCGGCATCGGTCAGGCGCTGCTTGCGCTGCACGCGCAACGCGTGGCGCTGACCATCGTCACCTCCAACTCACCGGGCAACGTGCGCGCCGTCCTCGGGCCGGAGCTGCTTGCCCTGTTCAGTCATGTGGAATGCGGCGCCTCCCTGTTCGGCAAGCCGTCCAAGATACGCAGGGTGCTCGCCGCCACCGGTACCGCGCCGGAACACGCGATGCTGATCGGCGACGAGATCCGCGACGCCAAGGCGGCCGCCGACGCCGGTATCGACTTCGGCGCCGTGGCGTGGGGCTTCAACCACGTCGACGCGCTGGCCGCCCAACATCCGCAACGGATCTTCCATCACGTCGACGACCTGCTCGACCTCAGTCCGGATACTGCGCTGCTTCGCCAAGGATGACCTTCGGCTCCAGATACGAATCGAGTCCGTAGGGACCGAACTCGCGGCCGATCCCCGACTGCTTGAACCCGCCGAACGGCGCGATCAAGTCGTCGTGCACGCCGTTGATATGCACCCGTCCAGCGATCAGGCGCCCGGCCACGCGGTTGGCGCGCGTCAGGTCGGTCGAGCTGACATAGGCCTGCAAGCCATACGGCGTATCGTTGGCGATGGCGACCGCCTCGTCCTCGGTTTCATAGGTGAGGATCGACAGCACCGGTCCGAAGATCTCCTCCCTGGCGATGGTCATCGATGGCGTGACATTGGCGAACACGGTCGGCTTGACGAAGTAGCCCGCCTCCAGCCCTTGTGGCTTGCCCGGCCCGCCGGTGAGCAGCTCCGCGCCTTCCTCGATGCCGATGCGGATGTAACGCTGCACGCGCTCATACTGCTTGCTGGTGACGATCGGTCCCAGCGCCACGCCGGCGTCGCGCGGATCGCCCACCGTCACCGCCTCGGCGGCCGCCTTGGCCAGCCGCTTGACCTGTTCCAGCCGGTGCGCCGGCACCAGCAGGCGCGTGCCGGCGATGCAGGCCTGGCCATTGTTCATGAAGCAGGCCTGGATCGCGGCCGGTATGGCCTTGTCGAAGTCGGCGTCGTCGAGCAGCACGTTGGCGCTTTTCCCGCCCAGTTCCAGGGTCACGCGCTTCATCGTATCGACCGCCGCCCGCGCGATGGTCTTGCCGACCAGGGTGGAGCCGGTGAACGAGATCTTGTCGATATCGGGATGGACGCTGATCTCGGCGCCGACCACGTCGCCGCGTCCATTGACGATGTTGACGACCCCCGGCGGCAGCCCGGCCTCGTGGAAGCACTCGGCGAGGATCTGGTTCTGCACCGCGCTCAATTCGCTCGGCTTGACCACCACCGTGCAGCCGGCCGCGATGGCGGTGGCGACCTTGTTGGCGATGAACCAGGCGCTCGAATTCCAGGGTGTGATGATGCCGACCACGCCCACCGGTTCCAGCACCACCTTCGATACGCCGACGGTCTTGACGAAGGCGTGATCCTCCATTACCTTTTTCACGTCCAGGAACATCTTGGCCGTGTAGCGCGACCGTCGGACGCTGGTCTTGAGCGGGCCGCCGTATTCCTCCACCAGCGCGCGCGCCGCGTCGTCCGCGCGCGCGGCCACGGCGTCGTGCAGCTTTTGCAGCCAGGCGCCGCGTTCCGCCTTGGTGGTGCGGGAAAAAGCGGGGAAGGCCGCCCTGGCGGCGGCGATGGCGCGGCGCGTGTCCTCCACATCGCCCAGGCGCACCTGGCCCGTAAGCTGGCCGGTGGTGGGATCGACGAGATCGGCCATCTCCGTCCCGTGCGGGATGATGAATTGTCCGTTGATGTAGATATGATTGATGTTACGCATGGCTGGGCTCCTGTTTCGACTTGGTGGAATAGGTGTGCCCATTCTAGAAAGCCCGGCACGCGCGGGTTAGTGCGGTTCCTGCACGATCTTTGCCTGATTCTGCCTGTCGCCCGCAATTGCGTTTCGCGGCCGTGTTTTCGCCATCCGTCGCAAAACCACGCCGCCGCGCGGCCGCTTCCTTTACAGTGCATGCTCGACCCTTTTTATGGATAGTCCTACATGAAGCTGACCACCACCCGCCTCGGCGTCGCCAGCGCGCTGCTGTTTTCCCTGCTGCTTGGCCCGGCCCACGCCCAGTCCACCAACGCCGCGCCGGACCTCGAGGGTCGCCGCGCCGCGCTCAATAGCCTGATCAAGGAGCAGTGGGAGTACACGATGCGCAACAGTCCCGAATGGGCGTCGCTGCTGGGCGACAAGCGCTACAACGACAAGTGGTCCGACTTCTCGCAGGCGAGCATCGAGGCCGACATCAAGGCCAGCGGCGACTTCCTTAAACGCTTCGAGGCGGTCGACACCAGCGGCTTCCCGCTGCAGGAGCAACTGAACCGCGAACTGATGGTGCGCCAGCTGCGCCAGAACGTCGACGGCGCCCGCTTCAAGGACTGGGAGATGCCGCTGGCGCAGAACTCCGGTATCCACATCGACGCGCCGATGATCGTCTCGGCACTGCCCTTCGACACCGTCAAGGACTACGAGGACTACATCAAGCGCCTGCAATCACTGCCCAAGTTGTTCGACGAGACGCGCGTGCAGATGGAGAAGGGCGTTGGCGACAAGCTGATGCCTCCGCAATTCCTGATCCCGAAGATCGTCAAGCAGTGCGAGGACGTGGCGGCGATGGCGCCGGCCAAGTCGCCGTTCGCCGAGCCGTTGAAGAAATTCCCGAAGGAGTTTTCGGCCGCCGACAAGGCGCGCCTGAGCAAGGAAGTGCTGGCGGCCGTGCGCACCCACGTCAACCCAGCGTATAAAAAGCTGGCGGTCTACACCAAGACCAAATACCTGCCGCACGGCCGCAAGGAAGTGGGCATGTGGTCGCTGCCGGACGGCGCGGCGCGCTACGCCTTCAAGGCGAAAAATTCGACCACGACCGACATGTCGCCGGAGGAGATCCATCAACTGGGCCTGTCCGAGGTCGCTCGCATCGAGGGGCAGATGCTGGAGACCGCGCAAAAGCTGGGCTTCAAGGATCTGAAGACCTTCAACAAGGCGCTGGCCGCCAACCCGGCCACGCATCCGAAATCGCGCCAGGAGATCATCGACCTGTATCAGAAATACACGGACCAGATGTACACCCAATTGCCGCAGCAGTTCGGGGTGCTGCCGAAGGCGAAGGTGGAGATCATCAAGGTCGAGGAGTTCCGTGAGAAGGGCGCTTCCGCAGCCGCCTACATGCCAGGTTCGCCGGACGGCAAGCGCCCCGGCCGCGTGATGGTCAACACCGGCGAATTCAAGGACCGCTCCACCATCGGCATCGAGACGACGGCGCTGCACGAGGGCGTGCCGGGCCACCACATGCAGCTGTCGATCGCGCAGGAGATCGAAGGTCTGCCAATGTTCCGCCAGCAGGGCAACTACACCGCCTACGCCGAGGGCTGGGCGTTGTACTCGGAACGTCTGGGGGAGGAGCTGGGCTTCTTCAAGGACCCATACAGTTACTACGGCCATCTGCAGGACGAGATGCTGCGCGCGATCCGCCTGGTGGTGGACACGGGCCTGCACTACAAACAGTGGAACCGCCAGCAGGTGGTGGACTTCTTCCACGACCATTCCGGCATCGAGGAAGTGGACGTGCAGAGCGAGACCGACCGCTACATCGTCTGGCCGGGCCAGGCGCTGGGCTACAAGATCGGCCAGCTGAAGATTCTTGAACTGCGCGACTACGCCCGCAAGGAGCTGGGCGCCGGCTTCGACATCCGCAAGTTCCACGACCAGGTGCTGGGCGCGGGCGCGCTGCCGATGGACGTGCTGGAAAAGCACGTCAAGGACTGGGTGGCGGACGAGAAGCGGACGGTGACCGCTAGCTAAGCGCGCAGCTTCTTCACATCCTGCATCGGCGGGGCGCCGAACAGGCGCCGGTACTCGCGGCTGAACTGGGACTGGCTTTCGTAGCCGACCTTGTAGGCGGCGGTGCCGGCGTCGATATCGCCATTGAGCAGCAAGGTGCGCGCCGCCTGAAGGCGCAACTGCTTCTGGTACTGCATCGGCCCCATCGTCGTCACCGCCTTGAAGCGGTGGTGCAGGCTGGAGACGCTCATATTGGTGGCCTGCGCCAGATCTTCCACCTTGACCGGCTGGTCGAAACGGTCCTTGAGCCACGCGATCGCCTTGCTGATGCCGCGATCCTGCTGGTCGAGCACTACGTTCTGATACAGCTGCCGTCCGTATTCCCCGGTCAGCAGGCGGTAGATGATTTCCCGCTTCAATCCCACCGCCAGAAAAGCCGCCTCCGCCGCCGGCGCATCCAGCAGGCGAACCAGTTTGTTCAACGCTTCCAGCAGGCCGGCATCGGATTTGCCGACGAACGCCCCGCGCACCGGCTGCGCGTCATCGGCCATCGCGATGCGCGCCTCGGCCACGATGGCGGCGATTTCCCGGGGATCGAATTCGATGTTCAGCAGCAGATAGGGCCGGCCCGGCGTGGCGTTGAGCACCTGCCCGGAAGCCGGCAAGTCGACCGACACCACAAGATATTCACCGGGACCGTAGTCGAGAACATCGGTCCCGAGATGAATGCGCTTGCCGCCTTGAAGAATCACGCAGCATGAGGGCTTGAGCACCCCGCGCGTGACAGGTGTCGGCCGCGAGGACCGCAGCAGCGACAAAAACGGGATCACCGTCTCGTACCGCTCGTCGTCATGCGCGAACCGGCTGACGATGTCGATCATCTGATCGAGCGGTGAGAGAGGGAGCTCCCGTTTCATGGTTTACTTCTAAGTGGTTACTTCAGCAGCGGCACCAGGTACTTGCCGGTGACGCTGGCCGGGTTCTTGGCCACATCCTCCGGCGTGCCGGCGGCGATGATCTTGCCGCCGCCCGCGCCACCCTCCGGTCCCAGATCGACGATCCAGTCGGCCGTCTTGATCACATCCAGATTGTGCTCGATGATGACCAGCGTGTTGCCCTGGTCGCGCAGACGGTGGATCACCTTCAGCAGCAGATCGATATCGTGGAAGTGCAGGCCGGTGGTCGGCTCGTCCAGGATGTACAAGGTGCGGCCGGTGTCGCGCTTGGACAGCTCCAGCGACAGCTTGACGCGCTGCGCCTCGCCGCCCGACAAGGTGGTCGCGCTCTGGCCCAGCTTGATGTAGCCCAGGCCCACGTCCAGCAGCGTATGCAGCTTGCGCGCGATCAGCGGCACCGGCTTGAAGAACTCGTGCGCGTCCTCCACCGTCATGTCGAGGATCTCCGTGATGTTCTTGCCCTTGTACTGGACTTCCAGCGTCTCGCGGTTATAGCGCTTGCCGTGGCAGACGTCGCACGGCACGTAGACGTCCGGCAGGAAGTGCATCTCCACCTTGATCACGCCATCGCCCTGGCACGCCTCGCAGCGGCCGCCCTTGACGTTGAACGAGAACCGGCCGGCGCTGTAACCGCGCTCCTTGGCTACCGGCACCGTCGAGAACAGATCGCGGATCGGCGTGAACAAACCGGTGTACGTCGCCGGATTGGAGCGCGGCGTGCGGCCGATCGGCGCCTGGTCGACGGCGATGACCTTGTCGAAGTGTTCCAGGCCGCTGATGGTGTCGTGCGGCGATGGCTCGGTTTGTGATCCGTACAGGTGGCGCGACAGCGCCGGATACAGCGTATCGTTGATCAGCGACGATTTGCCGGAACCGGAGACGCCGGTCACGCACGTCATCAGGCCCACCGGCAGGTGCAGGTTGACCTTCTTCAGGTTGTTACCGGTGGCGCCGGTGATGACCAGCTGCTTGTCCGGATCGGCGATGTGGCGCTTCTTCGGCACCGCGATCTTCATCGTGCCGTTCAGGTACTGCGCCGTCAGCGACTGCTTGTTCTTCAGGATGTCCTTCAGCGTGCCCTGGGCGATGATGTCGCCGCCATGCACGCCGGCACCCTTGCCCATGTCGACGATGAAGTCGGCGGTGCGGATCGCGTCCTCGTCGTGCTCCACCACCAGCACGCTGTTGCCGATGTCGCGCAGGTGCTTGAGCGTCTCGATCAGGCGGTCGTTGTCGCGCTGGTGCAGGCCGATCGACGGCTCATCGAGCACATACATCACGCCCGTCAGGCCGGAGCCGATCTGCGACGCCAGGCGGATGCGCTGCGCCTCGCCGCCCGACAGCGTGTCGGCGCTGCGGTCCAGGGACAGGTAATCCAGGCCGACGTTGTTGAGGAATTGCAGGCGCGAGATGATCTCCTTGACCACGCGGTCGGCGATCTCCTTCTTCGCGCCCTTGAGCTTGAGCTGCTCGAAGAACGACAGCGTTTCGCGCAGCGGCTTCTCGGCGATCTCGTAGATGGCCTTTTCCTGCTTGCCGGTGCCGACCTTGACGTAGCGCGCCTCGATGCGCAGGCGCGCGCCTTCGCATGAAGGGCACTTCTTCTCGTTGATGAACTTCGCCAGTTCCTCCTTGACGGCCATCGAATCGGTCTCGCGGTAGCGGCGCGCCAGATTGGTCACCACGCCCTCGAACGCGTGTTCCTTGACGACGGTGCGGCCGCGCTCATTCACATACGTGAACGGGATGTGCGTCTTGCCCGAGCCGTGCAGGATCACTTCCTGCGCGGTCTTCGGCAGCTGCTCGTACGGCAGGTCCAGATCGAACTCATAGTACGCCGCCAGGTTGGACAGCATCTGGAAGTAGAACTGGTTGCGGCGATCCCACCCCTTGACGGCGCCGGAGGCCAGCGACAGGTTCGGGAAGGCGACGATGCGCTTCGGATCGAAGAACTCGATGTGGCCGAGGCCGTCGCACTCCGGGCACGCGCCCATCGGGTTATTGAACGAGAACAGGCGCGGCTCCAGCTCCTGCAGCGAATAGCCGCAGGTGTTGCAGGCGAATTTGTTGGAGTAGACGTGCTCCGTGCCGCTGTCCATCTCCAGCGCCACGGCGCGGCCGTCGGCCAGGCGCAGCGCGGTCTCGAAGCTCTCGGCCAAGCGTTGTTTGATCTCGGCGGTCACCTTCACGCGGTCGATCACCACGTCGATGGTGTGCTTCTCGGTTTTCTTCAGCTTGGGCAGATCGTCGACTTCATAGATCTTCGCGTCGTGCGTGCCGCTCTGCACGCGGAAGCGCACGAAGCCCTGCGCCTGCATCTGTTCGAACAGGTCGGAATGCTCGCCCTTGCGGTTGGCCACCACCGGCGCCAGGATCATCAACTTGGTATCGTCGGGCATGGCCAGCACCGCGTCGACCATCTGCGACACCGTCTGCGCGGCCAGCGCCTGGTCCGGATGGTTGATGCAATAAGGCGTGCCGACGCGCGCGTACAGCAGGCGCAGATAATCGTGGATCTCGGTCACGGTGCCGACGGTCGAACGCGGATTGTGCGAAGTGGCTTTCTGCTCGATCGAAATCGCCGGCGACAGGCCTTCGATCAGATCGACGTCGGGTTTTTCCATCAGCTGCAGGAACTGGCGGGCGTAGGCCGACAGCGACTCCACATAGCGGCGCTGGCCCTCGGCGTACAGCGTATCGAAGGCGAGCGACGATTTGCCGGAGCCGGACAGCCCGGTGATCACGATCAGCTTGTTGCGCGGAAGGTCGAGGTTGATGTTTTTGAGGTTGTGCGTGCGTGCGCCGCGGATGCGGATCTGTTCCATTAATTTTGGCCTTTAGAGTCAACCCGTCACTATAGCCGGGTTTGGGTATATATGCGCCGGGCTTGATCTACATCGCGCGCGCCGGGCTTGACACTGTATATAATACCAGTATTTTCTTGCGGCGTTTCAACCCGCTAAAGCGAACGTCGGCAAACGGTTGCGGATCAGCTACGGAGACACGTAGGGCGGATTAGGCGGAACGCCGTAATCCGCCAAGCGCCGCCAAGGACGCGGATTTGGGCCAGCGGCGATGCTATAATCGTCGTTTAGCATCAGACAAACAGCCCGCCCTGCGCGGCCGTCGTTACTCAGGAGTTTTATAAATGGCATCAGTCAACAAAGTCATCATCGTCGGCAATCTGGGTCGCGATCCGGAAATTCGCTACATGCCTAGCGGTGACGCGATCGCCAACATTGCCGTGGCGACATCGTACAAATCGAAGGACCGCAACACCGGCGAGCAGAAAGAGCAAACCGAATGGCACCGCATCTCGTTCTTCGGCCGCCTGGCGGAAATCGTCGGCCAGTACCTGAAGAAGGGTTCGTCGGTCTATGTTGAAGGCCGTCTGCAGACCCGCAAGTACACCGACAAGGACGGCGTAGAGAAATACGCGACCGACATCATCGCCGAGCAGATGCAAATGCTGGGTGGCCGTCAAGGCATGGGCGATGGCGGCGGCATGGATGATGGCGGCGGCTACGAATCGGCCCCGCCGCAGCGCCAGGCTCCGGCTCCGCGTCCGCAAATGGCCCCTCCAGCGCCGCGCCCGGCACCAAAGCCAGCGCCGAATTTCTCGGATATGGATGACGATATTCCGTTCTAACGATAACTTTTACAAGAACGTAATTAAGAAGTCCGTGTTCTTCCGCATTGCCAAGCTACCAAGTCGCTAAATTTGTTGAATAAAAGACGGCACTTATATTGGATCAATCGTATTGATGAGTCTGCCGGCAACACTTTGGGCGCGTGATCTGCGCGCCGGCAAGGTCGGCTCCATGCTCGGACCGGCGTAGCGAAGTAAACAAACCCCATAACTTTCTGAAGTTATGGGGTTTTTGTTTGTGGCTTCGTCAATACCGACCTTCTATTTGATCGCCGCGTTGAGTTTTTTCGCCATCTCGCCGTGGTGTGCGACGGTCGGCTCAAGCTTCGTCGCCAATGCCTTGACGTCCGCGTCCTGGGCCTTGGCGATGTCCTGTTTCAGCGCGGCGTGCACCTTGGCATGGTCGGCGACGCCGGCCTTGCTCACGTATTCCTTGTCGAAGGCGGCGCCGGACAGGGTTTTGAGTTTCTCGGCCATCTTTTTATGCGCCGCATCGGGCTCCGTCGGCAAGGTCAGGTTTTTAGCGGCGGCCACTTTCTTGGTTTCCTCGAGGCCTTTGCTGTGGTCGTCGATCATCGACTGCGCGAATTGCTTGACGTCGGCGTTGGTGGACTTTTCCAGCGCGATCTTGCCCGCCTCGACTTCGGCAATGTTGGCCTGCGCGATGGCGTTCAGGCGGTCGGTGTCGGCTTTCGATACCTGGGCGGACGCGGAATGGGCTACGGCGATGCCAAGGGTCAATGCGGTCAGAAATTGCGTCGTTTTCATGGTGTCTCCTGTGGGTGATGTTGCGGTTACTTCGGTGGTTGTTGCGACTGTGCATAGCGGCCCACCACTTCCCCCTTGGCCAGGACGTGGCCCTGGATCGCTTGAAGTAGTTGGTCGCGATCCGCGCCGAACGGCAGCTCGAGTGTCGTATCGAGCGCGAATACCTGAAAGTGATAGCGGTGCGCCGGATCGCCGACCGGCGGGCGGGGCCCGTAGTAACCGATCGAACCGCGCGTGTTCCTGCCCTGGAGTACGCCTTCCGGCTCGGTCAGGCGCGGCTGCTCCTGCAACCCTTCGGGCAGGGCGGTGACCGATGACGGAATGTTCCATGCCAGCCAATGCACGAACGGTTTTTGCGGCGCGTCGGGGTCTTCGGCGATGACCGCGTACGATTTGGCGCCCTCGACGGCGGCCCACGTCAACGGAGGCGATACGCCGTCGGCGTATTCGCTGTACTTGGCGGGCATCGGAGCGCCGCCCGCGAAGGCCGGGCTGCGCACCGATAGCTTGGGGTCGCCCTTGGAGGGCGCGCGGGCCAGCGCGAGGGGCACATTGTTGCCCCGCTGCGCCTGCTGTTGCATCGGGCCGGCGGGCGGCGGCGCAAGCGCGCCCGATCCCTTGTCTTGGCCAGAGTAGGCAATGCGATAAAGCACCCCGTTGGCGTCGTCGGCCATCAGCAGTGAACCATCCTTGGCCATGGCAAGGCCGACCGGGCGAGCGATGTGGGTCTTTCCGCCGTCGGTCAGGAACCCGGTGACAAACGGTTCGATCGACTTGGCCTGGCCGTCCGCGAACCTGATCCTGACCACCTCGTAGCCGGATGGGGCGCTGCGGTTCCATGAGCCGCGCATGGTCACGAAGGCGTCCCCTTGGTACTCGGACGGGAAATTGCTACCGCGATAAAACAGCATTTGCATCGGCGCGGCATGGGCCGTGTAGCCGAGCGTCATCGGCTCGCTGCGCGCCTTCCACTGCGGTTTGGTGATATCGCCAACGGGCGTGCTTTGCGGGTAGATCTTGCCGTCGGCATACACGTGCGGCCAGCCGTACTGTTTGCCCAGTTCCAGCTTGTTCAGCTCTTCCGGCTGGTCGTCGTCGCCTAGGAAGTCGATGCCATGGTCGACGCCCCACAGTTCGCCGGTGCGCGGATGCCAGTCGAAGCCGATGGTGTTGCGCAGGCCCGAAGCGAAGATGCTGCGCTGCTTGCCGTCCGGGGTTGCGCGCAGCAGGGTGGCGTTTTCCGGATTGCTCTCGTTGCAGACGTTGCAGGTCGATCCCGCGCTGATATACAACATCCCGTCCGGTCCGAACGCCAGCGTGCGGTTGGGGTGCTGGCCCGCGTCCGGCAGATCGCCGATGATCAGCTTCAAAGGGGAAAGCTTGCCGTCGCCGAGGATGTCGGCGACGAAGACTTCCTTCACGGTGGCCAGGTACAGCTTGCCGTCGCGGATCGCCAGGCCGTGCGCTCCCGCGCGATTGGCCACGGTGACCGGCGGGCCGTCGGCGCGGCCGTCGCCGTTGGCATCCTTGAACATCAGGACGTCGCCCTGGTCGCGCCGGCTGACGTAGATGGTGCCGTCGGGGGCGACGGCGACGATGCGGATATTCTTCAGCCCGGTAGCGAAGGCCGATACCGTAAAGCCGACCGGCGCCTTGATGGCGGCGATGCGCTCGGGCGTCGCCTCGACCTTGTCGGGCTTGACGATGGCGGCGGCGACCGCGACGCGCGTGCCATCGCCTTGTTGAGCATGGGAAAAGCCTGAGTAGACCAGCAGCATGCCGCCGAGGATCGCAGGTGTCGCGCTGGCAAACTTGTGTCGCATGTTTCGCCTCTTGTGGTGAGTTTGAGGTCGAGTGTGCGACGTTGTGGCAAGCTGTTCTGTACGCTATGTCACCGTCGTGCGCAGGTGCATTGCGTGGACGTGCGCCATCTGGATTCAGACGCCCTTGCCGCGCGATGCCGCCAACGCCGCGCCAACCATGGCCAGGGCCAGCCAGGCGAACCAGTCGCCCCACCGTGCGTACAAGGTGCGGGAATTATGCAACGCCACCTCGCCAATCAAGGCGTCATCGCCAAACTCATCCGAAGTTTCGGCGACGATGCGGCCACGGTCGTCCGACAAAGTCAGGTTGCCGCGCAAAGCCGCGCGCGCGACGGCAAAGCCATTTTCGATGCCGCGCATGACGGCCATGCGGCTGTGCATGCGCCCGTCCGCAGCGAAGTCCCACGCCGGCACCAGCAGCAAGTTGGCGCCCCGGTCCGAGTAGGCCCGGGCGGTGTCGTGGAAGTCCATGTCCTTGCACACCGCCAGTCCGGTACGCGTGCCCGGCAGCATGACGTAGTCCACACCCGGCTGGTAATGGTCTTCGAACCCGGGAATGAGGTGGTGCTTGGCATAGCCGACCGGCGCCGCCGCGCCGGGTACGAAGGTCAGCGCGCTATTGTGCTGTCCCCGCGCGCCATGCTTGACGGCGACGCCGACGTTGATCGTCACCTTGTTGCGCGCCGCGCTGGCGGCAAATTCCGGAATCGTCGCCTTGTCGGTGGCGAGCACGGTTTCGGGCAGCACCACCACCTGCGCGCCCTGCGCCGCCAGGGTATCGATGGCGGCCAGATAGCGCCCGAGCATGGCTTGCCCCTCAGCTGAATCCACCGCGGGACGCAGTTTTCCCGGCATCGAGGCGAGCCCAATGCGCATGCTGCCGGTCGCCGGCGCCTGCAAGCGGGCGAAGCCGAAGGTGCACACCGCCGCCAACAGCAGGAACGCCGCGCCCGCCACCAGCAGCCGCTGGCGCCGGTCCGGCCCCGGCATCAGTCCGATGGCAACCGCCGCAGGCGCGAGCAGCAGGAAAAACGATACGCCCCAGATGCCGGCCAGGCTGGCCACCTGCACGAACGGCAGCACGTCCAGCTGGCTGTACGCCAGGCTACCGAAGGTGCCGTGCGGCGAACCACGAAACGACAGGTAGTCCACCGCCACCCACAACGAAGGAAACGCCACCGCCGCCGCCACAAACCGTCCCAACAGCCAAAGCCGGCGGAACAACAGCAAGGCCAGCGCGAACGTCACGGCGGGCGCGAGGGCGGCGATCACCCCCACCGGCGGCGGCAGCCCGATGACGTCGCGCAGGTAGTGCCACAGATTCAGCCCGGCGCAAGCGCCCGCGCCCAGTGCGGCCAAAGCGGCGTATTGCCAGCGCATGCGCGGAGCGAGCAGCAACAGCGGCAACGGCGCGAGCCAGGTCAGCCACGCTTGCGGATGCAGCCCGGTGCCAAACCACCAGGCGGCGCCGGACAGGATGGTCGCGGCGACGCCGGCCCACATGACAGAACGGTTAGCGGACGATGCCATCAAACACCACTCCTATGGATTGCAGGTAGAAGGCGCGGAACCGTTCCTCGTCGTAGCTGAAGCGGCCTGCGCGGTACAGGGCGATCAGGCCATGCGCCTGCGCCCATAAAGTCATGGCGATGTCCCATGGATCGTTTTCGCGCAGCAGGCCCTGCCGCATCGCCTCGGTCAGCATGTCCGCCACCACATTGAGCGTGGGCGAGCAGCGGGCGCGGAAGTCTTCCGGAAAGCGGCGCGCGCCGTCGCGGGCCACCAGGAAGTTGTAATCGAACATATGCGGGTGCCGCAGCGCATAGTCGAGGTAGTTCTCCATGGAGTGCCGCAACGCTTGCATCAGGTCCGGGTGTCGGGCGCGCGTGGCCCATTCCTGCGCCACTTCCAGAAAAGCCGCGTCGGCGACGGCCTTCAACAGCGCTTCGCGATTGGCGAAGTGCCGGTAGATCGCCATCGGCGTGATGCCGACGGCCTCGGCGACGCGGCGCATGCTCACTTGGTCGGCGCCTTCCCCTTCCAGCAGCTCGCGCGCAGCGGCCAAAATCCTGTCCGGTGTGTTTTGCTCAGTCATGTATACAGCGTATACTTGAATGGTCGATCTGTCAATCGGGGGCGTCGACAGCGGCATCGCTCAAGGGAATGATTATTTGAACAGTCATCAAGGATGAAAGTTATCGATAATCGAAGCTCGCTATACTCTTCGCTCGGCCGCAGAAGAGGATGCGATACCACCATGCGTTTAATTTCCATCATTTGCGGGATCGCGGTCTCGCTCTCCTGCCTTGGCGCCCACGCCCAGGAACGCGCCACGTGGATCTGGTATCCCGGCGACTTCGAGATCTGGCTAAGCAACCAGCTGCAGGTCAAGCGCAACGAGCGCGACGCCTATTTCATGCCGTTCTGGCGTCTGTACGGCCACCAGCCGTTGATTCATTTTACGCGGCGGGTGGACCTGGAGGCGCCGGAGGAGATCACCGTCGACGCCGAAGGCGCGCACGCCACCGTCATCGACGGCCAATTCGTCCAGGGCGACCAGCGCCGCATCCTGGTCCCGGCCGGCAAACACCTGATCAGCGTGCAGGTGCACAACGCGGCGGCGCCGCCATCCATCTACGTGCTGGGCAAGACCATCCGTTCGGACGCGTCGTGGACGGTCGCGGCGGCCCCCAACCGGCAGCCCGAGGACCGCAACGCCGTGCTGGCCGGTAGCTGGAATTTCGACGCCTCCGACCAGCGTCCGTCCCGCTTCCAGCTCGCGACCAAGGAAGTTCCGGCTGCCAGCATCGAGCGCGGCCCGCGTTCGCTGCTGGTGGACTTCGGCCAGGAAACGATCGGCTTCGTCAAGCTGAAGAACCTGAAGGGCAGCGGTAAAGTCTCCTTCTACTACGGCGAATCGAAGGAAGAGGCGCTCTCGCCCGAACAGTGCGAGACGCTCGACCACTTCACGGTCGATGGAGATAACCGGGACTTCGTCTCCGACCGCTCCCGCGCGCTGCGCTACGTCAACATCCAGCTGGCCGAAGGCATGAGTGCCGACGACGTCTCGCTGATGTACGAATACCTGCCGCTGACCCGGCGCGGCACCTTCAAAAGCTCCGACGACGAGCTCAATAAAATCTGGGACGTTTCCATCCGCACGCTGGAATTGAACACGCGCGCCTTCTTCCTCGACGGTATCAAGCGCGACCATTGGGTGTGGTCGGGCGACGCGGCGCAGACCTACCTGATGAACTACTACTCGTTCTTCGATGGCGACACGGTCAAACGCACAACGCGCGCGCTCCGGGGCGCCGATCCGGTCGATATGCACATCAACACCATTCTGGACTATTCGCTGTATTGGTTCATCGGCATCCAGGAGTACTACCAGTACACGGGCGACGCGGCCTTCGTCAAAAGCGTCTATCCGCGCATGGTGACGCTGATGGACTTCGTCCTCGGCCGCCGCAACGGCAACGGTATGCTGGAAGGCTTGCCCGGCGACTGGGTGTTCGTCGATTGGGCGGACATGCCCAAGGATGGCGAGCTGAGCGTCATCCAGTTGCTCTTCGCCCGCAGCCTGGAGTCGATGGCCGCCAGCGCCGAGCTGGTGAAGGATCAACAGAGGGCGGCGCAATACCGGCAGCAGGCCTCGGAGCTGAAGGCCAAGATCATGGCCACCTTCTGGGACAAGGAGACACAGGTCTTCATCCACAGCCGCGTCAACGGGCAAGTGAACCGGATGGTCACCCGGCATCCGAATATGTTCGGGCTGATGTTCGGCTATCTCGATGCCGCGCAAACCGAGGCGGTCAAGCGCAACGCGCTGATGAGCGACAAGGTTCCCGCCATCACCACGCCCTACATGCGCTTTTACGAACTGGCGGCGCTGGCCGAAATCGGGCAGCACGACTACGTAACCAGGCAGATCAAGGATTACTGGGGCGGCATGCTGCGCGACGGCGCAACCTGCTTCTGGGAACAATACGACCCGAAACAAAAGGGCGTGGAACGCTATGCGATGTATGGCAAGGCCTTCGGCATGAGCTTGTGCCACGCGTGGGGCGCCAGCCCGGTCTACCTGCTGGGGAAATACTATCTGGGCGTGAGGCCGACCGGCCCTGGATATGCCAGCTATGTCGTCGAACCGAAGCTGGGCGGCCTTAAATGGATCGAAGGCAGGGTGCCCACGCCGCGGGGCGACATCGCAGTGTTCGCCAGCGAGACACAAATCAAGGTGACGACCGTTGGCGGCCAGGGCGTCCTGCGCTTCAACAGCGGCAAGACGCCGCGCAGCGGGCAGGGCGCCATCCGCAGCCTCGGCAACCGGGCGTACGAGATGACCTTGGAGGGCGGCAAGGAATACGTGGTGAGCTACGCGCGCTAGCGCCGGCTTGGACTTGCCGCCATGGCAGCAACACGAAATGTATAGAACCAACCCGATCCGATGGGAGGTCAAATCCACACGCTCCTTGCGTATAGTGAATCGGCAGCAGTCGCGCCAACGCGCCACTGCTGATACCTGAATTCCGGCCCGGTCGATGCAGACGGCGCCGCTTTTCCCGTGGTCGGACCGCCCGGTCCGTCGCTATTTCTCGGAGCCTCACATGACTACGCATTCCATCCGCACCCGCATCGCCTCGTACGCCATGGCCTTCTCACTGGCGCTGCCGGCGCTGGCCATGGCCGCGCCGGACGTCGCCGTCGCGCCGCAGTACGACACCACCCACGTGTATGTGCAAAACGCCGACATCGACGCCTTCGTCACCAGCTTCGTCAACACCTTCGGCGGCAAGGCGTCGCCGCGCGCGGTGTTCACCGTCACGCCGACGCCAAGCAAGACCGCCTCGCAATATGTGCAAACGCCGGTCGGCATGCTGTCGGTGTTCGCCTTCCAGACGCCGATTCCGTACGGCTTCGGCACCGAGCGCACCGGCTACCTGGTCACCGACATCAACGACGCGACCAAGGCGGCGGTGGAAGCGGGCGCCGATGTCACCGTCGAACCGTTCGACGATCCGATCGGCAAGGATGTGCTGATCCAGTGGGCCGGTGGCGTCAACATGCAGCTGTACTGGCACACCAAGGCGCCGTCGTACGCGCCGCTGCACTCGGTGCCGGACAACCGGGTGTATGTCTCGCGCGTATCGGCCGATAAATTCATCGGCCAGTTCAAGCAGTTCGCGCACGCCAAGGTGGCCAGCGACGAGCAGGTCGACGGCGGCGAGATCGGCCGCCCGGGCGAGCAGATTCGCCGCGTGCACCTGACGTCCAAATTCGGCAAGATGACGGTGTTCGTCAGCGACGGCAAATTGCCATTCCCATTCGGCCGTGAGACCACCGGCTATCAAGTCGACGACATGGCGGCCACCCTGGCCAAGGCGGCCGCCAATGGCGTGACTGTTTTGTCGCCGCCGTACAAGACCAGCAAGGGCAACACCAGCGCCATGCTGCAGTTCCCGGGCGGTTACATCAGCGAGATCCACGATGCGGCCAACTAGCCGCCTGGCGCGGCGCTGCGGCGGCGTGCTGGCGCTGGTTGTCGGCGGTGCGGCCGGCGCGCAGGTTTTGGCGCCGGTCGCCGATGCCGCCACGCCTGCCGCCTGCGACGTCAAGCGTCCGTCGGTCAACTTCAACCGCTGGAACGAGAACTGGGGCGTGCTGGCCAATCCGTGCCTGGCGCGCCAGCCGTTCGATGGCCTGAAATACATCCCGCTCGGCGAGGACGGCCTGTCCTATCTGTCGCTCGGCGGTGGTCTGCGCGAGCGTTATGAACACATCGCCACGCCGCTGTACGGCGCCGGCAGCGCGGCGGCCGACGGCTACTTGATCCAGCGCGCCAATGTGCACGCGGACCTGCGGCTCGGCCAATATGTGCAGGTGTTCGGCCAACTGGTCGACGCGCGCGCCTTCCAGAAGAAATCGATCGCGCCGCCGGACAAGAACAAGCTCGACGTCGAGCAGCTGTTCATGACGGTGGCCGTGCCGACAGCCGACGGCGCCGTCAAGGTGCGGGCCGGCCGGCAGGAAATGGCCTTCGACCTGCAGCGCTTCATCGCCGTGCGCGACGGCCCGAACATGCGGCAAGGGTTCGATGGCGTCTGGGCCGACTGGGAACATGGTCCCTGGCGGCTGATCGGCTACGTCACGCAACCGGTGCAAAACCGCAGCGTCGACACCTTCGACGACTACTCCAACGGCCATCTGACGTTGAACGGTATCCGCCTGGAGCGTCAGGGACTGGGGCCGGGCGACTTGTCCGGCTACTATTCGCGCTACCGGCGCGACGGCGCCCGCTTCCTCGACGCGCAGGGCGACGAGCGCCGGGATGTCTACGACGTGCGCTACAACGGCAAGACCGGCAACGCCGACTGGGACGTGGAGGGCATGGTGCAAAACGGTCGGGTGGGCGCCAAGCGCGTCTCGTCATGGGCGCTCGGCTCGATCGCCGGCTACACCTTCGCCGCGTCGTCCTGGACGCCGCGCGTGGGCGTGCAGTTCGACATGGCCTCCGGCGACAAGCACGCCGGCGACGGCAAGCTGGGCACCTTCAATCCGCTGTTCGCCAACGGCTACTACTTCTCGCTGGCCGGCCTGACCGGCTACAGCAACCTGATTCACCTGAAACCGTCGCTGACCGTCAAGCCGGTGAAAGCGCTCAGCGTAACGACGGCGCTTGGCCTGCAATGGCGCCAGACCACCGGCGACGCGGTGTACGTGCAAAGCATGGCGGGTGTACCGCGCACGGCGGGGCAGGGAAGCCGCTGGACCGGCGCCTACGCGCAGCTGCGCACCGACTGGATCGTCAGCCCCAACGTGACGGCCTCGCTGGAAGCGGTGCATTTCCAGGCGGGCGACAGCCTGCGCGCCGCCGGTGGCGGCAGCGCCAACTACCTCGGCATGGAGTTGAAGTTCGGCTGGTGACGTTGATGACTCCGGGGATCGCGTAGGGCGGATTAGGCGGAACGCCGTAATCGGCCATTGATGAGCCACCAGCGGCGCACAGACGGCCGATTACGCTCCGCTAATCCGCCCTACGTGTTTTAGATGTACTCACGGTCTAGCGTGCAATATGCCTGTCACATTCGGTGGCTATGATCTTGCGATCGGCACGTCCTTGTCGTGCATAGAGAGCCTTCGATGTCCATCAGCCGCCGCAAATTCCTCCGCCTCGCCGCCGCCGGCGCGGGTGTGACCGCCACTTCCACATTCCCCGACCTGATCCGCCAGGCGCTGGCCGTCCCCGCCAACAATGCCACCGGCACGCTGGCCGATGTCGAGCACGTGGTCATCTTCATGCAGGAGAACCGCTCCTTCGACCATTACTTCGGCACACTGTTGGGCGTGCGCGGGTTTGACGATCCGCGCGCCATCGCGCTGCCCGACGGCCGCCCGGTGTGGTATCAGCCCGATGGCAAGGGCGGCTACGTGCTGCCCTTCCATTTCGACGCCAACAACACCAGCGCGCTGTCGCTCGGCACCGACCATTCGTGGAAGGGATCGCAGAGGACCTGGCAGGGCTGGGACGCGTGGGTCCCGAAAAAGACGCCGCAGGCTATGGGCTATTTCGATCGCGGCGACCTGCCGTTCTACTACGCGCTGGCCGACGCCTTTACCATTTGCGACGCCTATCACTGCTCCGTGTTCGGCGCCACCGATCCGAATCGCCTTTACTCGCTCACCGGCGGCAACCAGGGCTGGATCGACAATATGGGCAAGCTGTATAACGTCGACAAGGCGGAGCGTTTCAATGGCGATCCGGCGCTCGACGACATTTCGGCCGGCGTCATCGCTGGCGCGCCCAATTGGCGTACCTACGCCGAGGTGCTGGAGGCGAACCAGGTCAGCTGGAAGGTCTACCAGGAATGGGACAACTACGGCGACAACTACCTGGCCTACTTCAAGAACTTCCGCGTCAATGCCGACGGCAGCCGCCTCGATACGGACTCGCCGCTGTACCGCAAGGGCCGCGCGCTGGCCCCCGGCTCCACCGCCGCCAACGCCCCCGGCACCAGCGGAGACTGGCTGGTCAACGCCTTCGCCGACGACGTGCGCAACAACCGCTTGCCGCAGGTGTCGTGGATCTGCTCACCCAACGACTACACCGAGCATTCGCCCAACTCGCCCAACGCCGGCGAGAACATCACCGCCCGCTTGCTGGCCGCGCTGGTGGCCAATCCGGAGGTCTGGTCCAGGACCGTGTTTCTGCTGATGTACGATGAAAACGATGGGTTCTTCGACCATGTGCCCTCGGACCTTGCGCCGCTAGATGCCAGTATGGGCAAGACCACCTTGTCCGACATCGGCAGGCATGAAACCTATAAGGGCGAGCCGGTGGGACTGGGTCCGCGCGTGCCGATGCTGGTGATTTCGCCATGGAGCAAAGGCGGGCGCGTATGTTCGCAGCTGTTCGACCACACCTCCAAGCTGCGCTTCCTTGAAGAGTGGCTGGTGGCGCGCGGCAAGGTCCGCGCCAGCGTCCAATGCGATCTGATCTCGCCGTGGCGCCGCGCGGTCTGTGGCGACCTCACATCCGCCTTCGATTTCCGCACGCCGAATAGCGCCTGGCCCGCCAGCGTGCCCGGGACGGCGGCCGACCGGCGCGTCTCCGGCAAGCCGTACCCGGTGCCGCCGGCCGTGCAAACCTTGCCCCGGCAAGAGTCCGGCGGTCCGCGCACCGCCTGCGCGCTGCCATATGAACTGGCGGTGCATGGCCGCCTGGCCGGCGCCGGCCAGTTCGAGCTAAGCTTCGCCAACAGCGGCCAGGCCGGCGCGGCCTTCATCGTGTATTCCGGCTTGCGCAAGGACGGTCCCTGGTACTACACGGTCGAAGCGGGCAAGGAAATCGACCGCGAAATATGGAATTGGACCGGCGCCGCCTATGACCTCGGCGCTTACGGCGCCAACGGCTATCTGCGCCAATTCAAGGGCCGGTTCGCGATCGCCGGCGGCGCGCGGCCGGAACTGCTGACGCGCTACGACAGGAGCAACGGCGACATCAGCCTGGTGCTATCGAATCTGGAAGGCCGCAAGGCGTGCCGCTTCACCATCACCGACAATGCCTATGGAGCGCCGGCCGCCAGCCACCGCGTCGTGGCCGGCCAGACCTTGCTGGTGCCATGCGGTCTGTCGGGCAGCTTCGGCTGGTACGACTTCAGCGTCACTTGCGACGCCGATCCGACATGGCTGCGGCGCGTCGCCGGCCACGTGGAGACGGGCCGGGTCAGCCGCACCGATCCGGTGATCGGACGGCTGAAAGAGCTTGTCAGTACTCCTGCTTGATAATCTCGGTGATCTGTTTTAGTTCCTGGATCACCAGCGGAACAAAAGTCAGGAGATGGTGTTCCTCCATCCATCTCCGGGCGTCGGCGCTGTCCAGCGCGATGTTGCCGCGCGCGTGCAGGGCTTCGGCTTGGCGGATCGCCGCAAGCGTGCGGATCTGGATGGCGATGCTGAGGTCGGAATATTCCATGGGCGTCCTTTGTCCTTTGTGATAGCTGGCGCTGAACCGCCATCGTATCGAACCCGAACGGAACAGCCCGGCACAATTCTTATTGGAAATTAAAGTGTTGAAAGCGAGTCACACCTTGGCGGAAAGGTGCGTCTTCGAACAGACACCGCCGCGCGCGGGCGCCTGGTAACGAAAGCAACAAACGGGTAGTGCGGCGCCCGCGGCCACCCTATGCTGGCCATCCTTATCGACTTAACAGGATGGCGACATGAATCAGTTATCAGGCAAGGTGGCGATCGTCACAGGCGCCAGTTCCGGCATCGGCCGCGCGGCGGCGAAGCTGTTCGCGCAGCACGGCGCGCGGGTGGTGGTGACGGGGCGCAGGCAGGCCGAACTCGACGCGTTGGTGGACGAGATCGGACACGGCGGTGGTGCGGCGCTTGCCGTGGCCGGCGATATCCGCGACGAGCGACTGGCACGGGCGCTGGTGGAGGCGGCGGTCGGCCGCTTCGGCGGACTCGATATCGCTTTCAATAATGCCGGCGTCCTTGGCGTGGCGGTGCCGCTGGCCGAGCTGTCCGCCGCCGATTGGAGCGAGGTGCTCGACACTAACCTGACCAGCGCCTTCCTGGGCGCCAAGCACCAGATCCCGGCGATGCTGGCGCGCGGCGGCGGCTCCCTCATCTTCACCTCGACGTTTGTCGGCCACAGCACCGGCTTTCCCGGCATGGCCGCATACGCGGCCAGCAAGGCCGGCCTGGTCGGCCTGACGCGGGTGATCGCGGTCGAATACGGGGCGCGCGGCATCCGCGCCAACGCGCTGCTGCCCGGCGGCACCGATACGCCGTTGGGACGCGCGGTCAGCAACACGCCGGAGGCGCTCGCCTTCGTCGAAGGACTGCACGCGCTCAAGCGGTTGGCGCGGCCCGAGGAGATCGCGCAGTCGGCGCTCTATCTGGCGTCCGACGCGTCCAGCTTCACCACCGGGTCCTGCCTGATGGCCGATGGCGGCGTTTCCATCAACCGCACCTAGGCGGCGCGGGCGGCCCCGCGTCGCGCTATCGCCGCGCGACCAGCTGGGCGTGCAGCAGTTCGCGCTCGGCCGGATCGGGCGATTCCAGGTAACGGAATTTGCCGGCGACGATGGCGGCCACCGGCAGGCCGTCGCGGAACAGCACGCGGTTGCCGGCCAGCGCGGGCACTTTGTCGCCCGGCAGCAGGGTGCCGCACAGGTTGAGCGGGTCGACACCGGAAATGCCGACGAAACCGCCGTCGTGCGGCCGGCGGCGCATCTCGCGCAACAGCGGAATCGCCTCGGGCAGCGCGAACTGCTCGCCCGACAGCCCGGCCACGAAACGGCCGCCGCGAATCTCGCCGCGCGCCTCCAGCCGGTGGTACACCGGCAGCAGTTCCCGCCATGCCGGCAGCCACGCGGCCTCGCGCTCGAGCAGGCGCCAGAACATCACGCCGTAGCGACGCAGCAGCGTCATGGCGATGTGCTCCAGCGTCTGCGGATCGGTCCGCGGCCTGCGCGCCACCGCCGGGGCGGGCTTGCGCGCCTGCGCCGCTGATTGGGGAGGCGCCGCATCGTCGTCGGCGCCGCCGTCGACGGTCAAGCCGGTGAAACGCTCGGTGATGGTGACGCCGTCGGCGCGCCGCACCAGCGCCCAGCGGCCCGCCTCCTCCATGGTCGGGCCGGCGCCACGGCGGCGGCGCTTGTCCATGGTGGCGCGCTTGTTCGCTGGCAGCAGCATGGCGCGCAGGCCGGCGTAGCTGTCGGCGTTGACCAGTCCCGTGGCCACCAGCTCGCCCAGCGTGGTCTCCAGTTCGACCGGCAGCAGCTTAGCGTCGCGCGACAGTTCGTCGAAAAACATGGCGCCCTCGCGCCGCAGCGCCTCGAGCACGCGCGCGGCGCGCGGCGATACCTCCACTTCGGCGGCGACGGCCGGCAGCGCGTGCCACAGGCCGAGCTGGCGGCGCGGCAGCAGCACCAGCGGCGTGGCGCGCACCGGGCCGCCGGCGGCGCTGGCGGGAGCGCCGACCCGCGTCCAGACGACCTTGCCGGCGCGGCACAAGTCGTCGAGCCACAGCATCGAGTAGTCTTGCATGCGCAGCGCCAGCAGGTCGCTTTCCCAGGCGCCGGCGGCGGCCTCGTAGCCCTCCAGCTGCGCCAGGATCGTCGGCAGCGACTCGCTGCCGCGCAGCCGCGCGTCTTCGGCCAGGTGCTGCCACTCGAACAGGAAGCGCATGAAATCCTGGCGTTCGACCGGTTCGATCTCGCGCCTCAGACTCTTGATGGTGTAGCGGTGGATGCGCGCCAGAAGGTGCCGTTCGCACCATTCCTCGTCGGCGACGCCGGGGGTGAAGCGCCCGCGCATCACATAGCCTTCGCTTTCGAGCCGGGCCAGGGCGATGGCGGCGTCGCCTTCGGACAGGCCGAGCGGGGCGGCGATGGCGGCCAGTGGCTGGGGGCCGAAGCCGCTCAGGCGCGCGCGCAGGATCTCCACCAGCGCGTCGTCGCGCGTCCATGGCTCGTCGCCGTCGGTCGCGGCCAGGCGCTCCGGTATCGTCAGCGCTGGCGTGGCGACGGCGTCCGTGTAGGCCGCCCTCAGGCACGCCAGGCGCTCCAGCGCCACCCACAGGTCGGCGCCGCCGCCGCGCAAACGGGTGGCGCGGCCGCCGGCGGCCAGTCCCGCCAGCAGCGCGTGCCAGCCGTCGCCGGCCGCCGCCTCGTCCTCGGTGACACAGGTCAGCGACATCAGCGCCTCGTGCATCTCGTCGCCGTTGCGCGGGCCGGGCCAGGCTTCGGCGGCCACCGCTTCGATGGCACCGGCGTCGAGCGCGCCCAGGTCGTCGCTGGAGGCCGGATCGGTCCAGCGGCGGTTGACGACCGCTTGCGTGCGGCGCTCCTCCAGCGGGGCGTCGTCGAGGAAGGCGTAGGGCCGGGCGTTGAGGATCTCCATCGCCAGCGGCGACGGCGCCGGCAGGTCGCGCGACAGCAGCCGCACCTCGCCCGCCTCCATGCGGCGCAACAGGGCCAGCCAGCCCTCGCTGTCCATCGCCTCGTGCAGGCAGTCGTCGAGCGTCTGGTCGACCAGCGGATGGCTGGGCAGCTCGCGTTCGCCGACGATGTTCTCCAGGCACGCCGCCTGGTCGGGGAAGACGGCGGCCAGCAAGTCGTCGCTCTTCATGCGTTGCAGCTGCGGCGCGACCTTGCGGCCGCCAGTGTAGCGCGGCAGGGCCAGCGCGGTGGTGGCGTTCCAGCGCCACCGCACGTTGAACAGCGGCGCGTCGAGCAGCGCCTGGATCAATACATGTTCGGCGCTGCCCGAGCGCAGATAGCGCCACACCTCGTCGAGCGGAAAACTGTGGGTGTCCGACAGCGACAGCACGATCGCGTCCTCGGTGGCGGCGGCCTGCAGCTCGAAGTTGAAGGTGCGGCAGAAGCGCTTGCGCAGCGCCAGTCCCCAGGCGCGGTTGATGCGGCTGCCGTACGGCGAATGTAGCACCAGCTGCATGCCGCCCGAGGCGTCGAAGAAGCGCTCCATCACCAGCGTGTCGCGGGTCGGCAGCGCGCCCAGCGCGGCGCGCGCGCGGGCCAGGTAGTCGACGATCTGGCCGGCGGCGTCGTCGTTAAGGCCGAGATGCTCGAACAGCCAGTCGACGGCGTGGTCGATGGCGGCGGCGCCGTCCTTTTCGCCCAGCAGGCGGTCGATCTCGCCGCGCAGGCGCGCCACGCCGGCCGACAGTTCGTCGCTGCGGCCGGGCGCCTCGCCCAGCCAGAACGGGATGTTGGGGGCGGCGCCGTGCGCGTCCTCGACCCGCACCTTGCCCGCCTCCACGCGCTGGATGCGGTACGAGGTGTTCCCGAGCTGGAAAACGTCGCCGGCCAGGCTTTCGACGGCGAAGTCCTCGTGCACGGTGCCGATGTTGTGGCCCTGCGGCTCGAGCACCACGGTGAAGTCGGCGTTGTCGGGAATGGTGCCGCCGGAGGTGACGGCGGTGAGCCGGCCGCCGCGCCGCGCGCGCACGGTGCCGCTGACGGCGTCGCGGTGCAGGTAGGCGCCGCGCACGCCCTGGCGCCCGGTGTAGCCCTCGGTGAGCATGCGCAGCACGGCGTCGAAGCGCGCCCGCTCCAGCGCGGCGTACGGCGCGGCGCCGCGCACCAGGTCGAACAGCTCGTCCTCGCGCCATTCGCGCCCGCCCACTTCGGCGACGATCTGCTGCGCCAGCACGTCGAGCGGCGCGACCGGGATGCGCAGCGCGTCGAGTTCATCGCGGCGCACGCAGTCGAGCAGCGCCGCGCATTCGATCAAGTCGTCGCGCGAGGTGGGGAACAGGCGGCCCTTGGGCAGGCCGCCGACGTGGTGGCCCGAGCGGCCGACCCGCTGCAGGAACGAGGCGATGCCGCGCGGGGAGCCGATCTGGCACACCAGGTCGACGTCGCCGATGTCGATGCCCAGCTCCAGCGAGGCGGTGGCGATCAGCACGCGCAGCTCGCCGCGCTTGAGGCGCTGCTCGGCGTCGAGCCGGTATTCCTTGGCCAGGCTGCCGTGGTGGGCGGCCACGTGTTCGCCGCCGAGGCGTTCGCCCAGGTGGCGCGCCATGCGCTCGGCCATGCGCCGGGTGTTGACGAACACCAGCGTGGTGCGGTGCAGGACGGTCAACTCCGCCAGCCGGTCGTAGACGCGCTCCCACACCTCGTTGGGCATGACCGCCTCCAGCGGCACCGGCGGCAGCTCCAGCCCCAGGTCGCGCGCGCGCACGTGGCCGACGTCGACCACCGCGCAGTCGCGGTCGCCCGCGCCGGCCAGGAAGCGTGCCACCGCCGACAACGGCTTTTGCGTGGCCGACAGGCCGATGCGCACCGGCGTGCGCTGGCCCCCCGCCTCGCACAGGGCGTCGAGCCGTTCGAGGCTGAGCGACAGATGGCTGCCACGCTTGCCGCCGGCGACGGCGTGGATCTCGTCGACGATCACGGTGCGCACGCCGGTCAGCATGGCGCGGCCGCTGTCGGAGCCGAGCAGCACGTACAGCGATTCCGGCGTCGAGACCAGGATGTGCGGGGGGCGGCGGCGCATGGCGTTGCGCTCGGCCTGGGTGGTGTCGCCGGTGCGCACGGCGGCGCGGATGCCGTGCGGCGGCAGCCCCATCGCCTCCAGCTCGCGGCCGATGCCTTCCAGGGGCGCCAGCAGGTTGACGCGGATATCGTTCGACAGCGCCTTGAGCGGCGACACGTACAGCACCCGCGTCTGGTCGGGCAGGGGCGTCTCGCCGCTTTCGCGCACCAGCGTGTCGATGGCGGCCAGGAAGGCCGTCAGGGTCTTGCCGGAGCCGGTCGGCGCGGCGATCAGCGTGGACCGGCCGCGCTGGATCAGCGGCCATGCGCGCTGTTGCGCCTCGGTGGCGGCGGCGAAGCTGGCGCGGAACCAGGCCGCCACGGCGGGATGGAATTCATGCCAGATATCAATATTTTCACGCGGTTTCATTGATGATAATGACGCAAAGAAAGTCGGCCGGAAGCGCCGGTTTTTCATTCTACCCGGCATGGCGACGCGACGTGTCGCACGGTGGAACTTGATTGGAGACTACTGTGTCCGAGCGAACATACAGCCCGGCGGTGCCGCAGCATGATGACAGCGTCTCCCACAACGTCTCGAATGGATGGTCATGCCGGCCCTGTTATCGATGGTTTCGCCACCCCCGCCTGTCCCCGCGCCCACCTGCGACGCGGCCGGCGCGCTGCGCCGGCTGCTGCTGCCCGAGCGCGGCGCGCCGGCCGCTCCCGGACCGCTGCTGCGGCGCATCGTCGCAGAGGGGCTGGACCGCCTGCCGCCGCCGGGACGCGGCGCGACGGCGCGGCGCTGGCGCGCGCTGGCGGAGGTGGCGGGCCACGATCTGAGCCTGCTCAAGCTATATGAAGGCCACACCGACGCCCTGGCCATCCTGGCCGAGCTGGGGGCGCCGGCCGCTCCGCCGGAGGCGCTGTGGGGTGTATGGTGCGCCGAGCCGCCCGACGGCAGGGTGGTGCTGCATCGTTCCGAGGGCGGCGCGGTGCGCCTGGCGGGCCGCAAGCTATGGTGTTCGGGCGCCGATACGGTGGACCACGCGCTGGTCAGTTGCTGGGATGAAGAGGGGCGGCCCTGGCTGGCCGCCGTCGCCCTCGGCCAACCCGGCGTGACGGTGACCGCCGACGGCTGGCACGCCGTCGGCATGGCCGGCAGCGCCAGCGTCGACGTGGTGTTCGACGATGCCGAGGCGCGCCTGGTGGGCGCGTCCGGCGCGTATGTGGGGCGTCCGGGATTCTGGCACGGCGGCGCCGGCATCGCCGCCTGCTGGTACGGGGCGGCGCAAGCCATCGCCGATTATCTGCACGCGGCGGTGCGCGCCGGCGCCGCGCGCCAGGCGGCCGATCCGCATCGGCTCGCGCAGCTTGGCATGGCCGATGTCGCGCTGGCCGGGGCGGCGGCGGTGCTGCGCGAGGCCGCCGCCGCCATCGACGCCGATCCCGCCGCCGACGCCGGCCCGCTGGCGCTGCGCGCGCGCCTGGTGGTCGAAGCGGCGGCCACGCTGGTGCTGCAGCACGCCACGCGCGCGCTGGGCGCCACGCCGCTGTGCCGCGACGCGCACTTCGCCCGCCTGGCGGCGGATCTGCCGGTGTTCCTGCGCCAGAGCCACGCCGAGCGCGACCTGGCCGGGCTGGGCCGTATGCTGGGCGGGATGGAGCGGTCGCCATGGGCGCTGTGATCGACCACGCGGCGGCCGCCCGCCGGATCGCCGGCGAAGGCACGCCCGACGCCAGTTGGCAGGCCTGGGGCGGACTGCGCGACCTACCGCCGGTGTCGGCCGCCGCGCTGGTGCCGCCGGGCCGGCGCGCCGTCGTCGTCGCGCCGCACCCGGACGACGAGGTGCTGGCCTGCGGCGGGTTGCTGCAACTGCTGGCGGCGCAAGGCAGCCGCACGGTGCTGGTGGCGGTGACCGACGGCGCGGCCAGCCATCCGGGTTCGACGCTGATCACTCCGGACCAGCTGGCGCGCCAGCGTCCCCGCGAAACCGACGCCGCCCTGCGCGCGCTCGGATTGGGCGCGCCGGCCGCCGGCCCCGCGCCGCAGGTGCTGCGCGCCCGCCTGCCCGACGGCGCGGTGACGGCATCGATCGAACAGCTGCAAACGCTGCTGCGGCAAATGCTGCGCCCCGACGACGTGGTCTTCGTGACCTGGCGCCAGGACGGCCATCCGGACCACGAGGCGTGCGGGCTGGCGGCCGCCATGGCCGCCGGCGCCTGCCGCGCGACCTTGATCGAGATGCCAGTCTGGAGCTGGCACTGGGCCGCGCCGGGCGACGCGCGCCTGCCGTGGCGCCGCGCGCGCCGCCTGGCGCTGGACGAGGATGTACTGCGGCGCAAACGCGAGGCGGTCGGCTGTTTCACCAGCCAGCTGCACGAAGATAGCTCCACCGGCCAGCCGGCCATCCTGCCGCCGCATGTGCTGGCGCGCTTGCTGCATCCCTACGAAATCTACTTCACATGACGACCTCACTCCCCTCCGGCTTCGATCCGCTCGCGCACTTCCAGCAGTTGTACCAGCAGGATGCCGATCCATGGAAAGTGCGCCAGCGCTGGTACGAGCAGCGCAAGCGCGACATCCTGCTGGCGTCGCTGCCGCGCCAGCGCTACCGCAACGCGTTCGAACCGGCGTGCGGCAATGGTGAGCTGACGGCGGCGCTGGCCCACCGCGCCGAGCGGCTGCTGGCGAGCGACCTGTCGGCCGAGGCGGTGGTGCTGACGCGCCGGCGCATTCTGCGCGAGGCGCCCAGCGACGCCGCGCGCGTGACGATCCGCCAGCAGCACATGCCGCAGGATTGGCCGGCCGATACGGCGTTCGATCTGATCGTCATCAGCGAGATGGCCTACTACCTCGACGAACCGGCCTTGCTGCGGCTGCGCCGGTGCTGTGCCGACGGCCTGGCCGCAGGCGGCACGCTGGTCATGTGCCACTGGCGCCGGCCGTTCGCCGACCGCCGGCTCAACACCGACAGCATGCATACCGTGTTCGACGCGACGCCCGGCCTGCACCGGCTGTTGCGCCATTGCGAGGAAGACTTCCTGCTCGACGTCTGGTCCGGCAGCGCCGATTCGGTGGCGCAGCAGGAGGGACTGGCCTGATGATCGGCGTGATCGTCCCGGCCCACAACGAGGAGCGCGAACTGGAACGGTGTCTGGCGGCGATCCGCGCCGCCGCCGGCGATGCCGCGCTGGGCGGCGAGGCGGTGCATGTCGCCGTGGTGCTGGACAGCTGCAGCGACGGTTCGCGCGCCATCGTCGAGCGCCACGCGCGCGGCGGTGAAATAAACAGCGCAAACCGCGCGGACGGCGGCTGCGTCGTCGAGGGCATCGTGGTCGCATCGCGCAACGTCGGCGCGGCCCGCGCCGCCGGCGCCGCGCGCCTGCTGGCCCTCGGCGCCCGCTGGCTGGCCTTCACCGATGCCGACACGCGCGTCTCGCCTGCGTGGCTGGCGGCGCAACTGAGCCTGAATGTGGACGTCGTCTGCGGCACCATCGCGGTCGACGACTGGTCGCCGCATCTGGACGACGCCGAGACGTTGCGCCGGCACTTCCACCGCGGGTACACCGATGCCGACGGCCACCGCCACATCCACGGCGCCAATCTCGGGGTGTCCGCCGCCGCCTATCTGCGCGCCGGTGGCTTCGCGCCGCTAGCCTGCAGCGAGGACGTGGCGCTGGTGGCGGCGCTGGAGCGTAGCGGCGCGCGCTTCGCCTGGAGCTCGGCGCCGCGCGTGGTGACCAGCGCCCGCCGCGACCCGAAGGCCAGGGGCGGCTTCGGCGACACCCTGCTGCGTTACGCCGCCAGCGCCCGCGCCGCCCTGCCGTCCGATTTGCCGGTTTTGGCCGGTTTTGTTGAATAGCTCACATAACGCCCCACGATCGAGGCGTAGCATGGACCGCATGAGAAGATCGCGCCCCCTCACCATTCTTTATTATTTCCTCGCCGCACTGTTGGTGTTGCTGGCGGCACTCGTCATTTTTGTGCTGACGTTCGACTGGAACCGCGCCCGCCCCTACATCAACGACAAGGTGTCGCAGACGATAGGACGGGAGTTCGCCATCAAGGGCGACCTGGACGTGCGCTTCCGCCAAGGCGACCCGGCGGAGCCGGGATGGCGCCGCTATGTGCCGCGCCCTGAAATCAGCGCCAACGATGTGTATGTCGTCAATCCTGCGTGGACCACCACCGGCCCGCGCCTGGCCAGCGTGGGCAATATCGTCGTCGCGATGCACACGCTGCCGCTGCTGCGCAAGCAGGTGGTGATCACCAACCTGGAACTGGACAAGCTGGAGGTGGCGGCCCAGCGCCGCGCCGACGGCAGCAATACCTGGACCTTCAAGGACAACGGCCCGTCGGAGTGGGAGGTCGACATCCGGCGCCTGGCGTTCCGCGAGGGCAGCCTGCGCTATCTGGACGACGGCATCAAGCTGGACCTGCGCGCCAAGGCCACCACGATCGATACGAACGACGCCGACGCCAAAAACTACGGCATGCGCTTCGAACTGGGCGGCACGTATCGCGGCGCGCCGGTGACCGGCGGCGGCAAGACCGGCGCCGTGTTGTCGCTGCAGGACGAACACAGCAAATTCCCGGTGCAGGCCAACGCCATGCTGGGCAAGAACAAGATCGCCGTCGAGGGGACCTTGACCGATCCGCGCGCGCTGGCGGGCATCGATCTGTCGCTGTCGCTGGCCGGCGCGAGCATGGCGGACTTGTATCCGCTGACCGGCGTGCTGCTGCCGGAGACGCCGGCCTACGCGACCAAGGGCCGCCTGGGCGGCCGCAACGAGGGCGGCGTCTGGAGCTGGACCTACCGCAACTTCACCGGCACCGTCGGCGCCAGCGACCTGCACGGCACGCTGAGCTACAGCCCGCGCAAGCCGCGTCCGCTGCTGACCGGCACCCTGACCTCCAACCAGCTGCGGCTGGCGGACCTGGGGCCGACCATCGGCGCCGAGAGCAACGCCGACAAGGTGGCGCGCGACAAGAAACCCAACCAGCCGGCGGGCAAGGCGCTGCCGGTCGAGCAATTCAACACCGCCAAGTGGGACGCGCTCGACGCCGACGTCAAGTTCACCGGCAAGAAACTGGTGCGCACGCACGATATCCCGCTGGAGAACATCGACACCCGTATCCGCATGAAGAACAAGGTGTTGACCCTGACGCCGCTCAACTTCGGCATGGCCGGCGGCGACGTCACCTCCAACATCACGCTCGACGGCGGCAAGAACCCGATCCAGGCGCAGATCAAGATGGCCGCGCGCCACCTGAAGATCCGCCAGCTGTTCCCGAAACTGCAATCGATGCAGGCCAGCGTGGGCGAGGTCAACGGCGACGCCGCGCTGGCCGGCACCGGCAATTCGGTGTCGGCGATGCTGGCGACCGCCAGCGGCGAACTGGGCGCCACCGTCAGCGAGGGCTCGGTCAGCAAGTTCGTGCTGGAGGCGGCCGGCCTGAACATCGCCAACGCCGTCTTCGTCAAACTGTTCGGCGACAAGCAGGTGCAACTGAACTGCGTGGCCAGCGATTTCGTCGTCGAGAAGGGCCAGGCGCAGACCCGGCGCTTCGTCGTCGACACCGACGAAGCCGTCATCGATGTCACCGGCACCATCGACCTGGCCGACGAGCGCCTGAACCTGGACGTCAAGCCGAAGACCAAGGGCGTGCGCATCATCTCGCTGCGCACGCCGCTGTACGCCCGGGGCACCTTCGCCAATCCGGACGTCGGCGTGGCCAAGGGACCGCTGGCGCTCAAGGCCGGCGCGGCGGTGGCGCTGGGCATCATCAATCCGCTGGCTGCGGTGGTGCCGCTGATCAATCCCGGCAATGTGGAACCTGTCGATTGCGCCGCAGCGCTCAGGCAGGCAACGCAGGTGCGGCATGGCTCGAAGCCCGAGGCGGCGAAAAAATAATAAGAAAACAATAGGAAAAGATGTTGAAGTTTGCGTTGGCGCAAGATGCGGCCGTGGAAACTTGAGCAATAGCCGTTAAAGACCGGACCGTTTTACTGGTTGAGGTTGTCGCTTGGTATGATAGAGAAAACCAAGGACTTCCGATGCTGCTTTCCGCGAAAAAACTTTCACCCGCGCTGCGCTATGTCGTAGGCGTGGGCTTGTCACTGTTTGCGTTGATGTTGCAAATCGGCGTATCCGTCTTCGTCGGCAACCGGGTTCCCTTTTTGCTGTTCATTCCGCTGGTGGCGCTGGCCGCGGCCGTGCTGGGCAGCGGTCCGGCGGCGATCGTGCTGCTCACCGGCTTCCTGTATGGCTGCTCGATTTTTCTGCCGGTCGGCAGCTTCTATGTCGGCGGCACGCGCGACCAGATTTCATTGGCGCTGTTTTTGGTGGTCGGGATCTTTTTCATTTACGTTGGCAAAAAGGTGCGCGGGGTGATCAATCGCGCGGTCGATGCCGAGCTGGCGCTGCTCAACGAGAAGCTGGCCCGCGAGCGCGCCGACGACGACCGTCTGCGCCAGCTGTATCAGCAGGTGCGCAGCAGCGAGGAGCGCTACCGGAACCTGTTCGATTCGATGGACCAGGGCTTTTGCGTGATCGACGTGATCTTCGACGATGCAGGCGAGGCGGTCGATTACAAGGTGCTGGAGATGAATCCGGCGGGCATCGCGATTTACGGCCTGGGCGATGTCGTCGGCAAGACCATCAAAGAGGTGGTGCCGCATATCGGCTCCTTCTGGATTGATACCTACGCCCAGGTGGCGCTGACCGGACAGCCGGTGCGGTTCGAGAACCAGGCGCAGTCGAGCGGGCGCTGGTTCGAAGGCTACGCCAGCCGCGTCGGCGACGCCGACAGCCGCAAAGTGGCGCTGCTGTTCACCGACGTCAGCGTGCGCAAGGAGAACGAGGCGCGCCTGCGCCGGCTGGCGGCCGACCTGTCCGAGGTGGACCGGCGCAAGACCGAGTTCCTGGCCGTCCTCGCGCACGAGTTGCGCAATCCGCTGGCGCCGATCCGCAGCGGCCTCGATATCCTCAAGCTTAGTGGCGCCAACCCGCAGATGGTCGAGCGTATGCGCGACATGATGGACCGGCAGGTCACGCACATGGTGCGGCTGGTCGACGACCTGCTTGATATCGCCCGCATCAACGGCGGCAAGATCGATCTGAAGAAGGAGCGCGTTTCGCTGCAAAGCATCATCTCGGCGGCGGTGGAGGCCAACGCGCCGATGATCGAGAACGCCCGCCATCACCTGTATGTGGTCATGCCCGATGAGGCGATCGAGGTGCTGGTCGATCCGACCCGCATGGTGCAGGTGCTGGGCAACCTGCTCAACAACGCGGCCAAGTACACGCCGCCGGGTGGTAGGATCGATCTGGGCGCGGTGCGGGACGGCGGTGAGATCGTCATCTCGGTCGAGGACAACGGCGTGGGTATTCCGGAGGCGTCGCAGCCGTTCATCTTCGACATGTTCAACCAGGTTGGCAGAAATATGGATTTGTCGCATGGCGGCCTGGGGATCGGCCTGTCGCTGGTCAAGCGGCTGCTGGAGATGCATGACGGTAGTATCAGCGTCGCCAGCGGCGGGACGCATAGCGGCGGCACCACGTTCACGATTCGTTTGCCGTTGAGCGTGGCGGCGGTGGCGGAGCATGCGCCGGCCGATCCGCTGGCGGCGCCGCTGCGCACGGATATGCTGAAGATACTGGTGGTCGACGACAACGCCGACGCGGCGCAGACCCTGGCGAGTTTGCTGGAGTTCAAAGGGCACAGCATCCGTGTCGCCAATGACGGCATGGAGGCGCTGGAGGTGGTGGAGGATTGGATACCGGAGGTCGGGTTGATCGATATCGGCATGCCGAATCTGAACGGCTATGAGCTGGCGCAGGCGTTGCGGAAAAATCCGGCGCTCGACGGCATGGCGCTGGTCGCGCTGACCGGGTGGGGCGCGGAGAATGACCGCGCCCTGTCCAGGGAGGCCGGCTTTGCCGAGCATTTGACCAAGCCGGTGGATTTCGATGCGATCGAGGCGGTGCTGGACAGGTTGGGCAAGGTGCAGTGATCCGCCAGCGGCGAGCCGCCGCCAGCGCCTGCTTTACACCACGCTGTCCCACGGCGCCGACAAACGCATCGCGCAATTGATCAATCCCACCATCGAATACGTCTGCGGGAAATTGCCCCACATTTCGCCGGTGACCGGGTGCGTGTCCTCCGACAGCAGCCCCAGATGATTCCTGGCCTTGAGCATGGTCTCGAAGATCTCGCGCGCCTCGTCCTTGCGGCCGATCCGCGCCAGCGCGTCGATGCGCCAGAACGTGCAGATGTTGAACGCCGTCTCCGGCTTGCCGAAATCGTCCGGCGCCTCGTAGCGGCGCATGTACGGGCCGTCGCACAGCGACTTCTCCAGCGCCTCCACCGTCTTGACGAAGCGCGGGTCCTTCGGATCGATGAAGTTCACCTCGGCCATCAGCAGCACGCTGGCGTCCAGATCCTCGCCGCCCAGGCTTTCGCAGAAGGCCTGGCGCTTCTCGCTCCACGAATCGCGCAGCAGCGGTACGCGGATCTGTTCGGCGCGCGCCTGCCAGTGCGCGGCGCGCTCCGGCAATTCCAGCACATTGGCGATCTTGGCCAGGCGGTCGCACGCCGCCCAGCTCATCAGCATCGACGACGTGTGGACCCGGGCGCGCGTGCGCAGCTCCCACATGCCGGCGTCCGGCTGGTCGTGGACGCGGAACGCTTGCTCGCCGACCGCCTCCAGATGCGCGAACTCGGCCACGCCGGCGCGGTTCAGCAGGCGGTGGTCGAGGAAGGCCTGCGCCGCCCCCAGCACCACGTTGCCGTACACATCGTGCTGGAAGTGCTCCTGCGCCTGGTTGCCGACCCGCACCGGCTGGTGCCCGCGATAGCCGGGCAAATGGTCGACCGTCGACTCGGGCAGGAATTCCTCCAGCCCGATGCCGTACAGCGGCTGGATGTGTCCGCCCTTGGAGCTGGCGACGATATTGCTCAGCCAGCGCAGATACTCCTCCATCGTGCCGACCTCGGAAATGCTGTTGAGCGCGCGCACCACGAAGAAGGCGTCGCGCAGCCAGCAGAAGCGGTAGTCCCAGTTGCGCGCGCTGCCCGGCGCTTCCGGAATACTGGTGGTCATGGCGGCGATGATTGCGCCGGTGTCCTCGTACAGCGACATTTTGAGCGTGATGGCCGCGCGGATCACCACGTCCTGCCATTCGTACGGCAGCGCCAGGCGGCGGCTCCAGTTGCGCCAGTAGTTGATGGTTTCCTTCTCGAAGCGGCGGCACACGTCCTCGATGCCGTCGTTCAGGGTTTCGTCCGGTCCCAGCATGAAGTTCAGCGAGCTGTTGGCGAGGAACCAGGTCTCCGACAGCAGGTGGCTGAGCGAGGCGTCGGTGTTCAGGCGTAAGGTCTGGTCCGGGCCGACATAGCGGATGTGGTGGCTGCCGCGCGTGATCTCGGGCGCCTCGCGGCCCCAGTCGAAGCGCGGACGCAGCCGCACGCGTATGCGCACCGCGCTGTTGAGGATGCGGATGCGCCGGATCAGCATCAGCGGACGGAACATGCGGTCGCGGCTGGTGAAGCGCGGCGCGAAGTCGGTGATCTCGATGCCGTGGTTGTCGGCGTCCATCAGGCGGGTGCGCAGCACGGCGGTGTTGGGATCGTAGAACTGCTCGGTCTTGACGCAGTTTTCCAGCTCGATGCTCCAGACGCTGCCGTTCTCCGAGTTGTCCAGCAGCGCATTGAATACCGGGTCGCCGTCGAAGCGCGGCAGGCAGCACCAGACGATGTTGCCGCTGCGGTCGACCAGCGCGTTGTACGAACAGTTGCCGATGACACCGCAGTTCAGCGATGCCTCGGGCGTGACGGGTTTGCCGGGCGCGGCCTCGTTGGGATTGGTATGTGCGGCGGAGTTGGTATCGCTTGCTGTGCTGGTCATTGTTTGTCTCCATGAGGCAGGGTGGTGGCCGCTTGCACCAGCTGCGCGCGCAATTCCTGCGGCGAGGCGAGGCGGCGCAGCGCGGCGCTCGGACCGGCGCCGATCTTCACGCCCATGCCGCCCATCTGCTGGGCGTAGGCGATGCCGGCTTCGTCGGTGGTGTCGTCGCCGGCAAATACCGGCGTGTGGCCTTTGAAAGGCGCTTCCTGCATGAACGCGGCCAAGGCGCTGCCCTTGGTGCTCGATCCGGGCTTGAGCTCCAGCACCATTTTGCCATGTAACAGTACCATGCCGGGACTATCGTCGAGCGCGGCCTGCATGGCCTGCTCGCACAGCGTCTTCAGGTCGGGCGCCAGACGGTAATGCAGGGCCAGCGCGCCGCGCTTTTCCTCCAACAGCAGGTCGGGATACTGCGCCACCAGCGGTTGCAGGCGTGCACGGGCGTTGTCGAGCGGCAGCACCGTGATGTAGTGCAGTTCGCCGTCGGCGGCGCGCCGTTCGGCGCCGTGCACGCCGGCCGCCGGCAGCTTGAGCGGCGCCAGCATGGCGTCGATCTGCTCGATCGGGCGGCCGCTGACGATGGCCAGGCGTCCGCCGAGCTTGTCGCGCAGGGTGGCCAGCGCGTTGACCAGGCCGGGCACGACCACCACCGTGTCGGGCGTTTCGGCCAGGTCGACCAGGGTGCCGTCGAAGTCCAGGAACAGGCTGCAATCGGGCCAGTCGGTCAGCAGGAAGGTTGGGTTGTCGGCGGACGCGTCGGTGTTCATAGCGTCCGCCGGGTTTGGTTCGAATGTCATCATCTTTATCTTTTAACCTACCCGGCGCAGATTGCCGCGGCTGTGGGAACGAATCTTCTGCATCACTTTTTCGCGTTTGCGCAGACGGGCGGCGTCGAGCAGCATGTGGCCTGCCCAACGGTAGACGTTGAAGCGGCGCACGCGGTCGCGCATGCTGCGCATCCGTTCGCGCTGCTCGACCGGCGGCATCGTCAGGCCGCGGTACAGCGCCTCGGCGCCTTGCTCGATGTGGTACGGGTTGATGATCAGCGCCTCGTGCAGCTCGCGGGCGGCACCGGTGAACTGGCTCAGCACCAGCGCGCCGCGTTCGTCGTCGCGGGCGGCGATGAATTCCTTGGCCACCAGGTTCATGCCGTCGTGCAAGCTGGTCACCATGCAGACCTCGCTGGCGCGGAAGTAGCGCTGCAACTCGGCCTGCTCGTGGTGCTCGATCTTCAGGATGATCGGCAGATAGCCGTCGCTGCCGAAGCGGTCGTTGACCCGCGCGGCCAGCTTGCGCACGCGCTGCTCGAAGTTCATGTACTCCTCCAGGTCCGAACGGCTCGGCGCGGCGATCTGCACGAAGCTGAACTTGCCGACCATGGCCGGATGGCGCTCCAGCATGCTCTCGACCGCCTGGAAGCGCTCCAGGATGCCCTTGGTGTAGTCGAGGCGGTCGACGCCGAAGGCCAGCAGGTGGTCTTCCGGCACGCCCAGGATCTGGCGGATCTCGGTGCGGCACTGTTCCACCGGCTGCGTGTCCGGATAGTCGGGCCAGGCGATCGAGATCGGATAGTCCTCGACCTGGGTCAGCTCGTTGCCATACGAAATGGTCGACGCTTCCGGCTCGATACGGGTTTCCAGATAGCGGTCGACGGTGTCGAGGAAGTTCTTGCGGTGGAACGGCGTGTGGAAGCCCAGGATCGTACTGCCCAGCATACCTTCCAGGATTTCCTCGCGCCACGGGCAAATACCGAACGACTCCGAGTTAGGCCATGGGATATGCCAGAACGTGATGATGGTGGCTTTCGGCAGCGCCTCGCGCACCATGCGCGGCAGCAGGGCGAAGTGGTAATCCTGCACCAGCACCACCGGGTTGTCGGTGCGCGCCTCCTTGATCACGGCGTCGGCGAAGCGGCGGTTGACCTTGACGTACTCGTCCCAGTCGGACGAGCGGAACACCGGACGCACATGGGCGATATGGCACAGCGGCCACAGGCCTTCGTTGGCGAAGCCGTAGTAGTAACCTTTTTCCTCTTCTTCCGTCAGCCAGACGCGGCGCAGCGTGTAGCTCGGGTTCTTCGGCGGCACAGGCACGTGGTCGTTGCGGTCGACCGTCTCGCGGTCGGCGCTGCCGGCGCCGTGGGCGATCCAAGTACCGGAGCAGGCGCGCATCACCGCCTCGACGGCCGTCACCAGGCCGCTGGCCGGACGGCGCACGCGGATCGTGCCGTCCTTGTTTTTCTCGTGGATGTAGGGCTCGCGGTTGGACACCACCAGCACCTGGTCGCCGGCCAGATCCTGTTGCAGCAGGGCCTTGAGTTTTTCCGGCGCCCACTCGGCGCTGTTGCCGCTGCTGCTTTGGCGTTCCTCGTGGTATTCCTCCAGCAGGCTGCGCAGCTCGCCGATCAGCGGTTCCATCTCCGGTGGCGGCGGCGGTGGCGGCGTCGCGCCGGGCGCGGTCGACTGTACATCGCGCGGCAACAACTGGCCGCGCAGCACGTCGTTCAGGCTGGCCAGCCAGCCGCGCCAGCTCAGGTGCGACACCAGCAGGGTCAGGAAGGCGATCGCCACGCCCAGCAGGGCGAAGAAGATCAGCACGTATTTGGTGGTCTCGGCGCTGCGGCGCTCGATGAAGCTCATGTCGTGCACCAGGATCAGGCGGCCCAGGCCGGTGCCGTTGTCTTCGATCGGCGTGTCGGCGACGTGCACCGGGCCGCGCGGCAATTGCACCAGCGACTTTTGCTTGCTGCCGTCGGCCGGTTTTTCCCAGCAGCCCAGCGATTGCGGGTAGGTATAGGTTTTGTACAGCAGCTTGCCCGAAGGATCGCAGAAGCCCAGCGCGAACAGGCGCTCGTCTTCGATGGCGCCGTCGAACAGCTTCTTGATGTGTGCCTTGTCATTGAGCAGCACATCCTCGCGCAGCGGCACCTGCAAGGTGGCGGCCAACAGTTGCGAGCGGTTATCCAGATCGCGCACCGACCAGCGCAGGGTCAGGTTGTCCATCAGCGGAACGACGATGTAGGCGAACAGTCCCAGCAGAATTGCCAGGGGGAACATGAAACGTAATGATAGTTTTACAGAGCGTGAAAGCATTGGAGGAGTCCTCAGGTGTGATTGCAGGATAGAAAAACAACCGCTGCATCAATTTTTCGGGATGCGTGGCAATCGACCTCAGCTCCTCTATTGTTTCATTCATAGGGGAAAAACCTTTGTTCGTTAGCGCACGCATGCGGGCAAATGGCGCGCCGCAACATGGCAGAGTCCCCTAGAATCAGGGCCATGGAACTAGACTATTTCTCCGATATGCATGAGGGTCCGTGGCGCGCCGCCGCAGTGGTGGGCGTCAGCGCCATGATTTTTGTTGCTGTGGCTCTACTGTTGCATCGGGCGGGCATTATGCTGCTGCGCCGCATAGCGCGGAACCGCCCCTACACCACCAACGCGCTCAAGTACGGCTACCGTCCTAGCCAGCTGTGCATGGCGCTGTTCGCGCTGCGCCTGGTGCTGACGGGCGCGCCGGAAAACATGCCGTTCCTGCTGCCCATATCGCGCATCAACAGCGTGCTGCTGATCATCTGCCTGACCTGGCTGGCGATCGCTTGCGTCAATTCCATCAAGCGCACGATCACCGAAGTCAATCCGGTCGACGCCGCCGACAACCTGCGCGCGCGCCGGCTGCTGACGCAGACGGCCGTGCTCACCCGCAGCGCCAACTTCATCATCGGGCTGGTGGGGCTGGGGTTTGTCTTGCTGACGTTGCCGGGGGCGCGGCAGTTCGGCGCCAGCCTGCTGGCCTCGGCCGGCGTGGCGGGCCTGGTCGCCGGTATCGCGGCGCGGCCGGTTCTGGGCAACTTTATCGCAGGGCTGCAGATCGCCTTCTCGCAGCCGATCCGCCTGGACGACGTGCTGATCGTCAAGGGCGAATGGGGTCGCGTCGAACGCATCACCGGCACGTATGTCGTGGTGCGGATCTGGGACGAGCGGCGCTTGATCGTGCCGCTGCAATGGTTTATTGAAAATCCATTCGAGAACTGGACGCATACCTCGTCGTCGATACTCGGCACGGTGTTCTTGTGGCTGGACTTCAGCGTGCCGGTGCCGGCGATACGGGCCGAGTTCGAGCGCATAACGCACGCGTCGTCGCGTTGGGACAAGCGGGTGTGCGTGCTGCACGTGACGGACGCCGACGACCGGGGCATGCAGCTGCGGTTGCTGATCAGCGCCCAGGATTCCGGCACCGCCTTCGACCTGCGCTGCGAAATCCGCGAAGCGATCATCGCCTTCGTGGCGGCCAACTATCCGGATTCGCTGCCGCGTCTGCGTCCGGTGCTCGACGCGCCCGGCCCGCAAGAGGAAAGCCTGGGCAAGCGCGCCACGCACGTCGCCGACAGCCCGGCGCCGTAAAGCAAGCCTCCAACGCTGAATCCGGCTGCGGGCGTTTTAAGGCTTTCCAACGGTGGAAGGTGTGGCTGGTGGCTGGGCGTAAATGACGATAGGGGTGGGACTTTTCATGGAATTGCTCATCATGAAAAACAGTCCGCCAAAACCGACGAAGAGGCCGATGGCCGTTGCGATCATCCAGCGAAGAGTCTCGGTGTGGGACTTTTGCATATCGGCGCGGATATCGGCGATGTCCGCCTTGGTTGCCGTCTGCTCGAGGCGCAACTCGATCTTCGCGAGCCGCTCCCGCGTTTCGATGGCGGATTCTTCGAGTTTGATCAGGCGCGCTTCCATACTTCCTATGATAGGTAGCGGCGTTAGTGCGGTCAAATGTCGCACGGGTATCGAACGCTACTTGGACTTTGGTTTGCGGGCGATGATCTCGTTGATCAGCTTGCGTTCCTTGTCGGTCGCCTTGCGCAGCAAGGCCTCGTGTTTTTCGCCCAGCGCGACCGACTCGGTGATTTCAGGGGTGATCGCCGATGACTTGGCGATGCGTTGCGTAATCCACGCCGTGAGCAGGCACATCACCAAGGTGCAGGCGATGTAAAAAGCGATCCACAAGCCCGTTTGTCCACGGCTGCGGTTGATCGCCTGGACGACCTGTTCGGCCTCCTTGGTCACGGCCGCCATCTTGCCCATCATGTCGGCCACCGCGATGCTGGCCGATTCGGCCGCCACCCGTCCCGCCTCCCTGGCGGTGGCGTCGACGATGGCGGCGGCCTTGGCCTCGATCTTGGCCGCCTCGGCGATGCGCGCGTCGATCTGGTTCAGGCTGATATTCGCCATGCGCACCAGTTTGTCGCAGCCGGCGATCTGCTTGGAAAAATTGAGCAGATCGTTGTGGAAACGGTCGGCGTTGAAAAAATCGCCCTGGGGGTGCGATGTCTGGTCGTTGTCGTTCATCGGGTATCCGCGTTATCCAATAAAAAAGGGCATGATCGCATCATGCCCCATGATACCGGTAGAGCGGAAGAGTTAGCTACCGATCGTCAACGTCAGCGTTGTCGCGCTGTACACCGGCGTGACGTTGGCGAAGCCTTCCACCGCGATGCTGGTGAAGCGGCCCTTGAGGCTGCCGGCGCTGAGCACGATGATGCTCTCGCCAGCCTTCGGCTTGTAGCTGCCCGGGAACTTGACGCGCAAGGTGCCGCCGACGATGGTGGCGGTGCCGGCCACCGTCATGGTGCCCTTGGCGCCGCCGAGCGCGTTCAGCTCCAGGGTGGTGGCGCCGGCCAGCTGCGTGTACGCGCGGGCCAGTTTCAGCTGGGAAGCCGTGTTGGCCACCAGGGTGCCGCCGCTGACGTAGACGTCGCCGTTGCCGAACGCCGTCGGCGACACGCCTTCGAGCGTGCCGGCGGTCAGTTCGGTGCCGCCGGTCCAGGTATTGTTGCCGGCCAGTTTCAGCGCTCCGCTGCCCTGCTTGACCAGCTTGCCGGTGCCGCCGATGTCGTTGCGCCAGCGGTCGGCCGCGTTGAAGCCGCCCTTGGACGCGTCCATGACCAGCACCACGTTGCCGGTGAAGGCGCCGTAGCCGTCGGCCGCCGCGAACAGGTTGAGTCGGCCCCAGCCTTCAGGATCGTCCATCACCGGATAGCCGGAAGCGACGGCGGTGGTTTTCAGCACCACGCGGCGCTGGGCGTCGCTCAGGTAGGGCAGACGGGTTTCCAGCAGCACTTCGGCACCCTTCGGCACCGAGGCCGGTGCGTTGGTCGGCGCGATCGGCGCGAAGCCGTAGGTCATGCGGCGCAGGTAGTTGGCCTTGTTGGTGGCGTAGTCCGAGAAGCGGTCGCTGCCCGATTGCGCGAACGCGGTGAACGTCGTCGGCGTGGTCGAGGTCGCGGCCATCAAGGCGCTGTGCGCCTGGGCGTAGCCGGCCGCCTTCTTGGCCGCGTTGGCCGGGTCGACCATGGCGGCGGCCACCACCGCCTGGGCGTGGATGCGGCCGCTCAGCACGTCGAGCGGCGAATGCATGCCGGCCAGGATGCGCGACTCGCCCAGTTCCAGGCCGCGGCTGATGATTTCCTGATAGCGCTCCGGCACCGCGTAGGCCATCGCCAGCGCGTTGCGCACCGATTCGGCCGAGTGGCCGCTGGTGAAGCCGCCGTCGGTGGTCGGGGTCGGGCTCTTGGCCGGGATCAGCGCCGGCAGCACCTGCACCGCGCTGCTCCAACGGTAGGGGCGGGCATATTTATAGAAGCGCTTGGCGGGCTCGGTCGAACCGTTGGCTCCGACCATGTTCACCAGATCGACGACGGCGCCGAAGGTCGGGTTGGCGCTGCCGCCGACGCCGTTGTTGTTGCCGCCGTCGTTGTACAGCACGGTGGTGGCGTCGGGCGCGATCGAGGTGATGGTGGTGGTCTGCTGGGCGGCGGTGCGCCAGGCGTTGGTCAGCGGGCCCATGCCGTCGCTGACGCTATAGCCCTTGTTGCGGCGGTCGTCCAGATACGCCGCCAACGCCTGTTCCGGCGTACGGTTGGCGGTCGCCTTGACGACGTAGTCGATATTGGCGTTGTGGACGGCCTGGTTCAGGACGGTGCCGCCGTTGGTGCCGTCGTTCGGCACGCCGGTCCAGGCGGAGGTCACCACGGCCGGGAAGTTGCCGACGGCCGGCGCGGTCACGCCGGCGTCGACGATTTCGGTCAACGGTTTCCAGATCTGCAGCATGCCGGCGAGCACGCGCACGCCGGCGTTGGTATCCAGGGTCGCGTAGCGGGCGTCGCCGCGCTGGTTGGTGAATGCGGTATCGACGAAGGCGGTGACGGCGGGCACCGGTGCGACGTCGGCCGCGCCCTGGTCGGCGGGCGCCGCCGGAACGGCCGTGACCTGATCGTCATTGCTGGAACCGCCGCAGGCGCTCAGGGCGACGGCGATGCTGATGGCGAGGATGAGTGGGCGCGACGGAACGAGATGCATGTGGGAGTCCAATGGTCGATGTAAAAAGGCCATAGAGTAATGACGTCATATGACATGGTTGTTACGCGTCACTTGTGGAACCGCTCCCACTTCAAAATATACTCCGGGGTCAGGTCCACCATTTCTACACGAACTGGGCGCTATCCCCGCCAATCAGTTAGTACGGATCTGCTCGTGTAGAAATGGTGGACCTGACCCCGGATTGGATTTTCAACTTTTGGCCGTATCACTTTTGGGTAGTATTGTTGGGAAGACATATCTGTCTATAGTGTGGCTTTGCCCTTTATCTGTTAAGGAGCCGCACATGGTCAAGTTGGAAATCAACGGCAAGAGCCGGGAGTTCGATGTCGCGGGCGATATGCCGCTTTTGTGGGTGCTGCGCGACGAGGCGCATATGATGGGCACCAAATTCGGCTGCGGCATGGCGCTGTGCGGCGCCTGCACCGTGCATGTCGACGGCGAGGCCACGCGGTCGTGCGTGTTGCCGGTGTCGGCGGTCGCCGGCAAGAAGATCACCACCATCGAGGGCGTGTCCGCCACGCCGGCCGGCAAGGCCGCGCAGCAGGCGTGGATCGCCGCCGAGGTGGTGCAATGCGGTTACTGTCAATCCGGCCAGATCATGTCCGCCGCCGCGCTGCTGGCCAAAAACAAGCAGCCGTCCGACGCCGATATCGACGATGCGATGTCCGGGAATATCTGCCGCTGCGGCACCTATACCCGCATCCGGGAGGCGATCAAGGATGCCGCCAAGTCGCCATTGCTGAAAGGGGCCTGAGATGAACGCTCCCTTTGATCCAGCGTCCATCGGACAATCGCGCCGTGGCTTCCTGAAAATCGCGGCGGCCGTCGGCGGTGGCCTGATGGTCGGCTTCTGGTCGCTGCCGGGAGAGGCGCTTGCCGCCACCGCGGCCAACACCGCGGTGGCGCCGGCCGACCTGAACGCCTTCATCGCCATCGGCGCCGACGATACCATCACCCTCACCATGCCCAAGGTGGAAATGGGGCAGGGTACCTATACTTCCATTCCGATGCTGATCGCCGAGGAGCTGGAAGTCGATATGGACAAGATCGCGCTGCGCCACGCGCCGCCCAATGCGAAGGTCTACGGCGCGCCGCTCGGCGACCAGTTCACCGGCGGCTCGACCTCCATCCGCTTGATGTGGGAACCGATGCGCCAGACCGGCGCCGCCGCGCGCATGGTGCTGATCCAGGCTGCGGCCGACCAGTGGAAGGTGGCGCCGGACAGCTGCCATGCCGAACACGGTGAAGTGGTCCACGCGGCCAGCGGCCGCCGCATCAAGTACGGCCAGTTGGTGCAAGCGGCCGCCAGGCTGCCGGTGCCGGGGAAGATCGCGCTGAAAGATCCGAAAGACTTCAAATTGATCGGCAAGCCGCTCAAGCGCCTCGATGCCAAGGGCAAAACCGATGGCACCGCGTTGTTCGGCATCGATACCGTGGTGCCGGGCATGAAGGTGGCGGTGGTGGCGGCCAGTCCTGTCGTCGGCGGCAAGCTCAAATCCGTCAAGGATGCCAAGGCGCGCAAGCTGCGCGGCGTGCGCAATGTCGTCAAGCTCGATAACGCGGTGGCCGTGGTGGCCGATAATTATTGGTACGCCAAGCAAGGACTGGCGGCGCTGGAAATCACCTGGGACGATGGCCGGTACGCGAAGCTGTCGACCGACGATGTCCGCACCATCATGCTCGACGCGCTGAAAAAGCCCGGCAAGGTGGCGCGCAACGACGGCGACGCGCTCAAGGCCATCGCCGCCGACAACAAGCGCGTCGAGGCGGTCTACATCAATCCGATGCTGGCCCACGCGACCATGGAGCCGATGAACTGCACCGTCCATTACAACGCCAAGGAGGGCAGCGCCGAGATTTGGGTCGGTACGCAGGTGCCGGCGCGCGCGCGCGACGACGCCGCCAAGGTGCTGGGACTGGCGCCGGAAAAGGTCACGCTGCACAACCATCTGGTCGGCGGCGGTTTCGGACGCCGCCTGTACACCGATTACGTGGTGCAGGCGGCCGCGCTGGCCAAACAGGTCAAGGGGCCGCTGAAGGTGGTGTGGAGCCGCGAGGAGGATATCCAGCACGATCTGGTGCGCGGCCTGTACGCGCACTCGGTGTCCGCCTCGCTCGACGCCAAGGGCATGCCGGTGGCGTTCTCGCACAAGATCGCGGGGCCGTCGAACCTGGCCACGTTCGCGCCGTCCTTCCTGCAAAATGGCCTGGACACCGATAACGTCGAGGGTTCGGACACATTCTCCTACGATATCCCGAACATGCGCGTCGAGTACACCCGCGAGGACGGACCGGTGCCCAGCGGCTTCTGGCGCGGCGTCGGCCCGACCCGCAACATGGCGGTGCTGGAGGGCTTCATCGACGAGCTGGCGGAAAAGACCGGCCGGGACCCGCTGGCCTACCGTTTGGCGATGCTGGACAAGCAGCCGCGCGCGGCCCACGTGCTGAAAGTGGCCGCGCAGCGCGCCGGCTGGGGCGGGAAGCTGCCGGCACGGTCCGGCCGGGGCATCGCCCTGATGCGGGCCTGGGGCACCTATCTGGCGCAGGTGGTCGACGTCGGCGTTAACGACGACGGCGAGGTGGCGGTCAAGCGCGTGATTTGCGTGGTCGATTGCGGCCATGTCGTCAATCCGGACACCGTGGCGGCGCAGATCCAGAGCGGCATCAACTACGGCCTGACGGCGGGGCTGTTCGGCGCCATCACCTTCAAGGACGGGCGCGTCGAGCAGAGTAACTTCCACGACTACCGCATCCTGCGCATGAGCGAGGCGCCGGTGATCGAGGTCGAAATCGTCCGGAGCACCGAGGCGCCGGGCGGCATCGGCGAGCCGGGTACCGCCGGCGTGGGCGCGGCGCTGGCCAACGCGGTGTTCGCGGCGACCGGCAAGCGGGTACGCGAGATGCCGTTGCGTCCAGAGCTCCTAAAAAAGGCCTGATGGGCCACTGCCGGCGGCAGGCTGCTACAATAGTCCCGTGAAAAAGCTATTGCTCATCCTGCTGCTGACCATACTGCCGATCCAGTACGCCTGGTCGATGGCGGCCGTCTATTGCCAGCACGAGCCGGCCAAGGTGAGCCACTTCGGCCACCACGGCCATCAGCACCAGGCGCAGTCGGATGAGGATCCGGACCACGGCAAACCGGTCAAGGTCCATAGCGACTGCGAAGTTTGCCACCACGCGGTGCAGGCTTCGGTGCTGGAAGACGGCGGCGCGGCCGTTCAGCCACTGACGCAATCGCATGCGGAGCCGCCGCTCGCGAATTATCATTCTTATATCTCCGATGGGCCCCAGCGGCCCAATTGGCCGCTCGTCGCCTAGCGCGACGAGGCTCCCCTCTTCATTTTTTCTGTCGAACGACGGTGACGTCTCGTCGAATTCTTTTCCATTTATTCGGAGAATTCGATGTTCAAGTATGTTTTGTCGCTTTATATGGCGGCATGGCCGGCGTTCGCGCTGGCCCAATCGGCCGCGCCCGAGCCCACCGGGCCGCTGACGCTGGAGGCGGCGCTGGCGCTGGCCGCCGGCGCCAACGCCGACCTGTCGGCCGCGCGCCACGAGCTGCTGGCCGTGGACGGCGCGGTCCAGCAGGCCGGTTTGCTGCCCAATCCCTCGGTGTCGGTCGAACGGGTCGATACCCGTCGTGACACCCGTGAAACCACCTTTTTACTAAGCCAACCGCTGGAGCTGGGCGGCAAACGGCAGGCGCGCATGCAGGCCGCGCAGCGCGAACGCGATAGCGCCTCGGCGCAGCTGGGCGCGCGGCAGGCCGATATCCGCGCCGATGTCATCGACGGCTGGTTCGCCGTGCTGGCCGCGCAGGAGCAATTGCGGCTGGCGCAGGAGGCGTCCGAGCTGGCGCAGCGCGCCGCCGCCGCCACCGGACGGCGCGTCGTCGCCGGCAAGGTGTCGCCGGTGGAGGAGACGCGCGCGCGGGTCGCCGCGTCGACCGTGCAACTGGACCTGCTGCGCGCGCGCAGCACCCTGGCGGTCGCGCGCAAGCGGCTGGCGGCGATGTGGGGCAATCCGGCGCCGCGCTTCGAGAAGGCCGACGGCGATCTCGATACGCTGCCGTCGCTGCCCGATCAGGCCTTGCTGCACCACCGGCTGGCGCAGGCGCCGGGGATGGCGCTGGCGCGCTCGGAACTGGACAAGCGCCAGGCGCTGGCCAAGCTCGAGCTGACCCGCCGCGTGCCCGACATTACGCTCAACGTCGGCAGCAAGCGCTCGGAGGAACTGGGACGCTCGCAGGCGGTGTTCGGCATCTCGGTGCCGCTGCCCTTCTTCGACCGCAACCAGGGCAATGTGCTGGAGACGGCGCGCCGCGTCGACAAGGCGCGCGACGAGTTGAGTTCCACCGCGCTGCGGCTGGACGCCGAACTGGCGCAGGCGCGCGAGGATTTCGACGTCGCCCGTCAACAGGCACTGGCGCTGCGTAGCGAAATCGTGCCCGGCGCGCAAAGCGCCTACGAGGCGGCCAGCACCGGCTTCGATTACGGCAAATTCGGCTTCCTCGACGTGCTCGACGCCCAGCGCACCTTGCTGCAGGCGAAATCCCAATACCTGAACGCCCTGGCGGAGGCGCATCGCGCCAAGTCCGCCATCGGCCGCATCCTCGGAGAGGACCAATAAGATGAACGATATGACCAAAAAACAGAAAATCGCGATCGCCGCCATGGCGGTCGTCGGCGTGCTGCTGGCGGCATGGATGCTGATGCCGAAGCGCGGAGAAGAAAGCCACGAAAACCACGATGACCATGGGGCGGAAGCGGTGGCGTCCCACAAAGACGACCACGGCGCGGAAGAGAAGCCGGAAAAAATCGCGCTCGACGACGCGCAGATCAAGGCGGCCGGCATCGCCGTCGCCGCCGCCGCGCCGGCCAGCATCAGCATCGCCATCACGCTGCCAGGGGAGATTCGCTTCAACGAGGACCGCACCGCGCACGTGGTGCCCAAGCTGTCGGGCGTGGTCACCGCCGTGATGGCGGAACTGGGCCAGACCGTCAAGCAGGGGCAGGTGCTGGCGGTGGTCGCCAGCAGCGGCCTGTCCGAGCAGCGCAGCGAGCTGCTGTCGGCGCAGCGGCGGCTGGCGCTGGCCAGCACCACGCTCGATCGCGAACGCCGGCTGTGGCAGGACAGGATCTCCGCCGAGCAGGATTATCTGCAGGCCAAACAGGCGATGAGCGAAGCGGAGATCGCGGTGCAGAACGCGCGCCAGAAGCTGAGCGCCTTCGGCACCGGGGCCGCCTCCGGCTCGGACCTGAACCGGCTGGAGCTGCGCGCGCCGTTCGACGGCATCGTCATGGAAAAACACCTGGCGCTGGGCGAGGCGGTCAAGGAGGACGCCAACGTCTTCACCATCTCCGACCTGTCGACCGTGTGGGCGGAAATCGCCGTGCCGCCGAAGGACCTTAACCTGGTGCGCGTGGGCGAGACGGTGACCGTCAAGGCTTCCGCGTTCGACGCCCAGGCCACCGGCAAGATCACCTACGTCGGCTCGCTGCTCGGCGAGCAGACCCGCACCGCCAAGGCCCGCGTGGCGCTGGCCAATCCGGACCGCGCCTGGCGTCCGGGCCTGTTCGTCAACGTCGATGTGCTGTCCGGCCAGACCGGCGCCGCCGCCGTCACCGTCGGCACCGAGGCGATCCAGACGCTGGAGGAAAAGCCGGTGGTGTTCGTGAAGGTGGCCGGCGGCTTCCGGCCGCAGGCCGTGGTGCTAGGCCGCGCCGACGGCAAGATCACCGAGATCCTGCAAGGCCTGACGGCGGGCACGCAGTACGCCGCCGCCGGCAGTTTCGTCCTCAAGGCGGAACTGGGCAAGGGCAGCGCCGAGCACGCGCACTGAGGCGGGGGGACGACACTATGTTCGAACGCATCATACGATTTGCCATCGTCCAGCGCTGGCTGGTCATGCTGGCGGTGGCGGGGATGGCCGGTCTCGGCATCTACAGCTATCAAAAGCTGCCCATCGACGCGGTACCCGACATCACCAACGTGCAGGTGCAGATCAATACGGCCGCCCCGGGCTACTCGCCGCTCGAGACCGAGCAGCGCGTGACGTTCCCGATCGAGACCGTCATGTCCGGCCTGCCGAACCTGGAGCAGACACGGTCGCTGTCGCGCTACGGGCTGTCGCAGATCACCGTCATCTTCAAGGACGGCACCGACATCTTCTTCGCGCGCCAGATGGTCAACGAGCGGATACAGGAGGCGAGGGCGCAGCTGCCGGCCGGGATCACGCCGGCCATGGGACCGATCTCCACCGGCCTGGGGGAGATCTACCTGTGGACGGTGGAGGCCAAGCCAGGCGCGAAGAAGGCCGACGGCACGCCCTACACGCCAACCGACCTGCGCGAGATCCAGGACTGGATCATCAAGCCGCAGTTGCGCAACGTCGCCGGCGTCACCGAGATTAACTCGATCGGCGGCTACGCCAAGGAATACCAGGTGGCGCCGAATCCCCAGCGCCTCGCGTCCTACGGCCTGACCCTGCAGGATGTGGTGACGGCGCTGGACCGCAACAACGGCAACGCCAGCGCCGGCTACATTGAAAAACGCGGCGAGCAGCTGCTGGTGCGCGCGCCGGGGCAGGTGCAGTCACTGGAGGATATCCGCAACATCATCCTCAGCAACGTCGACAGCGTGCCGGTGCGGGTGCGCGACGTGGCCGACGTGCAGATCGGCCGCGAACTGCGCACCGGCGCGGCCACCGACAACGGTCGCGAGGTGGTGCTGGGCACCGTCTTCATGCTGATCGGCCAGAACAGCCGCGCCGTCTCGCAGGCGGTGGACAGGAAGATGGTCGACATCAACCGCAGCCTGCCGGCCGGCGTGCGGGCCATCACCGTCTACGACCGCACCGTGTTGGTCGACAAGGCCATCGCCACGGTGAAGAAAAACCTGCTCGAAGGCGCGGTGCTGGTGATCGCGGTGCTGTTCCTGTTCCTCGGGAATATACGCGCGGCGCTGATCACCGCGATGGTGATACCGCTGTCGATGCTGTTCACCTTCACCGGCATGGTCACGTACAAGGTGAGCGCCAACCTGCTCAGCCTCGGCGCGCTGGACTTCGGCATCATCGTCGACGGCGCGGTGGTCATCGTCGAGAACTGCGTGCGCAGGCTGGCGCACGCTCAAACGACACTGGGCCGCAAGCTGACCCGCGCCGAGCGCTTCGACGAGGTCCACGCGGCGGCGAAGGAGTCGCGGCGCCCTCTGCTGTTCGGCCAGTTGATCATCATGGTGGTCTATCTGCCGATCTTCGCGCTGACCGGCGTCGAGGGCCGCATGTTCCATCCGATGGCGCTGACGGTGGTCATCGCGCTGCTCGGCGCGATGCTGCTGTCGATCACCTTCATTCCGGCCGCCGTGGCGCTGTTCATCGGCGACAACGTGGTCGAGAAGGAGCACCGCAAGATCACCGCGTGGTACAGCGGAATTTTGGAACGCGTACTGGCCAACACACCGGTCGTCCTGACGTTCGCCGGCATTTCGGTGGTGCTGTCGCTGCTGCTGGCGACGCGCCTGGGCAGCGAATTCGTGCCGAACCTGAACGAGGGCGACTTCGCCATCCAGGCCTTGCGCATTCCCGGTACCAGCTTGACGCAATCGGTGGAGATGCAAAAGCAGATCGAGCTGACGTTGAAGCAGAAATTCCCCGAGATCGAACGGATCTTCGCGCGCACCGGCACGGCGGAAATCGCCTCCGATCCGATGCCGCCGAATATCTCGGACGGCTACATCATGCTCAAGCCGGAAGCCGACTGGCCCAGGCCGCGCAAGTCGCGCGACGAGCTGCTGGCGGCGATACGGGAGACGGTGGAAAAGCTGCCGGGTAACGCGTTCGAGTTCTCGCAGCCGATCCAGCTGCGCTTCAACGAGCTGATATCGGGCGTGCGCAGCGATGTCGCCGTCAAGCTGTTCGGCGACGACACGGCGGTGCTCAACGACACCGCCGCCAAAATCGCCGCCGCGCTGGGCAAGGTCCAGGGTGCGACCGAGGTCAAGATCGAGCAGACCACCGGCCTGCCGATGCTGACGGTGGAAATCGACCGTAGCAAGACCGCGCGCTACGGCCTCAATGTGGGCGAGGTGCAGGAGACCATCGCCACCGCCATCGGCGGCAAGGAGGCCGGCACCATGTTCGAGGGCGACCGCCGCTTCGACATCGTGGTGCGGCTGCCGGATGCGTTGCGCGACGACCTCGATGTGATGCGGCGCCTGCCGGTGCCGCTGCCGCGCGGGGTAGGAGGCAGCGGTGGCGCCAACTTCATCCCGCTGGGCGAGGTGGCCAGTTTCAGCGTGGCGCCGGGCCCGAACCAGGTCAGTCGCGAGGACGGCAAGCGCCGCGTCGTCATCAGCGCCAATGTGCGCGGGCGCGATATCGGCTCCTTCGTCGCCGAGGCGGAGCAGGCCCTGCAAAGCCAGGTCAAGGTGCCGGCCGGGTACTGGACCGCGTGGGGCGGGCAGTTCGAGCAGCTGCAGTCGGCCACGCGCCGCTTGCAAATCGTCGTGCCGGTGGCGCTGCTGCTGGTGATGGTGCTGTTGCTGGCGATGTTCGGCAACCTGCGGGACGGGCTGCTGGTGTTCAGCGGGATTCCGTTCGCGCTGACCGGTGGCATCGCCGCGCTGGCGCTGCGCGGCATACCGCTGTCGATATCGGCGGCGGTGGGCTTCATCGCGCTGTCCGGGGTGGCGGTGCTCAACGGCCTGGTGCTGATCTCGTTCATCCGCTCCTTGCGCGAGCAGGGGCGCACGGTGGAGCAGGCGATACGCGAGGGGGCGCTGGGCCGACTGCGTCCGGTGTTGATGACGGCGCTGGTGGCGTCGCTGGGCTTTATTCCGATGGCGATCGCCACCGGTACCGGCGCCGAGGTCCAGCGTCCGTTGGCGACGGTGGTCATCGGCGGGATCCTGTCGTCGACGGCGCTAACGTTGCTGGTGCTGCCGCTGCTATACAGACTGGCCCACCGCGACCGCAAAGCCTCCCAGCCAGGTTAGACGCTGCCGGCGCGCTCGATGACGAGGATGCGCGCCTGTCCCACCGGATGGGCGCAATGGGCGTCGCCCTCGGCGGCGTGGAAGATGTCGCCGGCGCGCAGGTGGGCCACCAGTTCGCGGCCGTCCACGCGGTAGTGCATCGCCACCTCGCCATCGAGCACGGCGAACACCTCGTCGCCGTCGTTGACGTGCCAGCGGTAGGGCTGGTCGGTCCAGTGCAGCCGCACGGTGGCGTCCTTCATCGTGGCGATCGGTTGCGCCTCCCAGGCGCGGGTGCCGGTGTAGTCGCTTGCACGGACGATTTTCACGTTCAGTTCCAGTCGTAGTCCATTTGCCGCGCGGTGGCCAGCGCCAACTCGCGTCCCGCCAACCGCTCCACCAGGTGCAGCGCCAGCTCGACGCCGGTGGTGATACCGCCGGAGGCGACGATGGCGCCATTGCCGCTCCAGCGGCGCTTGCCTTGCACCCGCAACTCGGGAAACGCGGCGCCGGCCGGTGTTTTGGCCGTGGCGTTGTCCCCGGCCAGCTGCTGGCCGTCCAGCAGCCCGGCCTGCGTTAGCAGAAAGGCACCGGTGCGGACCGAGGCCACCAGTTCGCAGTCGCGCGCCGTCTCGGCGATCCAGGCGATGACGTCCGGCCTGGCCAGTTCGGCGTCGATCACGCCGCCGGGCACGATCAGCACGTCGATGTCGCCGCCGCCGAAATCCGCCTCGGGGAAAACCGTCAGGCCGGCGCGCGCGCGCAGCAGCGCCGAGGTGCGGCCGATGGTGCGGACACGGAACGGTGGCGGCGCCCCCGGCGTCATTTTGCCGCTGACACGCGTGGCGCAGGTGAACACTTCGTATGGTCCGGCGAAGTCGGGGACCTCGACGTCGTCGTAAACATAGATGCCGATGGTGCGGGTCATGGGTGCCTCCTGAAGCAAAAGCCGGCATCTTCCCACTTCGGCGCTTGACACAAATGACATCGATGGTGGAATATCTGCCAATATATGGATGCCACCCCCACCGCCCCCGCCATCGACGTCTGGCTGCTGGTGTTGCCGCGCTTCGCGCTGCTCGACGCCACCGGCCCGGCCCAGGTGTTCTCCACCGCCAACGACGAGGCGCGCGACGCCGGCCGGTCCGCGCCCTATCGTATACATATGGTGTCGCCGGGAGGCGGCCTGGTCACGGCCGCCGCCGGGGTGACGGTGCTGACGGAGCCACTGCCCACCGACGGCCTGGGCGGGTCGACGCTGATCATGGCCGGCGGGCGCGGCGTGGAGGACGGCACGAATCCGGCGCTGACACCAGACCTGGTGCGCTGGGTGGCGGAGGCCGGCGGCGGCGCGGACGCCGTGGCGCGGTGCTGTTCGATCTGCACCGGCGCCTTCCTGCTGGCGCGCACCGGACTGCTGGACGGGCGCCGCGCCGTCACCCACTGGCAGGACGCGGCGCAATTGCAGGCCCAGTTCCCGGCCGTCACCGTGCAGGACGACGCCATCTATATCAAGGACGGCACCCTATATAGCTCCGCCGGCATCGCCGCCGGCATCGATCTGGCGCTCAGCCTGGTCGGCGAGGACCAGGGCCGCGAATTCGCGCTGGGCGTGGCCAAGCGGCTGGTGGTGTTCTTCAAGCGGCCCGGCGGCCAGCGCCAGTTCAGCTCCGAGCTGCTGGCCCAGGCCGATCCGCAGGGCTTGCCGGGCCAATTGACGGCCTGGCTGCGCCCGCGCCTCAAGCAGCCGATCGACGTCGACCAGATGGCGGCGGCGTTCGCGCTGTCGGTGCGCTCGCTGCACCGCAAGCTGCAGCAGGAGGCGGGCGTGTCGCCGGCGCAGTTGCTGCTGCGGCTGCGCATGGAGTGCGCTTGCGCGCTGCTCGAGCAGCCCGGCATGACCGTCAAGCGGGCCGCCGCCCAGAGCGGCTTCGGCAGCGAGTACAATCTGCGCCGCGCCTTCGCCGCGCAGCTGGGCGTGGTGCCGAGCGAGTATCAGGCGCGCTTTGGCTGACTTCGTCCGGCTTCGGCCAACAGCATAAAAAACAGGAACCGCATGCGGGAATTTGAAAAATGGGTGGCGCGCGTACTGCTGCTGAACAGCGCGCTGACCCTGGCCGTCGGCCTGGGCCTGCTCGGCGCGCCGCAGCAGGCGGACGCGCTGCCGGTGTTATTCGGTGTCGGGCTGTTCGGTTTTCTGGCCGCCGTGCTGTCGCTCAAACGCTGGAAGAGCGGCCTGTGGGGCGGCATGTTGTACTACGCGGCGCAGTTGATCAGCTATTTTCCGCACGACGGCGGCGCGCAATACAGCCTCAAGGCCGGCGTCAGCATCGGCCTGGTGATGCGGTTCTCCAGCGCCACCTTGGTGCTAAACATGGTCGCGCTGGCGCTGCTGGCCGCCACCGTTGCGGTGTTCGTCTGCCGCGCGCGCGCCCCCGACGCCCGCTGAAGCGCGCTTTCCTCCCGTTCCAGGTCCCCATGCGCCCGTCCGGCGGGTGAACGGCAGCGCTCGCCGTCTTTTTTACTATTGGTTGGTTGTCCGGCGTCATATCCCCGTCATGAAGTCACAGTAAGATCTTTAACAAAATTTCCTTCACGAATTAATATCGCACGCGATTGTCCTGCACAGCGGCGACGCGAACTATATCTTTTCAGCAAAACAACATGATCGAAAGAACATGATTGGCCTGGTCGGAATATTGCTTTTCGGCAGGTTGCGGGCAAGATACATTCTTCGAAATAAATTCTTCTTGGAAATTAAGTCGGCTATACTTGCTGTTAATACGCTCGGTTCAGGTGCCCCCCAAGCATCGTTCCGTGTCTAAAAAAGTCAATGATTTCAAGTGCTTGGGGCGCTTTAAATACATGGCCGAGAACGTCGAGATTTTTTATTCCCCGCAGCAACAAGTTTGTTTAGTGAAAGATTCGCTCCGGTCGCCTTGTACTCGAGTGGAGCCAAATCGTTGTCCGCCAAGCTCACTTCACCGTGTCGCGGACGATGCACGAAACAATTTGAAACGAAATTTAGTTGAAATGCAGCAAAACGCCACCGTTTGCTAAAGTTGACACTTTTGTTGACGTTAAGAATGTGTGTGCGGGATTTTTTGCGCCCGTAGTAACGGATTAGCAGCAAATACATAGTTATAAAACGGCAAATGTGCCACTGACGGAAGCTAGGACTCGACGGGTAGGGCCGTCGATCCCGCTTTTTCGGACAGATCGAATTAGCGCCCTTTAGGAGAAATGCAATGAGCGTCGTAACCAGTTTCACCACGGAACAGATCGCCAGTCTGACTACCCAGCAGATCGCCACGATCACCACAGCCGAATTTGCCTCGCTCAATTCCGACCAGATCGGTGCGCTGACGACGCTGCATGCTTCCGTCCTGACTTCCACACAACTGGGTGCGATCACCACCAGTACCGTGACCTCGCTGGGCACCGAAGACATCGCCGCGCTGGGCACCAACGCGCTCGCCGGCCTGACCAGCGCGCAAATCCGAGTGCTGGCGACCGACCAGATCGTGGCGCTGAGCAGCAACCAAGCCGCCGCCCTGTCGACCCAGCAGGTCGCGTCGCTGTCGACCGACGCCATCGTCGCGCTCGAAACGGCCGATTTCGCCGCGCTCAAGACCGCCGCCGTCGCCGGCCTGACCAGCGTCCAGATCAAGGCCCTGACCACCGACCAGATCGTCGCGCTGACGACCGCCGGCGCCAGCGCGCTGACGACCGCGCAAGTGTCCAATTTCGGCACCGACGCCATCGCCGCGCTGCAAACGGCCGACATCGCCGCCCTCAAGACCAGCGTGATCGCCTCGCTGTCCTCGACCCAGGTCGGCGCGCTGACCACCGACCAGGTCCAGGCCCTGACCACCGCCACCCTGGTGGCGCTGAGCACCGCCAATATCGCCAACGCCCTGACGACCGACCAGATCGTCGCCATGACGTCGGCCCAGTTCGCCGGCTTGAGCACCGCCCAGATCGGCGCGCTGTCGACCAATAGCGTCGCCGCCATCCAGACCGCCGACATCGTCGGCATCAGCACCGCCGGCATCGCCGCGCTGAAATCGAGTCAGATCGCCGCGCTGGTCACCGACCAGATCGCGACCCTGTCGACCAACCAGGTTGTCGCGCTGACCACCGCGGGCGTATCGGGCCTGACCACCGACCAGGTCGTCGCGCTGACCACCGCTCAAGTGGCCGCCCTGAGCACCCAGCAGGTCGCCGCCTTCGGCACCAACGCGATCGCCGCGCTGGAAACGGCCGACTTCGCCGCGCTGAAGACCGCCGCCGTCGCCGCGCTGTCGACCAATCAGATCCGCGCCCTGACGACCGACCAGATCGTCGCGCTGACCACCGCCGAAGCGAACGCCCTGAGCAGCGCGCAAGTGGCCGCCCTGAGCACCGACGCTGTCGCCGCCTTGCAAACCGCCGACCTGGCCGCGTTGAAAACGGCTTCGTTCGCAGGACTGACCTCGAACCAGGTCGCCGCGCTGACGACCGACCAGGTCAACGGCCTGGCAACCGCCCAGTTCGCCGCGATGAGCACGTCCAACATCGCTGCCGGCCTGACGACCGACCAGATCGTCGCCATGACGTCGGCCCAGTTCGCCAGCCTGAGCACCGCCCAGATCGGCGCGCTGTCGACCGGCAGCATCGCCGCCATCCAGACGGCCGACATCGTCGGTATCAGCACCGCCGGTATCGCCGGCCTGAAATCGAACCAGATCGCCGCGCTGGTCACCGACCAGATCGCCACGCTGTCGAGCAACCAGCTGGTCGCCTTGACCACCGCGGGCGTGCGTGCGCTGACCACCGACCAGGTCGTCGCGCTGACCACCGCGCAAGCCGCCGCGCTGACCACCCAGCAGGTCGCCGCCTTCAGTACCGACGCGATCGCCGCGCTGGAAACGGCCGACTTCGCCGCGCTGAAGACCGCCGCCATCGCCGGCCTGACCACCAGCCAGATCCGCGCCCTGACGACCGACCAGGTCGTGGCGCTGACCACCGCCGAAGCGAACGCCCTGGGCAGCGCCCAAGTGGCCGCCCTGAGCACCGACGCCGTGGCCGCCCTGCAGACGGCCGACCTGGCCGCCTTGAAAACGGCCTCGTTCGCCGGCTTGAATTCGAGCCAGGTGGCCGCGCTGACGACCGACCAGGTCAACGGCCTGGCTACCGCGCAGTTCGCTGCGATGAGCACCGGTAACATCGCCAACGGCCTGACCACCGACCAGATCGTCGCCATGACGTCGGCCCAGTTCGCCAGTCTGAGCACCGCCCAGATCGGCGCGTTGTCGACCAACAGCGTCGCCGCCATCCAGACCGCCGACATCGTCGGTATCAGCACCGCCGGTATCGCCGCGCTGAAATCGTCGCAGATCGCCGCCCTGGTCACCGACCAGATCGCCACGTTGTCGACCAACCAGGTCGTCGCGCTGACCACCGCCGGTGTCGCCGGCCTGACCACCGACCAGGTCGTCGCGCTGACCACCGCGCAAGCCGCCGCGCTGAGCACCCAGCAAGTTGTCGCGATGAGCACCAACGCGATCGCCGCGCTGGAAACGGCCGACTTCGCCGCGCTGAAGACCGCCGCCGTCGCCGGCCTGACCACCAACCAGATCCGCGCGTTGACGACCGACCAGGTCGTCGCGCTGACCACCGCCGAAGCGAACGCCCTGAGCAGCGCGCAAGTGGCGGCCCTGAGCACCGACGCTGTCGCCGCCCTGCAAACCGCCGACCTGGCCGCCTTGAAAACGGCTTCGTTCGCCGGCCTGAACTCGAGCCAGGTCGCCGCGCTGACGACCGACCAGGTCAACGGCCTGGCAACTGCCCAATTTGCTGCGATGAGCACGTCCAACATCGCCGCCGGCCTGACCACCGACCAGATCGTCGCCATGACGTCGGCCCAGTTCGCCAGCCTGAGCACCGCCCAGATCGGCGCGCTGTCGACCAACAGCATCGCCGCGATTGAGACGGCCGACATCGTCGGTATCAGCACCGCCGGCATCGCCGCGCTGAAGTCGTCGCAGATCGCCGCCCTGGTCACCGACCAGATCGCGACCCTGTCGACCAACCAGGTTGCCGCCCTGACCACCGCTGGTGTCGCCGGCCTGACCACCGACCAGGTCGTCGCGCTGACCACCGCGCAAGCCGCCGCGCTGAGCACCCAGCAAGTTGTCGCGATGAGCACCAACGCCATCGCCGCGCTCGAAACGGCCGACTTCGCCGCGCTGAAGACCGCCGCCATCGCCGGCCTGACCACCAACCAGGTCCGCGCCCTGACGACCGACCAGGTCGTCGCGCTGACCACCGCCGAAGCGAACGCCCTGAGCAGCGCGCAAGTGGCCGCCCTGAGCACCGATTCGGTCGCCGCCCTGCAAACCGCCGACCTGGCCGCCTTGAAAACGGCCTCGTTCGCCGGCCTGACCTCGAACCAGGTCGCCGCGCTGACGACCGACCAGGTCAACGGCCTGGCAACGGCCCAGTTCGCCGCGATGAGCACGTCCAACATCGCCGCCGGCCTGACCACCGACCAGATCGTCGCCATGACGTCGGCCCAGTTCGCCAGCCTGAGCACCGCCCAGATCGGCGCGCTGTCGACCAACAGTGTCGCCGCCATCCAGACGGCCGACATCGTCGGTATCAGCACCGCCGGCATCGCCGCGCTGAAATCGTCGCAGATCGCCGCGCTGGTCACCGACCAGATCGCCACGTTGTCGACCAACCAGGTCGTCGCGCTGACCACCGCCGGTGTCGCCGGCCTGACCACCGACCAGGTCGTCGCGCTGACCACCGCGCAAGCCGCCGCGCTGAGCACCCAGCAAGTTGTCGCGATGAGCACCAACGCCATCGCCGCGCTGGAAACGGCCGACTTCGCCGCGCTGAAGACCGCCGCCATCGCCGGCCTGACCACCAACCAGGTCCGCGCCTTGACGACCGACCAGGTCGTCGCGCTGACCACCGCCGAAGCCAACGCCCTGAGCAGCGCCCAGGTCGCCGCCCTGAGCACCGACGCTGTCGCCGCCCTGCAAACCGCCGACCTGGCCGCCTTGAAAACGGCTTCGTTCGCCGGTCTGACCTCGAACCAGGTCGCCGCGCTGACGACCGACCAGGTCAACGGCCTGGCAACCGCCCAGTTCGCTGCGATGAGCACCTCGAACATCGCCAACGGCTTGACGACTGATCAGATCGTCGCCATGACGTCGGCGCAGTTCGCCAGCCTGAGCACCACCCAGATCGGCGCGCTGTCGACCAACAGCGTCGCCGCCATCCAGACGGCCGACATCGTCGGTATCAGCACCGCCGGCATCGCCGCGCTGAAATCGTCGCAGATCGCCGCCCTGGTCACCGACCAGATCGCGACCCTGTCGACCAACCAGGTTGTCGCGCTGACCACCGCCGGCGTATCGGGTCTGACCACCGACCAAGTCGTTGCGCTGACCACCGGGCAAGCCGCCGCGCTGAGCACCCAGCAAGTTGTCGCGATGAGCACCAACGCCATCGCCGCGCTGGAAACGGCCGACTTCGCCGCGCTGAAGACCGCCGCCGTCGCCGGTCTGACCACCAACCAGATCCGTGCCCTGACGACCGACCAGGTCGTGGCGCTGACCACCGCCGAAGCCAATGCCCTGAGCAGCGCGCAAGTGGCCGCCCTGAGCACCGATTCGGTCGCTGCCCTGCAAACCGCCGACCTGGCCGCGCTGAAGACCGCTTCGTTCGCCGGTCTGACCTCGAACCAGGTCGCCGCGCTGACGACCGACCAGGTCAACGGCCTGGCAACGGCCCAGTTCGCTGCGATGAGCACGTCCAACATCGCCGCCGGCCTGACCACCGACCAGATCGTCGCGATGACGTCGGCCCAGTTCGCCAGCCTGAGCACCGCCCAGATCGGCGCGCTGTCGACCAACAGTGTCGCCGCCATCCAGACGGCCGACATCGTCGGTATCAGCACCGCCGGCATCGCCGCGCTGAAATCGTCGCAGATCGCCGCCCTGGTCACCGACCAGATCGCCACGTTGTCGACCAACCAGGTCGTCGCGCTGACCACCGCCGGTGTCGCCGGCCTGACCACCGACCAGGTCGTCGCGCTGACCACCGCGCAAGCCGCCGCGCTGAGCACCCAGCAAGTTGTCGCGATGAGCACCAACGCGATCGCCGCGCTGGAAACGGCCGACTTCGCCGCGCTGAAAACCTCCGCCGTCGCCGCGCTGTCGACCAACCAGATCCGCGCCCTGACGACCGACCAGATCGTTGCCCTGACGACCACCGAAGCGAACGCTCTGAGCAGCGCGCAAGTGGCCGCCCTGAGCACCGACGCTGTCGCCGCCCTGCAAACCGCCGACCTGGCCGCCTTGAAAACGGCCTCGTTCGCCGGCCTGACCTCGAACCAGGTCGCCGCGCTGACGACCGACCAGGTCAACGGCCTGGCAACCGCCCAGTTCGCCGCGATGAGCACCGGTAACATCGCCAACGGCCTGACGACCGACCAGATCGTCGCCATGACGTCGGCCCAGTTCGCCAGCCTGAGCACCACCCAGATCGGCGCGCTGTCGACCAACAGTGTCGCCGCCATCCAGACGGCCGACATCGCCGGCATCAGCACCGCCGGTATCGCCGCGCTGAAATCGTCGCAGATCGCCGCGCTGGTCACCGACCAGATCGCCACGTTGTCGACCAACCAGGTTGTCGCGCTGACCACCGCCGGTGTGGCCGGCCTGACCACCGACCAGGTCGTCGCACTGACCACCGCGCAAGCCGCCGCCCTGAGCACCCAGCAGGTTGCCGCCTTCGGCACCAACGCCATCGCCGCGCTGGAAACGGCCGACTTCGCCGCGCTGAAGACCGCCGCCGTCGCCGGTCTGACCACCAATCAGATCCGCGCCCTGACGACCGACCAGATCGTCGCCCTGACGACCACCGAAGCGAATGCCCTGAGCAGCTCGCAAGTGGCCGCCCTGAGCACCGACGCCGTCGCCGCCATGCAGACCGCCGACATCGCCGCCTTGAAAACGGCTTCGTTCGCTGGCCTGAACTCGAGCCAGGTTGCCGCCCTGACGACCGACCAGATCCAAGGCCTGGGCTCGGCGCAGTTCGCCGCGATGAGCACCTCGAACATCGCCAACGGCCTGACGACCGACCAGATCGTCGCCATGACGTCTTCGCAGTTCGCCGGCCTGAGCACCGCCCAGATCGGCGCTCTGTCGACCAATAGCGTCGCCGCCATCCAGACGGCCGACATCGTCGGTATCAGCACCGCCGGCATCGCCGCGCTGAAATCGTCGCAGATCGCCGCGCTGGTCACCGACCAGATCGCGACCCTGTCGACCAACCAGGTTGTCGCGCTGACCACCGCCGGCGTATCGGGTCTGACCACCGACCAGGTCGTCGCGCTGACCACCGCGCAAGCCGCCGCCCTGAGCACCCAGCAGGTTGCCGCCTTTAGCACCAACGCGATCGCCGCGCTGGAAACGGCCGACTTCGCCGCGCTGAAGACCGCCGCCGTCGCCGGTCTGTCGACCAACCAGATCCGCGCCCTGACGACCGACCAGGTCGTCGCGCTGACCACCGCCGAAGCGAACGCCCTGAGCAGCGCGCAAGTGGCCGCCCTGAGCACCGATTCGGTCGCCGCCCTGCAAACCGCCGACCTGGCCGCCTTGAAAACGGCTTCGTTCGCCGGTCTGAACTCGAGCCAGGTCGCCGCGCTGACGACCGACCAGGTCAACGGCCTGGCAACGGCCCAGTTCGCTGCGATGAGCACCGGTAACATCGCCAACGGCCTGACGACCGACCAGATCGTCGCCATGACGTCGGCCCAGTTCGCCAGCCTGAGCACCGCCCAGATCGGCGCGCTGTCGACCAACAGTGTCGCCGCCATCCAGACCGCCGACATCGTCGGTATCAGCACCGCCGGTATCGCCGCGCTGAAATCGTCGCAGATCGCCGCCCTGGTCACCGACCAGATCGCCACGTTGTCGACCAACCAGGTTGTCGCGCTGACCACCGCCGGCGTATCGGGTCTGACCACCGACCAGGTCGTCGCGCTGACCACGGCCCAAGCCGCCGCGCTGAGCACCCAGCAGGTCGCCGCCTTCGGTACCAACGCGATCGCCGCGCTGGAAACGGCCGACTTCGCCGCGCTGAAGACCGCCGCTGTCGCCGCGCTGTCGACCAACCAGATCCGCGCCCTGACGACCGACCAGATCGTCGCCCTGACGACCACCGAAGCGAATGCCCTGAGCAGCGCGCAAGTGGCCGCCCTGAGCACCGACGCCGTCGCCGCCCTGCAAACCGCCGACCTGGCCGCGTTGAAAACGGCGTCGTTCGCCGGCCTGACTTCGAGCCAGGTCGCCGCGCTGACGACCGACCAGGTCAACGGCCTGGCAACCGCCCAGTTCGCCGCGATGAGCACCGGTAACATCGCCAACGGCCTGACGACCGATCAGATCGTCGCCATGACGTCGGCCCAGTTCGCCAGCCTGAGCACCGCCCAGATCGGCGCGCTGTCGACCAGCAGCGTTGCCGCCATCCAGACGGCCGACATCGCCGGTATCAGCACCGCCGGTATCGCCGCGCTGAAATCGAACCAGATCGCCGCCCTGGTCACCGACCAGATCGCCACGTTGTCGAGCAACCAGGTGGCCGCCTTGACCACCGCCGGTGTCCGTGCGCTGAGCACCGACCAGGTGGTGGCCCTGACGACCGCCCAGGCAGCGGCGCTGAGCACCCAGCAGGTCGCCGCCTTCAGCACCGACGCGATCGCCGCGCTGGAAACGGCCGACTTCGCCGCGCTGAAGACCGCCGCCGTCGCCGCGCTGTCGACCAACCAGATCCGTGCCCTGACGACCGACCAGGTGGTCGCCCTGACGACCACCGAAGCGAACGCCCTGAGCAGCGCGCAAGTGGCCGCCCTGAGCACCGACGCTGTCGCCGCCCTGCAAACCGCCGATCTGGCCGCCTTGAAAACGGCTTCGTTCGCAGGCTTGACCTCGAACCAGGTCGCCGCGCTGACGACCGACCAGGTCAACGGCCTGGCAACGGCCCAGTTCGCTGCGATGAGCACGTCCAACATCGCCGCCGGCCTGACCACCGACCAGATCGTCGCGATGACGTCGGCCCAGTTCGCCAGCCTGAGCACCGCCCAGATCGGCGCGCTGTCGACCAGCAGCGTCGCCGCCATCCAGACGGCCGACATCGCCGGTATCAGCACCGCCGGTATCGCCGCGCTGAAATCGAACCAGATCGCCGCCCTGGTCACCGACCAGATCGCGACCTTGTCGAGCAACCAGGTGGCCGCCTTGACCACCGCCGGTGTCCGTGCGCTGAGCACCGACCAGGTGGTGGCCCTGACGACCGCCCAGGCAGCGGCGCTGAGCACCCAGCAGGTCGCCGCCTTCAGCACCGACGCCATCGGCGCGCTGGAAACGGCCGACTTCGCCGCGCTGAAGACCGCCGCCGTCGCCGGCCTGTCGACCAGCCAGATCCGTGCCCTGACGACCGATCAGGTCGTGGCGCTGACCACCGCCGAAGCCAACGCCCTGAGCAGCGCGCAAGTGGCCGCCCTGAGCACCGACGCCGTGGCCGCCCTGCAAACCGCCGACTTGGCCGCGTTGAAAACGGCCTCGTTCGCCGGCTTGAATTCGAGCCAGGTGGCCGCGCTGACGACCGACCAGGTCAACGGCCTGGCAACCGCCCAGCTCTCCGCGCTGAGCACCGGCAACATCGCCAACGGCCTGACGACCGACCAGATCGTCGCCATGACGTCGGCCCAGTTCGCCAGCCTGAGCACCGCCCAGATCGGCGCGCTGTCGACCAACAGCGTCGCCGCCATCCAGACGGCCGACATCGTCGGTATCAGCACCGCCGGCATCGCCGCGCTGAAATCGTCGCAGATCGCCGCCCTGGTCACCGACCAGATCGCGACCCTGTCGACCAACCAGGTCGTCGCGCTGACCACCGCCGGTGTCCGTGCGCTGAGCACCGACCAGGTGGTGGCCCTGACGACCGCCCAGGCAGCGGCGCTGAGCACCCAGCAGGTCGTCGCCTTCAGCACCGACGCCGTCGCCGCGCTGGAAACGGCCGACTTCGCCGCGCTGAAGACCGCCGCCGTCGCCGGCCTGTCGACCAACCAGATCCGCGCCTTGACGACCGACCAGGTCGTGGCGCTGACCACCGCCGAAGCGAACGCCCTGGGCAGCGCGCAAGTGGCCGCCCTGAGCACCGACGCCGTCGCCGCCCTGCAAACGGCCGATCTGGCCGCGCTGCGGACCGCCTCGTTCGCCGGCATCAACTCGGCGCAGGTTGCCGCGCTGACGACCGATCAGGTCAACGCCCTGGCCACGGCGCAACTGCTGGCACTGAGCACCGCCAACATCGCCAACGGCCTGACGACCGACCAGATCGTCGCCCTGACGTCGAGCCAGTTCGCCAGCCTGAGCACCGCCCAGGTCAGCGCGCTGTCGAGCAACAACATCGGCGCCATCGAAACGGCCGACATCGGCGCCCTGACCACGGCCAGCATCGCCGGCCTGCGGTCGACGCAGATCGCCGGCCTGACCACCGCCCAGGTGGCGACGCTGACGACCGGCCAGATCGTCGCGCTGAGCACGGCGGCGTTCCGCGCCCTGAGCACCGACCAGGTCGCCGCGCTGACCACGGCCCAAGCCGCTTCGCTGAACACCCAGCAAGTGGTCGCCCTGGGCAGCGACGCGATCGCCGCGATCGAAACGGCCGACCTGGCCGCTTTGAAATCGAACGCGATCGCCGGCCTGTCGAGCACCCAGATCCGCGCCCTGACCACCGACCAGGTGGGCAGCCTGTCGACCGCCAGCATCTCGGCGCTGACCACCTCGCAGGTGGGCAACGCCCTGACCACCGACCAGGTGGTGGCGCTGACGTCCAACCAGGTCGGCGCGCTGAGCTCGGCGCAGGTCACGGCGCTGAGCACCAGCAGCCTGGCCGCGCTCGAAACGCAGGACATCGTCGGTCTGAAAACGTCGTCGATGGCCACGCTGCGCACCGTGCAGGTCGCCGCGTTGACCACCGACCAGATCGTCGCGCTGAGCACCGCGCAAGTGTCGGCCCTGAGCACGGCGGCGTTCGCTGCCGGCCTGACCACCGACCAGGCCGTGGCGCTGTCGAGCAACCAGCTCAACGCGCTGAGCACCGCGCAGATCCGGGCACTGTCGACCAACAGCGTCCAGGCGCTGGAGACGGCCGACATCGCCGCGCTCAAGACCTCGTCGTTCGTCGCCCTGAGCACGACGCAGCTGATGCGCCTGACCACCGACCAGGTGGTGGCGCTGAGCACCGGCCAGCTCAAGTCGCTGAGCTCGTCGCAAGCCAACGCGATGACCACCACGCAGGTCGCGGCCATGAGCACCGGCCAGGCGCTGGCCCTGTTCAACGCGTCCAAAGGCATCTCGCCGCTGGTGCTCGACCTGAACGGTAACGGCATCGAGACGCTGGGCGCCTCGGCCGGTGTCAGCTTCGACCTGACCGCCTCCGGCACCAAGGTCAACGCCGGCTGGGTGGGCGGCGGCGACGGTCTGCTGGTGCGCGATGTCAACGGTGACGGCGCGATCAACGATGGTAGCGAACTGTTCGGCGTAGGCACCACGCTGGCCGACGGTTCCAAGGCCACCAACGGCTACGAGGCGCTGGCGCAGCTGGACAGCAACGGCGACGGCACCATCGACGCCAAGGACGGCGCCTTCTCCAGCCTGCAGGTGTGGGTCGACGGCAACGCCGACGGCGTCAGCCAGGCGGACGAGTTGAAATCGCTGGCGTCGCTCAACATCACCAAGCTGAACTTGGACGTCAAGACCGACGGTTCGCGTGACAACGGCAACATCATCGGTCTGACCTCGACCTTTGAGACCGCCGACGGCGCCACCCACGCAGCGGCCGACGTCTGGTTCGCGGCCGGCGCGGCCAGCACCAACCTGACCAGCTCGGTCAGCGGCCTTGCCTCGGCGATGTCGAGCTTTGGCGCGGCGACGGCGTCCACCACCGTGACCAAGCTGGAAATGCCTTCCAGCACGAACACGGCGGTGGCGGCGATGGCCAGCGCGATCAGCAACTACGACACCAAGCTGACCGCCGTGAGCAACTCGGTCTCGACCGAGGAGACGCTGCGACTGAAGGCCCTGCAGGGCGCCCATCACCAGGGCATCCTGGCCGCCAAGTAAGCCGAACTAGCCTCAACGCCAAGACGGCAAGACCTCCGGGTCTTGCCGTTTTTTTTTGAACGGTCGAACAGCGGGGTAAACCCGCTTGTGCTTCTAAACAACAAAAGCCGTTTGCGGGCTCTGCGCTGGGTTAGAATCCGAAGGCTGGATCGATAGTGCGCGAAGGCAAGCTTCGCCCGCCCACCCGGCCCAGTTCTTTCCCATAAATCAGGCCTATGCACGATAAATTTCCCCATACCGCGATCCAGTGTCTGACCGCCATCGCGCAACATCATGGTCTGCAAATCAATCCCGAGCGGCTGATCGACGACTACGCGCTGCGTGCGGAGGAACCGGGCGACGGCGCGCTGCTGCGCATCGCCTCGGATATCGGTTTGAAAGCCAAGGCGGACAAGCTCAACTGGTCGCGGCTGATGGCGCAGGGTGGCGTGTTCCCGCTGATGGCGCGCCTGATCGACGGCAATATGATCATCGTGGTGGGCGTCAAGCCGGCCGACGCGGCCGGCCACGAGGACCAGGTCGCCGTGCTCAACCCCACCAACGCCAACGCCGCCGTGGTCATGGTGGCGCGCGGCGAGTTCGAGAAGCGCTGGGCCGGCGACGTGCTGTTCATCAAACGCCAGCACAAGCTGACCGACCCCAACCAGCCGTTCGGCCTGCGCTGGTTCATCCCCGAGATCCTCAAGCAGAAGGCCGCCTTCCGCGACATCTTCATCGCCGCCATCGCCATGCAGCTGCTGGCGCTGGCCTCGCCGATCTTCTTCCAGCTGGTGATCGACAAGGTGCTCACGCACCAGAGCGTGACGACCCTGCAGGTGCTGGCCGTCGGCATCATCATGGCGCTGGTGTTCGACGCCACCTTCGGCTTCCTGCGCCAGACCTTGACCCTGGCCGCGTCCAACAAGATCGACATGCGCCTGACGCGGCGCGTGTTCGCCCACCTGCTGTCGCTGCCGATCGACTTCTTCGAGACCACCAGCGCCGGCGTGGTCACGCGCCACATGCAGCAGCTGGAAAAGATCCGCAACTTCCTGACCGGGCGCCTGTTCTTCACCGCGCTCGACCTGATCGCGCTGCTGGTGTTCGTGCCGGTTTTATTCAGCTACTCCTTCAAGCTGGCGATGATCGTGCTGTTGTTCGCGGGCCTGATCGGCGGCGTGGTGCTGGCCATGGTGCCGACCTTCCAGCGCCGCCTCAACGCGCTGTACTCGGCCGAGGGCCAGCGCCAGGGCATGCTGGTCGAGACCATCCACGGCATGCGCACGGTCAAGGCGCTGGCGATCGAGCCGTCGCAGCGGCGCATCTGGGACCAGCGCTCGGCCGAGGCCATCACCATGCACTTCCGGGTCGGCCAGATCTCGATCGCCGGCAACGCCGTCACCGACTTCCTCGGCAAGCTGCTGCCGGTCACGCTGATCGTCGTCGGCGCCGCCGACGTGTTCGACCAGACCCTGTCGGTCGGCGGCCTGATCGCCTTCCAGATGCTGGCCGGCCGCGTCACCGGTCCGTTGATCTCGCTCGTCGGCCTGGTCAACGAGTACCAGGAAACCGCGCTGTCGGTCAAGATGCTGGGCGAGGTCATGAACCGCGCGCCGGAGGGCCGCGCCGGCGCCAACGGCCTGCGTCCGGTGCTCGAGGGCGAGATCAAGTTCGACGCCGTCACCTTCCGCTATCCGGGCGCGCAGGCCATGGCGCTCAACAAGGCCAGCTTCACGATCGAGCAGGGCACGGTGGTCGGCATCGTCGGCCGCAGCGGCTCGGGCAAGACCACCCTGACCAAGTTGATCCAGGGCCTGTATCCGGTGCAGGAGGGCATCGTGCGCTTCGACGGCATCGACGCCCGCGAGATCGAGCTGTCGCACCTGCGCCGCCAGATCGGCGTGGTGTTGCAGGAGAACTTCCTGTTCCGCGGCACCGTGCGCGAGAACCTGTCCGTCACCAAGCCCGACGCCACGTTCGAGGAGCTGGTCGACGCGGCCGTGGCCGCCGGCGCCGACGAATTCATCGAACGCCTGCCGATGGGCTACGACACCGTATTGGAAGAAAACGCGTCGAACCTGTCGGGCGGCCAAAAGCAGCGCCTGTCGATCGCCCGCACGCTGGTGGCCCGTCCGCGCATCCTGATCCTCGATGAGGCGGCCAGCGCGCTGGACCCGGAAAGCGAGGCCATTTTCATCGGCAACCTGTCGAAGATCGCTGTCGGCCGCACGGTGGTGATGATCTCGCACCGCCTGTCGACCCTGGTCAACGCCGACAAAATCATGGTCATGCAACAGGGCAGTCTGATGGATGCGGGCCGTCACGAAGAACTGCTTACACGTAGTGAAACTTACCAGCACCTATGGAACCAGCAAACAAGCCACCTTTAAGCTTCAAGCGCCGCAAGGACGAGACCGAAATCGAGTTCCTGCCGGACGCGGACGCCATCGAACGCGGTCCGCTGCCGCGGTTCGTGCGCGTCACCCTGCACGTGATGCTGCTGGCGTTCGTCTCGTTCATCCTCTGGGCCTGCCTGTCGCCGGTCGAGAAGATCGTCGTCGCCCACGGCCGGCTGGTCAATCCGCTGCCCAACATCGTGGTGCAACCGCTCGAGACGTCCATCATCCAGAGCATCGACGTGCGCGTCGGCCAGATCGTCAAGAAGGGCCAGGTGCTGGCCACGCTGGACCCGACCTTCAGCGCCGCCGACGAATCGCAGCTGCGCATCCGCCTGCAAAGCCTGGACACCCAGGCCGCCGGCCTGCGCGCCGAGCTGTCGGGCAAGCCCGGCGCCGCCGTCACCAGCGGATCGAGCGCCGACGCCCAGCTGCAGTCGCAGCTGTCGAACGAGCGCAAGGCCAACTTCGAGGCGCAAAAGACCAAGATGGACCAGAACATCGCGCGCCTGCGCGCCGGCCTGGAAACCAACAAGCATGACCAGGTGATCCTGGCGCAGCGCGTCAAGGCGCTGCGCGAGGTCGAGGCCATGCAGGAGCAGCTGATGGCCGAGCAGTTCGGCGCCAAGATGCACCTGCTGGAGGCGCGCGACCGCCGCCTCGGCGTCGAGCGCGACATGGACATGCAGCGCAACAAGGCGATCGAGATGGCCAGCGAGCTGGCCTCGGCCGAGGCCGAGCGCTCGGCCTTCGACAAGAGCTGGCGCCAGAAGGCGATGGAAGACTTGTTGACCGCCTCGCGCGACCGCGACGGCATCAACGAACAGCTGGCCAAGGCCGACAAGCGCCTCAAGATGATCCAGATGGTGGCGCCGGCCGACGGCGTGGTGCTGGAGATCGGCAAGCTGTCGGTGGGCTCCATCGTGCGCGAGGCCGAGGCGCTGTTCACGCTGGTGCCGCTGGGCGCCGAGCTGGAGGCCGAAGTGCAGATCGACTCGCTCGACATCGGCTACATCAAGCCCGGCGCGGTGACGCACCTGAAGGTCGACGCCTTCTCGTTCATGAAGCACGGCATGCTGGAGGGCAAGGTGCGCACCATCAGCCAGGACTCGTTCAAGCGCGACGCCACTGACAAGAACGGCGGCGGCATGGACGCCTACTACCTGAGCCGCATCCAGTACAAGGGCGAGCTGAAGAAAATGACCGAGGGCACCCGCCTGCTGCCCGGCATGACCGTCTCGGCCGAGATCGTGGTCGGCCACCGCACCGTGATGTCGTATCTGCTGTATCCGCTGACCAGGGCGCTGGACGAATCGATCCGCGAACCATAACCTCCAACCAGGAACCGCCATGTATTTAACTGTAGATAACGGATTCATCGAACGCCCGTCGGTCGCGGACCGCGCCATCGTCGAACGCGTGATGACGGCCTATAACAAGGCCAAAGCGGTGCAGAAGGACGCGGCCGAGGAGTACCAGGTCAGCCACATGTGGCTGCCGATCTACCAAGGTTTCATGGGCGACCTGATGGCGACGATGGAGCACCGCGACGTCGACAAGCTGGCGCACATCTACGCCAACTTCTTCCGCGACCGCAGCACCATCGGCATCCACGGCATGCCGGTCGACATGGAAAGCACCTACTTCTCCGGCAACATCAGCGAGGACGCCAAGGGCAAGTACCTGGCCGACGTCATGCACCGCATGAACATCTGGCTCGACTCGATCGGCAAGACGCACACGCTGGACGCGCTGGAGACGCCGAACGTCGGCAATCCCTACGGCTTCTACATCGACGGCAAGTTCTTCCGCGCAGGCGTCGACTACCAGCATTACTACGCCACCATCATCGCCCGCCTGATCCGCGGCAAGGAGCACAAGACGGTGCTGGAACTGGGCGGCGGCTTCGGCGGGCTGGGCCACTTCCTGATGCGCGACAACCCGGACCTGACCTACATCGACGTCGACCTGCCGGAGAACATGGCGCTGAGCGCCTACTATCTGCTGAGCGGCTGCCCGGACAAAAAGATCGCGCTGTTCGGCGAGATCGACCTGGCCACGGCCGACCTGACGCAATACGACGCGGTGGTGCTGCCGAACTTCGCGCTGGCCGAGCTGAAGGACGACACGGTGGACCTCGCGTTCAACTCGTACAGCCTGGCGGAAATGTCGCTCAACAACGTGGCCAACTACGTCAAGCAGTTCAGCCGGCTCTCGCGCAAGTTCATCTACCACGTCAACCACACGGCGATCCCGCCGGTCAAGGCCGACGACTTCGCCTTCGACTTCGACAAATTCGAGCTGATCTCGCGCGCCCCGGCGCTATGGAACATGGCGCGCAACAAGGACATGGACGAGTTCGAGTACATCTACAAGTCCAAGCACCTGAGCTTCAACTAAAAACGGGGGTCAAGTCTGTCATTCGGACACGAGCTCGGCCGTACCGCAGGGATACGGCTGTGAGCGTGTCCGAATGACAGACTTGACCCCCCGATGTTTTACTGCAGCTTCGCCAGGACGGCGTCGACGTTTTCCGCCGTTAAACCTTCGTACAAGATGTCCCGGTTGGCGAGGATGGCCTCGTCGCTGACCTTGGAAAAGTCGAACTTCAGCATCCGCTCCACCACCGCCGGTTCGAAGCGGTGCTTGATGTATTTGGCCGGGTTGCCGCCGACGATGGTGTACGGCGCCACGTCCTTGGTCACCACGCTGCCGGCGGCGACGATCGCGCCCTGGCCTATCGTCACCCCCGACATGATCAGCACCTGGTAGCCGATCCAGACGTCGTCACCCACCACGATCGGCCCCTTGGTCGACGATTCCAGCATCTCGCCCAGATACTTGACCTTGAACGGGAACGTGGAGAAGCCGTCATACGGATGGTTCCCGCCCAGCATGAACTTGACGTCGCTGGCGATCGAGACGAAGCTGCCGATCGTCAGCCGCTCGGCGTCGCGGCCGTAGGCCATGATGTTGAGTTCGCCATACGAGCGGCGCCCCACCGTCACCCGGCTGAAGTCGAACGGTCCCGACGACATCGTCAGCATCGTGTGGTTGTGCGGGTTGAGCGCGCGCCAGTAGTCGGCCTTTTGCTCCTCGAACGATTTCTCCGGCACCGGGGCCGGCACGGGCGCGGGCGCGGCCGCCTTCGGCACGTCGGTGATCAAGTGTTCGATCGCCTTGTAGAAATAGTCGTCGTGCAGGTAGTCCTGCATGTGCTGGAAGAAGCCGCTCTTGGAAAAATCGTTGTCGCCGAAGTAGTAGGGAATGATGTGGTTGACCAGCAGGCGCTGCTTCTCGGCCTCGTACACGGCGCGGTCCAGCTGGCCGCTCTCCAGATACGGCTTCATCAGCGACAGATAGTTGTTGCCGAACACCTCGGCGATGTTGTAGCCGCTCTTGCGCCCGATGTCCTGGCCGGCGAAGTAGGCGCCGTACAGCACGATCGCACGCTTGCCCATGGCCAGCAGGCGGAACGTGACGTCGGTTTGCACCAGCTTGAGGTGGACGTTGCGGCCGAAGTCCGGCATGGCCTCGAACTCGTCGCGCCACATGCCGAAGCCGCCTATCCATGTGCAGAAATACGAGACCTTGGCGACGAACTCGCTGAGCGTGTTGAGCGCCTCCAGCGCGTTCCCGGTGAACATATTGCCGTTGGTGAAGAACACCACCGGCTTCTCCACCGCCACCGCCGTGTACACCTTGACCAGCTCGGTCAAGCTGCCGTCGAGGATCATCAGGTTGTCGTTGTGCAGCTTCAGGTAGGTGCCGCGCCCCATGCGCAGCGCCGCCTCGAAGTTCTTGTCGGCGAACACCGGCTCCGGATGGCGCTGGTAGCGGACCTTGCCGGGAAAGGCGGCCGCGAAGGCCTCGCCGACATCCCTGGTATTGTCGTCCGAGCAGTTGTCGGAGATGACGACCTCGATGTCGCCGGTGTCGCGGAAGGCCGCCTGCGCGACGATGCTGTCGAGCGTCTGCTGCAGGAATGGCGCGCGGTTGAAGGTCGGGATGCAGATCGACAGGATCGGGCTGCTTGGGCTGGTTGGATCGGTCATCTCAGTCATGGGTGGTGTTGACGGGCGGGGCGGTGGCGGACTGGCCGATCTGGCGGCGCAACGCCTCCAGGTCGATGCCGTGCTCGCGGCGCAGGTAATCCCAGCTGCCGTTAAATTGCGAGAACCGGTCGTTGATGCCAAGGCGCAGCACGCTGGCGCGCGCGCCGCCGAGGCCGGCGACGATTTCCGCCACCGCGCCGCCCAGCCCGCCGATGCGGTTGTGTTCTTCCAGCACCACCAGCCGCGTATAACGCTGTGCCAGTTGTTGAACCTGTTCGACGTTCAGCGGTTTGACGCAGGGCGCGCTCCAGACCGCGTGGTCGTCCAGCGACTGCGCCAGTTGCACGGCGGCGTGCACCATCGAGCCGGTGGCGATGAAGGCGGTGTGGCCGTCGGCGCCGGCGCGCGCCGGCACGAGGTCGCCCAGCGGCGCCTGGCAAGCGTCCGTATGCACGGCGGCCACGTCCGATTTGCCCATGCGCACATACGCGGGCCGGGTGAAGCGCAGCGCGTGCGCCAGCGCGTAGTCCATTTCGTGGGCGTCGCACGGCGACAGGATGTCGATGCCGGGGATGGCGCGCAGCACGGCGATGTCCTCGGTCGACTGGTGGCTGCTGCCCAGGGCGCTGTAGACGACGCCGGCGCCGTCGCCGATGAAGACCACCGGCAAGCCTTCGTAGCAGACGTCCAGTTTGATTTGCTCGAGCACGCGCACCGGGATGAAGCAGGCCAGGCCGTAGACGATCGGCTTGTAGCCGGCCTTGGCCAGTCCGGCCGCCATGCCCACCATGTTCTGTTCGGCGATGCCGCAATTGATGAATTGCTCCGGGCAGCGGCCGCGGAATTCGTCGAACAGCGCGTAGCCGTGGTCGCCGGTCAACAGCAGCACCTTGGGGTCGGCCAGCGCCGCCGCCGTGATCGCGCGGGAAAAAGCGTCTCTCATACCGGCTCCAGTTCGGCCATCGCGGCCGCGTAAGTGTCCGCGTTCAGGCGCGTGTAGTGCCACAGGTTCTGGTCTTCCATGAACGACACGCCCTTGCCCTTGATCGTGCGGGCGACGATGGCCTTCGGCCGGCCGTCGCGGTTGGCCTTGAGCGCCTCGAGCGCGGCGTCGAGCGCGGCCTCGTCGTGGCCGTCGAGCGCCACCGCCTCGAAGCCGAACGCGGCGAACTTGTCGCGCAGCGACCCCAGTTCCATCACCTCGCTGGTGCGGCCCATCGCCTGGAAACCGTTCTCGTCGACGATGACGACCAGGTTGTCCAGCTTGCGGTGGGCGGCGAACAGCATCGCTTCCCAGATCGGGCCCTCGTTCATCTCGCCGTCGCCGACCACGGCGTAGGTCATCTGCGCGCTGGCGTCGAGCTTGGCCGCCAGCGCCATGCCGACCCCGACCGACAGGCCGTGGCCGAGCGAGCCGGCGGTCACCTCGCAACCGGTCACGTGCGCGTCGGACAGTCCTTTCAGCTTGGTGCCGTCGGCGTAAAAACGTTGCAGGTCGGTTTGGCTCAGCCAGCCCTTCTGGTACAGGCAGGCGTATTGCGCCATCACGCCGTGGCCCTTGGACAGGATCAGGTAGTCGCGCCCCGGGTGGTCCGGATTGTTGTCGGGATAGCGCAGGTGCTTGCGGTACAGCACGGCCAGGATCTCGGTCAACGAGAACGCGCAAGCGACGTGGACCGTCGAGCCGGCGTAGGACATCTCAAGCACCGTGCGGCGGATGCTGTTTGCGCTGAAATCTGCTGTCATTGGTAATCCTTCCTAACTTTCCATGGCGCGGGCCGGCGTGGCCGCGTCCCGCTCGAGGATGAGCGCCGATTCGGCGATGATGCCCTCGATGGAGGAGTACGCCGGTTGATAGCCCAATTCGGCGGCTTGCCGGTTGAGCGAGTAGTAATAAGGCTTGGCGCCGGTGGCGTTGACCACGTCGCCGGCGCCGTCGGCCACCTCGTAGCGCAGTCCGAAGCGGTCGCGCATCGCCGCCAGCAGCGCGCGTTTCTCCACCGGCGCGGCGCTGTAGCAGTCCAGCGCGCGGTTGCCGGCTGGGCCGCGCAGCACGCAATCGACCAGGCGATGGAAGTCGCCCGGATGCAGGTAGTCCCGCACCATGGCGTCGGCCGAGGTGCGCAAAGGCACGCCGTCGCGGATCGCGCGCAGGATGTCGGTGATGAAGAAGCGGGCGTCGAGGTCCTGGGTGTGGCTGAAGTAGTTAAACACGCGCAAGTCGGTGATCGCCAGGTCGGGCAGGGCGCGGTGTTTGCATTCGGCGTGGAGCTTGGCGACCGAATAGTATTCCTGCGGCGCCAGCGTGTTGATGTTGATCGAGGCCGGCGTGTCCGGGCCTGCCGGCTGCAGGAACGTGCTGCCGTAGGCCGCGCCGCTGGACAGGAAGATGTAGCGGCGCTCGGGGTGGCGCCGCAGTTCGTTCAGGACCAGGTCGTCGAATTCCTGGGTGACGCCGAAGATGTCGCCGCCCATTTGCGCGGCGCGCCGCGGATCGCCGACGCCGACGAAGTTGAGCACGGCCGTGTGTTCCGCCTTGCCGTAGTCGGCGTAGGGGGCCAGCGGGAACGCCAGCGCGTGGCTGTCCATCCAGCGCCGCGCCGCCGCCACGTCGCGCACATACAGCAGGAGCTCGTCCCGCCCGGCGCGCGCGCAGGACAGGATCAGGTCCTTGGCGATCTGGCTGCTGGCACCGAGGATGGCGACGCGCTGCATCATGATTAGAAATTCACGCCGAAGAACGATTCGAGCTTATCGACCGTGAAGTCCAGCATCTCGCGGGTCAGGCCCGGGAAGACGCCGATCCAGAAGGTGTCGTTCATGACGCGGTCGGTGTTGGTCAGGTCGCCCGAGACGCGGTAGTTACGGCCGATCATGTACGGCTGGCGCGTCAGGTTACCGGCGAACAGCAGGCGGGTGCCGATCTTGTGCTGGTCCAGGTAGGTCAGCAGGTCGACCCGCGCGACGTTGGCTTCCGGTTTGAGCGTCATCGGGAAGCCGAACCACGACGGATCGGAATTCTCGGTCGCCACCGGCAGGATCAGGAACTCGGCGCACGACTGCAGCCGCTCCGTCAGGTAGGCGAAGTTGTCCTTGCGCGCCTGGATGAAGCCGGCCGCGCGGTCGATCTGCGCCAGGCCGCAGGCGGCCTGCATGTCGGTGATCTTCAGGTTGTAGCCCAGGTGGCTGTAGGTGTACTTGTGGTCATAGCCGGCCGGCAGCGTGCCGAAGCACTGGCAGAAACGCTTGCCGCAGGTGTTGTCCTTGCCCGGCGGGCAGTAGCAGTCGCGGCCCCAGTCGCGGAACGACTCGGCGATCATCTTCAGTTCCGCGTTGTTGGTGAAGACGGCGCCGCCTTCGCCCATCGTGATGTGGTGGGCCGGGTAGAACGACATGGTGCCGATGTCGCCGAAGGTGCCGACCATCTTGCCGTCGTAGGTCGAGCCCAGCGCGTCGCAGCAGTCCTCGATCAGCCACAGGTTGTACTTTTTGCAGATCGCGACGATCACGTCCAGGTTGTACGGATTGCCCAAGGTGTGGGCCAGCATGATGGCCTTGGTCTTGGGCGAAATCGCCGCTTCCAGCTTGGTGACGTCGATGTTGTAGGTGCCCAGCTCCACGTCGACGAACACCGGCACCGCGCCGAACTGGATGATCGGGTTGACGGTGGTGGGGAAGCCGGCGGCCACGCCGATGACTTCATCGCCCGGCTGGATCGCGCGCGGTCCCAGCTTCGGCGAGGTCAGCGTGTTGAACGCGACCAGGTTGGCCGACGAGCCGGAGTTGACGGTGATGAGGAAATCGACGCCGATCATCTTGGCCAGCTTGGCCTCGAACTGGTCGTTGAAGCGGCCGGTGGTCAGCCAGGCGTCGAGCGAAGCCTCGACCATCAGTTCCATTTCCGGCGCGCCGACGACTTTGCCCGCCGGCGGGATCACCGTCACGCCGGGCTCGAAGGCCTTCGGCACGCTGGCCAGCGCGCCGTATTCGGCGACCAGCTTGTTGATCTCCGCACGGAGTTGTTCTTTGGTTTTTGCTTCGCTCATGGTTGCTGCCTTAGATGTGTTCGGTGTTTTGGTAGGTGTCGATTTGCGCCAGGGTGAAGGCGCGCATGTCGGCTTTCGCCGCGTGGGCCTTGTGCCAGCCGACGATCATGTCGATGGTGTGGCCCAGGTGCCAGCGCGGCTGCCAGTGCAGGCGGCCGCGCGCCTTGGAACAATCGAGCTTGAGGTAGTGCGCCTCGTGCGGTTGCGGCGCCTGGTCCAGCTCCCAGCCGGCGCCATCGCCCCAGCTTTCGCACAGGCGCGAGATGATCCACTCGACCGGGCGGGCGTCGATGTCATGCGGGCCGAAGTTGAAGCCCTCGGCGTAGGCCGCGCCGTGCGTGTACAAATGCTCGGCCAGGGTCAGATAGCCCGACAGCGGCTCCAGCACGTGCTGCCAAGGACGGATCGCGTGCGGGCTGCGGATGCGCACCGGCTTGCCGGCGGCGATGGCGCGCACCATGTCGGGTATCAAACGGTCCTCGGCCCAGTCGCCGCCGCCGATCACATTGCCGGCGCGGCCGGAGGCCAGCGCCACGCCATGCTCGGCGTATTTTTCGGGATTGAAGAACGACGAGCGGTAACCGGCCGTCACCAGTTCGGCGCAGGCCTTGCTGTTGCTGTACGGGTCGTAGCCGCCGAAGGCCTCGTTCTCGCGGTAGGCCCAGGCCCATTCCTTGTTTTCGTAGCACTTGTCGCTGGTGACGTTGACCACCGCCTTGACGCTGGGCGTGTTGCGCACCGCCTCGAAGAAGTTCACCAGGCCCATGACGTTGGTGGCGTAGGTCTCGACCGGATTGGCGTACGAGTAGCGCACTAGCGCCTGCGCCGCCATGTGGATGACGATCTCCGGCCGCGCCTCGAGCATCGCGTCGCGCAGCGCGGCGGCGTCGCGGATGTCGCCGATGATGGAGGTCATGCCGGCGCCCACCTGCGCGGTGTCGAACAGGCTCGGTTGGCTCGGCGCCGCCAGCGCGAAGCCGGTGACGTGCGCGCCCAGTTGCTGCAACCATAAACTCAGCCAGCTGCCTTTGAAACCGGTGTGGCCCGTGAGGAAAACCCGTTTGCCCTGCCAGAAGGAGGGATTCATGGCCATCGCTTCCACGGCGCCTTGCCGCTTTCCCACAGGTCCTCGAGCAGTACCTTGTCGCGCAGCGTGTCCATCGGCTGCCAGAAGCCGTGGTGGTGGAAGGCGTCCATCTGGCCTTCGTTGGCCAGCTGCTCCATCGGTTCTTTTTCCCACGTGGTGCTGTCGCCGGCGATGTAGTCGATCACCTTCGGCGAGAGCACGAAGTAGCCGCCGTTGACCCAGGCGCCGTCGCCTTGCGGCTTTTCCTTGAAGCTGACGATGCGCTGGCCGTCGATGTCGATGGCGCCGAAGCGGCCCGGCGGCTGCACCGCCGTCATGGTGGCCAGCTTGCCGTGTTTTTTGTGGAAGGCGATCGAGGCGCCGATGTCGATGTCGGATACGCCGTCACCGTAGGTGAAGCAGAACGCCTCGTCGTTTTCGACGTGCTGGCGCACCCGCTTCAGGCGCCCGCCGGTGAGGGTGTCGGCGCCGGTGTCGATCAACGTGACCTTCCACGGCTCGGAATAGCGCTCGTGCACTTCCATGCTGTTCTTTTGCAGATCGAACGTGACGTCCGACGTGTGCAGGAAGTAGTTGGCGAAGAACTCCTTGATCACGTAGCCGCGGTAGCCGCAGCAGATGACGAAGTCGTTGATGCCATGTGCGGAATAGCTTTTCAGGATGTGCCAGAGGATCGGCTTGCCGCCGACCTCGACCATCGGCTTCGGCTTGACAGTCGTCTCTTCGCTGAGCCGTGTGCCCAGGCCGCCTGCCAATATGACTGCTTTCATGCTATCCCCGGATTGTTATGTTGACGCAGATCACATTATCTATTGCGCTCGGGCTATTTTAAAGGAAAAGAACAGGCATTTTGCAGTCGCAGACTCGGCGATGGAGGATTTACCACACTATCGGGTGAGCAGCAGTTGGTAGCCGATTCGCATGGCGCGCTGCACCGCGTCGAGCCGGTGGGCGGCGCTTGCCGAGAGGTGCAGATGATGTGTGGAAATGAGTGTGTTCATTTCGGAAAGACGTGTCGACAACAGTTGTTTGAAGGCGCCGGGCGCGCCGAAGTCGTGGCCTTGCTCGTGGGCTTGATATAGCAGCTGCAGGCTTTCGAGGGCGGTGTCCAGCGCCGCCTCCGGCGCCGTCGCTGCGGCGGGCGCAAGGCGGAAGCTCGACAGCGCCCGTGGCAGATAGACGTAGTGGCCCGCGTGCAGCGCGGTGAGGGCGGTGGCGACGTTGGCGCGTTCGGGGTAGGCGCGGTCGCGGTAGCGGCCGAAGGCGTGGCCCAGCGTGGCGCGCTTGAGCAGCAGTGCGCCGGGCGCACACATGGCCGCCGCGCCGCCGCCGTCGCCGCCCAGCAGCATGTTGGCCAGCGAGACGCCGTCGATCACGATGTCGGCGGCGAACAGCGGCGCCGCCGGCAGCGCCTGGCCGTCCGGCGCCAGCGGCTGCCGCCAGCAGGCCACCACGCCGATGTGCGGGTGGCCGACGAAGTAGGGCAGCATGACGGCGATTTTTTCCGGCGCCAGCGTGTCGCCGGGCGGGGCGACGGCGATGTATTCGCCCAGGGCCAGCGCCAGGCAGTGATTGAGGTTGTCGAGCGCGCCGAGGCCCGGCGCGTGGCTGTAACGCAGGCGCCGGTGCGCTTTCAAATGGGGCTTGAGCAGCGCGCGGCAGGCGCCGTGCGGGCTGCTGTCGCTGACGATCACTTCGCAGTTGGCGTGGGTTTGCGCCAGCGCGCTGGCCAGCGTCGCCTCCAGCGGCAGCGGGTCGTCGGCCGGGATCAGGATGCTCACCAGCGGCGGGGCGGCGTCGGCGGCTTGTTTTACCGCGTGGTGCGCGGCTTTGCGGCGGCCGCGTTTCAGCGTGCCGCGCGCCACGCGCAGGTAAAGTTGTTCCAGGTCGTGCGCCAGCGCCGAGGTGTCGAACAGCGGTGCACCGGCGCGGTTTTTCCCGAGGCGGTTGCGCAGGCGGGCCAGTTCCTTCGGATGGGTGGCGAGGCGGATCGCCTTGGCCGCATACTGTTTCTCCGTGCGCGCGATCAGTTCCGGCAGGCCGGCCGCCTGCAGCAGGCTGCCGCTCACGCGGCTGGCGAAGGTCGCGCCGGCGCGGGTCAGCAGCGGCAGACCGGCCCACAGTACGTCGCCGGCGATGGCGCCGGCGTTGTGCGGGCCGGTGTCGAGGAACAGGTCGGCCGCCTGGTAGCGCTCCGTCGCCCGCTCGCCTGCGGTGGTGTTGGCGAAGCACAGCCGGTCGCTGGAGATGTCGCGCTGAAGCGCGGCCAGGCGCAGGTTGTCGCGTACTTGTTCGCTGTCGGTTTGCAGCCACAGCACGCTGCCCGGCACCGCGTGCAAGATACGCATCCAGGTCGCGAAGCGCTCCGGGACGATGTGATCGGCGGCGGCGAAGCAGCAGAACACGAAGGCGTCGTCGGGAAGACCGAATTCGGCGCGCGCGCCGGGCTCCGGCGGCCGGGGGAGGGCGCGCTGGCGGTCCTGCGGCTGGAAGCAGTGCGGAAGATACAGCGGTTTTTCGGTATGGTGGCCGGCCAGTTCGGGGGGCAGCACGAAACTGTCGGCCAGAACGTAGTCGACGTGGCTATTGCCGCTGGTGCCGGCCTGTCCGAGCCAGCCGATTTGTACCGGCGCGGGACGGTGGCCGAGGATGCCCGGCCGTCCGCCCGGCAGCACGCCATGCAGGTCGACCAGGATGTCGATTTCGTGGGCGCGGATCGCCTGCGCCGCCTGCAAGTCGCTCAACGGGCCGATCGGCACGTGCAGGTCGAAGGCGCGCAGCAGGCGTTGACGCAGGGCCGAGTGATCCTCGCCGCTCCAGCAGAAGCCATACACCTCCACCTGGTCGCGGTCGTGCAGTTCCAGCAGCTCGGCGACCATGCGGCCGGTCGGATGCGCGCCGAAACCGCACGACAGGTAGCCGACGCGCAGCTTGCGGTGGGCGTAGCCATCCTGGTCGGACAGCGCCGTCGGCGCCGGCGGGAAGTGCAACGCAGCCTCGCGCCGCGCGCAGGCCAGCTGCCGCGCCGGATCGTCGCCCAGGCTGAGCATCGCCAGCGCCGACGTGTGGTGCTGTAAGGCCGTCTCGCTGACGCCCGGCACGAAGCCGTGCACCGGCCACGCGCACAAGCGCAGGCGCAGGTCCAGCCAGCGCGGCACGATCAGCTTTTGTTTGGGATCGAGTTGGAGGCTGCGCAGCAGCGCGTCCTCGGCTTGCGCCGGATCGCCCTGCGCCTCCGCCAGCCTGCCGATGTTGTTGAGCAGGGGGACCCGCAGCGGGGCCGCCGCCGGCGGCGCGCCCGGCGGCACCGCATCCAGCGGATCGAGCGCCTCGCGCCACAAGGCCAGCGCCGCTTCCGGCTGGCGTTGGCGTTCCAGCAGCACGCCGAGACCGAGCTGGCTTTCGGTGAAGCCGGGACGCAGCTCGAGCGATTTGCGGTAGGCGCGTTCGGCGCCGGCGTCGTCCCCACCCTGCGCCTGCACCACCGCCAGGTTGTACCAGGCCACGTACTCGAGGGGGGAATCGCAGCGTTCGAGCCACAGCGTGTACAGCGCGATGGTCTGTTCGGTCCTGCCCTGCGCGGCCAGCAGGCCGGCCACGCCGATCAGGTCCATGACGGACAGCTCGCCCAGTCCCGCCAGCGCCATCGCCAGGGTGCCCGCTTCCGCCAGGTTACCGGCGGCCATGGCTGCGTGCAGTTGCCGGGTCATGGGCGTCCGTTCGGCCGTCGGCTAGGCCGAGGGGCCCGCGTCCCAGCCGTCGGTGATATCCGCCGGGTAGCCGCGCTTGAAATGGGTGGTCCACGGATAGGCCGGCGCGCCGGTGCCGTCCTTGAGCCGGATCTTGGAGGCGTCGCACAGGAAGGCGGCCGGATTGCCGGCGACCACGGTGCCGGGGGCGACGTCGCGGTGCACCTTGCTGTGCGCCGCCACCAGCGCGCGCTCGCCGACCTTCACGCCGGGCAGGATCACCGACATCGCGGCGATGGCCGCGTAGTCGCCGATCTCGGCGCCCATCAACACGTTGCTGGGCGGGTGGGGATCGTTGGTCAGCACCACGTACGGCAGCAGCCAGACGAAGTTGCCCACCTTGGACATTTTGCCGATGAAGACATTCGACTGGCAGCGCACGTAGTCGCCGATCTGGCAGTCGCCCTGGATATCGTTCATGGTGCCGATCTGGAAGGCGACGCCGGCCACGGTCTTCTCGCGCACCACCACGCGGTGGCCGGTCACCAGCTTGTCGCCGAAGCGCGAGCCCTCGTAGAACACCGAGTGCGAGCGGATGCGCGCGCCCTTGCCGATCACCAGCGGCTGGCCGTCGGCCAGCGGCGTCGGATAGCCGATCTCGCAGTAGCCGTCGATGACCGAGCCGTCGCCGATTTCCACGTTGTCGTGGATGATGGTGAAGGGGCCGACGCTGACGTCGGCGCCCAGTTTGGCTTTCGGCGAAATGAAGGCGCTTGGATGGATCATGCCGGCCCTTTTAAATCAAGCGGTGCAGAACTTGCGCACGGCGGCGGCCACCTCGAGCGCCTGCTCGTCGCTCATGGTCGGGCCGATCGGCAGGCTCAGGACCTCGCGGTGGATCGCCTCGGCCAGCGGGAACGCGCCCTCGGCGTAACCCAGGTCGGCGTACGCCGGCTGCAAATGCGGCGGCACCGGATAGTGGACGATGGTGCCGATGCCTTGTTCGGCCAGCGCCTTGGCCAGCGCGTCGCGCTGCGCGTGGCGCACCACGTACAGATGCCATACCGGCTCGGCCCACTCGGGCACGAACGGCAGCGCCAGGCCGTCGATGCCGGCCAGTTCGTGGTCGTAGATGGCGGCGATGGCGCGGCGGCGGGCATTGTCCGCGTTCAGCTTGGGCAGCTTGACGCTCAACAGCGCCGACTGCACCTCGTCCAGGCGCGAGTTATAGCCCGGCACCTCGTTGTAGTACTTGACCTTGGAGCCGTAGTTGCGCAAGGTGCGGATCTTGTCGGCCAGGTCGTCGTCGCTGGTGGTGACGGCGCCGCCGTCGCCCAGCGCGCCCAGGTTTTTCCCCGGGTAGAAGCTGAAGGCCGCCGCGTCGCCCAACTGGCCGGCCACGCCGCCGCGATACAGCGCGCCGTGGGCCTGCGCCGCGTCCTCGATCAGTTTCAGATCGTGCTTGGCCGCCAGCGCCTTGAGCGGGGCCATGTCGGCGGTCTGGCCGTACAGGTGGACCGCCAGGATGGCCTTGGTGCGCGGCGTGATGGCCGCCTCCACCAGCGCCGGATCGATGTTGAAGCCGTCGGCGGTCGGCTCGACCGGGATCGGCGTGGCGCCGCAGTCGCTGACCGCCAGCCAGGTGGCGATAAAGGTATTGGACGGCACGATCACCTCGTCGCCGGGACCGACGCCGTAGGCCTTGAGGATCATGAAGATCGCATCGAGGCCGTTGGCCACGCCGATGGCGTGCTTGCTCTTGCAGTAGGTGGCGAAACTGGCTTCGAAGGCCGACGTTTCGGCGCCCAGCACATACCAGCCGGAGTGCAGCACGCGTTTGAACGCCGCTTCCAGTTCGTCGGCTTGTGACAGGTTGATGGCTTTCAGGTCGAGAAAGGGGACGCTCATGGTGACACTCGCTTATGGTGGGTTGCCGCGGCCACGAATTCGTCGTAGTCGTGATAGTAGTCTTTGGGGTCGTACAGGGTCGAGGCCATCACCACGCACACCGCCCCGGACGAGAAGTTCTCGACTTCGCGCCACATCATGCCGGGCACGTACAGGCCGTAGTAGGAGCGGTTGAGCTGGAATTTCTTGCGTTCGAAGCCATCGTCGACGATGACGTCGAAGCTTCCCGACATGGCCACGAACAGCTGCTGCAGCTCGATGTGGCCATGGCCGGCGCGCGCCGATCCGCCCGGCACGTCGTACAGGTAGTAGACACGCTTGATATCGAACGGGATATGCACGCCGCCCTCGATCACCGACAGGTTGCCGCGCACGTCGTGGTGCGGCGGCAGGTCGATCAGCCGGCACTGGTCCATCATGATGGCGCTCCCTCGCGGTTCGCGGCCACCACCGCGTGGAAGCGTTGCTGGGAGGTGGCCATCATCGGGAACACGCCGCCCAGGCGCGCCGCCACGTCGTCGACGGTCGGTGCCATCACCACCAGTTCCTCCGGCGCGACGATGCCGATGTCGGCCGATTCGATCAGTAGGTCGATGTAGTCCGAGAAGCAGTAGCCGAAGTTCGGATTGCTGTTCGGGTTGGAGTTCGATTCGAGCCGGCGGTCGTGGCGGAAGTAGGACAGCTCCTCGTCGATGTAGAACACCTTGCCGTCGCGCGCCAGGTTGAAATAGGCGGCGACGTCGGCCAGCCCCAGTGTGCAATCGTGGTTGTGGTACTTGAACAGGTGGCGGCCGATCTCCCACAGCCGCTGGCGGCGGAACATGATGGAGCTGAATTCGCCGACGAAATTGCGCATGCCCAGCACCATGCTGCGCTGCATATCGCGCGCCGGCATGCTGCCGCTGGCCTCATACGGGCGGCGCGTCTCGGTGCGCTCGTTGTCGACGTTGATCACCTGCGAGGCGGAGAACACCAGCTGGATCTCCGGGTCCATGTTCATGGTCGCGACCATGCGCTCGATGCAGAACGGATGCAGCACGTCGTCGTCGAACAGGGGCTTGATCAACTGGCCCTTGGCCGCGAACAGCGCGGTCAGCACGTTCTGCTCGCGGATCGCCGAATTGCGCTGGTAGATCAGGTGGCCGCTGTACTTGGCGCAGATCTCCTTGATCGCCTCGGTCGGGCAGTTGTCGCTGACGAGGATCTCGATGTTCGGATAGCTCTGGCCCAGCGCGGAGCGCAGGCAGGTCTCGAAATGGCCGGTCTTGTACGACGGGATGACGATGCTAACTAATGGCAAACTCATAGTGCGTTCCCTGCTCAGGCGGCGACTGCCGTTACGATGTACTGCCACGGCAGCGCGTCTTCGACCGCCACCACTGGATCGATGCCGCTGGCGCCGGCCATCAGGCGGATCGCCGGCAGGTATTTTTCGCGCGCCGGTTCGTCGACGATGCGCGCGCTGCCGCCGCTGATCTGGAAGCCGGCCTGCTGGAACATCTCCAGCATGGCGCCGCGCGTGAAGATGCGTTTGCGCGACTTCTCCAGGCCTCCCGGGCCGTAGCGCAGGTCGCCGGCGTTCATGCGCGCCTGGATGCTCCAGTGCTGGAAGTTGCGGATGGTGGCCACGACCTTGCCGCCCGGCGCGATGCTGGTGCGGATCTTCTGCAGCAGGGTCCACGGATCGTCGATCATCTCCAGCGCCTCGTCGAGCACCCAGCAATCGGCGCCGCGCACGTGGTCCCACAGGTCCGGGCCGGCGTGTTCGATCTCCACGTTGAAGACGAAATCGCAATGCGGGCGGGCCGCCTGGGCCGGCGCCGGCTCGGCCTCGATGCCGGTGTAGTCGACGATGGCGTTGCGCGCCTTGTAGGCCTTGGCGAAGGCGCCGTCGCGGCAATGCACCTCGACGATCTTGCGCGCCTCGGGCGGCATGAACTGCAGCAGGTCGGTGTTGACCACGGTGGTGGCGCTGGGCAGGTCGTAGTGATAGCCGCCGGTGCGTATCACGGTGCCCTGCCAGTCGTGCTTGATGTAATTACGCTTGGGCGGCTTGGGCGCGAAGTCCTCGCGCACCCATTCGATGCTCTCGATCAGATCATGGGCGCCGGCCTGGTGGATCGCCAGCATGGTCGAGATCATCGGCGCGCCGTGCTTGATCGGCATCGGCCACTGTCGCACCACCTCGATATTGGTCAGCATGCAGGCCGGATGCAGGTAGCGCACGGCGCCGTCGGCGCGGTCGTAGCCTTGCTCGTTGACCGGCTGGATGGTGCCGACGCCGTACATGCCGGGGCGCAGATGGCTATGCAGCGATTCGATGAAGCCGCCCCTGAGGATCTCGACGTCGGAGTCGAGGAACAGCACCTCGCCGGACAGGCCCAGATGGTTGATCGCCCAGCTCAGGCCAGGACCGTGGTGGATGTTGTAGCCGAACGGGATGAACTCGACGTTCTCGAAGCCGTCGGTGATGGCGCGGATCTTCTCGGCCACGTCCGGGTTGGAGCCGTCGATGATGTAGACGCGGTTGGTGTAGAACTGGCGCAGGGTGCGCAGCAGCGCCTCGATCAGGTCCGGCGAGTTATAGGAGACGCTGACGATCGGGATCTGGTCGATGCGCACCGGTTCGGCCGGCGTCTCGTCTGACGGGCGCACGGCGTGCTGCGGCGCGGCCAGGCGCGGCGCGGCCGGCTTGGCCACCTGCTGCAGCACCGTCTCCAGGTTGCGCACGAAGCGCGGCGTGTCGAACAGCGCGCAGGTCATGCGGTTGGCCACCAGCTGGCGCTTCATCGAAGCGATGCGGTTCGGATCGTTGGCCAGCGCCACCGCCTTCTCTTCGTAATCGGCGAAGTTATAGGTGATCAGTTGCGGCAGGTCGACCGCGCGCAGCAGGCTGCCGGCCATGCGCGACGAGAAGGTGTGGCCGGCGCAGGTGAGCAGCGGCAGGCCGGCCCACAGCGCGTCGCTGGCGGTGGTGCCGGCGTTGAACGGGAAGGTGTCGAGGAACAGGTCTGCCAGCTGGTAGCGCGCCAGGTACTCGGCCGGCACGGCACGGGTATTGAAGATCAGGCGGTTGCGGTCGATGCCCGCCTCCTCGGCATAGCGGCACAGGTTCTCGCGCACTTCCGGATAATCGGCCACCAGCCACAGGACGCTGTTCGGCACGCGGCGCAGGATGTTCATCCACGTCGTGAACATGTCCGGCGTGAACTTGAAGTTGTTGTTGAACGAGCAGAAGACGAAGGCGTCGTCCGGCAGGTTGACGCTGGCGCGGGTCGGCTTGGGGGCGATGGCGCGCTGGCGGTCGTTGATCTGGAAGGTGTCGGGCAGGTACAGCGGCTTCTCGGTGAAGTCCTTGGTCATCTCCGGCGTGATCAGGAATTCGTCGGCCAGCACGTAATCGACGCCGGGCAGGCCGGTGCTGCCCGGGAAACCGAGGTAGGTCAGCTGCACCGGCGCAGGACGGAAGGCCAGGATGTTCGGGCGCGCGCCCAGGGTCAGGCCGTGCAGGTCGACCAGGATATCGATTTCGTGGGCGCGGATGGTGCGCGCGGCCTGTTCGTCGGTCAGCGCGTCGATGCGGATATAGTGGTCCATCGCCTTGACCACGCGGGCGCGGATCGGCGAACCGTCCTCGCGGCTCCAGCTGAAGGCATAGACCTCGAACTTGCTGCGGTCGTGCAGCTCATAGAGTTCGGCGGTCAGGATGGAGACCGCGTGCGAGCAGAAGTCGGACGACAGATAGCCGATGCGCAGGCGGCTGTGGCCATAGCCATGGGCGCCGGTCAGCGGGGCGACGGCTGCGTTGACCTTCTCGTTGACGAAGCGGCGCGCGGCGGCCAGCTGCTGGGCGGGATCGTCGGAAGCGCTCAGCATCGCCAGCGCCGAGGTGCCGTCGATCATGGTAGTGACCGAGATGTGTTCCAGGCCGCTGTAGACGGGCCACTCGCACTGCTTCTGGCGCAGGTGCACCCAATGGGTCATCACGTTGGCCTGCTGCGGATCGACGCCCAGGCTCAGGGCCAGCATCTTCTCGGCCTCGGGGTAGCGCTTGCGGATCTCCAGCAGGCGTCCCAGGTTGTTCAGGGTCTGCACGTGTAGGGTTGGATTGGTCTTGATATCTGGCTGGACGTCGGTCAGCACCGAGTTCCACATCGCCAGCGCCTCCTCGGGTCGGCCGACTCTTTCGAGCAGGGTGCCCAGATTGAGGCGGGCCTCGACGAAGTTCGGATTTTGCGCGATCGCCTGGCGCAGCACTTTCTCGGCGCCGGCATCGTCGCCGCTATTGGACAGCACCACGGCCAGGTTGAAGCAGGCCGCGTAGACCAGCGGGGACGGCGTGTGTTCGATCCAGGTGCGATACAGGCCGATCGCGGCGGGCAACTGGCCGCTCTCCTGCAGCACGGCGGCGGCGCCGAACAGATCGCCGATGGAGAGCGCGCCGCTGGCGGCCAGGGCCATCACATTGCCCAGCGGGCTGGTATCGGAGGGAGCGGATGCGGCAGGAGCTTGAGCGGTCATGGCTGGGCTTAGAGTTGGATCGATCCGGCACGCGGCGAACGGCCCGCGGAGCCATAAAAGGTAGGCACTATCATACCTTTTGTCGCTGGATACGGGGCAACTTTTGGCTCAGGAGCAAGAATGTAAAACCCCGCCTGCTCGACCGATCACAACCCTTGGGGTCAAGTCTGTCATTCGGACACAAGCCCGGCCGTATCGCGGGGATACGGTTGTGAGCGTGTCCGAATGCCAGACTTGACCCCCGGGTGGGTTAGCGGTCGGGGACGCTGAACCAGCTGGTGGCGCTGTGGCCGCCCGGTTCGCGGCGGGTGTTGGTCAGCGCGCCGGCGGCGCCTTGCAGGCCCTGGCCTGCGTGGTATTGCTTGAGCGCGTCCGTCAGCGCTTGCACGCTGTTGTCGGCGCCGGCGCCATTCGCCGCGAGGACGGTCAGCTGTTGCGTTTGTGCCGCATTGCCGGTGCCGGTTGTTGCCGGATTGGCAGCGCTGAAGCTCGACAGGGCGTTGCTCAGGCCACTGACCTGCTGTTGCAGCGAGGCAGCTGGTGTTGCCGATGTTGCCTGCTTTTGCGCCAGGAACCAGACGTCGGCGCTGTCGTGCACGCTGCCGTCGGTGCCGGTGTAGCTTGATGTCAGGCCGATCACGTTGCCGTTCTGCTGCGTCAGCGCGTTGTCGGCGCTGGTGGCGATCGTGGCGATGCCCAGCTGCGCCAGCGTCTTGAGCTCGTCGGCCTGGCTGACGCCGTCCGAGTTGCCGTCGACCCAGACGCGCAGCGCGCCGAACGCGCCGTCCGCGTCGCTGATCCGGCCGTCGCCGTTGCTGTCGAGCGCGGCCAGCGCGGCGTAGCCGTCGGCGGCTTTGGTGCCGTCGGCCAGGGTCGTGGCGCTGCCGAACAACTCGCCGCCGTCGTTGATGACGCCGTCGCCGTTGCGGTCCAGGGCCAGCAGGCCGTCCCGGCTGTCTACCCAGCCGGTGGTGACTTTCTTGCCGTCGCCGCGGATGTCGAACTGGACGCCGGCCGCGATGCTCAGGGTGCGTACGCCGTTGCCGTCCAGGTCCAGCACCAGTGGTGTGGCGTAGTTGACCGACGCGCCGTTGAGCGCCATCGTTTGCGTGACCGACATGGCCGCGACCTGGGCGCCGGTGAAGGCGTCCGCCTGCGCGACGCTGAGCGCGGTCAGGTTGGTCGTCGTCAGCGACGGGATCTGCCCCGCCGTGAACGCGGCGATCTGGTCGGTGGTGAAGACTTGCAACTGGCTTGCCTTGAGGCCTGCCACCTGCGTGCCGGTCAGGCCGGCGATCTGCGTGGTCGACAGGTAGCCGATCTGCGTCACCGTCAGCGAGCCGAGCTGGCTGGTGGTCCAGGCCGCCAGCTGCGTCGGCGTGAAGGCGTTGATCTGGTCGATCGTCAGCGCGGCGATCTGGGCGTTCTTCAGCGCCCCCATCTGCAAGGTGGTCAGCGCGGCGGCCTGGGTGCCGGTCAGCGCGTTCAGCTGCGTCGACGTCATCGTCTGGATTTGCGCCGTGGTCAGCGATTGCAGCTGGTTGGTGTCGAAGGCTGCGACCTGGTCGACCGTCAGCGCGGTGACCTGGCTCAGCTTGATGCTGGCCACCTGCTCCGTGGTGAGGGCCTGGATTTGGCCGTTCGACAGCGCCGACAGTTGCGTGGTGTTGAGGTAACCGATCTGCGCGGTGCGCAGGGCGCTGATCTGGCTGGTGCTCATGGCGAACATCTGGTCGGCCGTCATCGCGCCGAGCTGGGCGCTGGTGAGCGCCTGCACCTGCGTCGTGTTCAGGCCAGGCAATTGCGTGACGTCGAGGCTGGCAATTTGCAAGGTGCCCAGCGCGGCGACGTTGGCCGTGGCGAGCGCGCCGATCTGGAGGGTCGACAGCGCGACCACGGCGCCTACGCTGAGCGCGGCCGCCTGCGCGGTGCCCAGCGCGGCGATCTGGTCGGTGCTGAAGACGGTGATCTGGACGCCGTCGATGGCGGCGATCTGCGCCGTCTTCAGGCCGCGCACCTGGTTGGCGGTCAGCGCCACGGTCTGGCCGGTGCTCAGGCCGATGAATTGGCCGGCCGTCAGGGCGGCGACGTCCTGGGTGTCAAGCGCGGCGACCTGGTCGGTGCTGAGCGCGGCCAACTGGTCGGCGGTCAGCCACTGCATCTGCGCGGTGGACAGGCCGGTCATCTGCGCCGTGGCCAGCGCGGCGATCTGATCGGTGCTCAGGCTGCTGGCCTGGGCGGTGGTCATGGCGGCGATCTGGGTGGTGCCCAGCGCGCGGATCTGATCGGTGGTCAAGGCCAGCAGGTTGTCGATGGTCAGGCCGTAGGCCAGCTGGGCGGTGCTGAGCGCGGCGATGTGGGCGCTGTCGAGCGCGGCCACCTGCGCCGTTTGCAGGCCGTTGGCCAGCTGGCTGGTGCTGAAGGCGGCCAGTTGCGCCAGGGTCAGCGAATTGAGCTGTCCGGCGGCCAGCGCGGCGACCTGCACCGTGTTGATGGCGGCGATCTGGCGCGTGCTGAGGGCAACCAGGTCGGCCGTTTCCAAGGCGACGATCTGATCCGTCGTCAACGCCGTCACTTGTTGCGTGGTCAGGGTCGACGCTTGCGCGGTGCTCAGCGCGACGATCTGGTCGGTGGTCAGCGCCTGCACCTGGCTGCTGCTGAGGACGGACGTTTGCGCGGTGCGCAAGGCGGTGAGCTGGTCGGTCGTCAAGGCAGCGATGCGATCGCTGTTCAAACCATACACCAGTTGCGCGGTGGTCAGGGAGCCGACGTGGTCCGCGTCCAGCGCGGCCAGTTGGGCCGTGCTCAGGCCGTTGCTGATCTGGCTGGTGGTCAAGGCGGCCAGTTCGGTCGTGGTGAGGCCGTTGAGTTGCTCGCTGTTCAGCACGGCGATCTGGTCGCTGGTCAGGGCGACCATCTGGCGCGTGGTGAAGGACGACAGGTCGGCCGTTTCCAGCGCGACCACCTGCGCGGTCGTCAGCGCGGCGACTTGCTGCGTGGTCAGGGTCGACGCTTGCGCGGTGCTCAGCGCAACGATCTGGTCGGTGGTCAGCGCCTGTACCTGGCTGCTGCTGAGGACGGACGTTTGCGCGGTGCGCAACGCGGTAAGCTGGTCGGTCGTCAACGCGGCGATGCTGTCGCTGTTCAAGCCATACACCAGTTGTGCGGTGGTCAGCGAACTGATGTGGTCGGCGTCCAGCGCGGCCAGTTGGGCGGTGCTGAGGCCGGTGCTGATCTGACTGGTGGTCAAGGCGGCCAGTTCGGTCGTGGTCAGGCTATTGAGCTGATCGCTGTTCAGCACGCCGATCTGGTCGCTGGTGAGCGAGACGATCTGACGCGTGGTGAAGGACGACAGGTCGGCCGTTTCCAGCGCGACGACTTGAGCGGTCGTCAGCGCGGCGACTTGCTGCGTGGTCAGGGTCGATGCCTGCGCGGTGCTCAGCGCGACGATTTGATCGGTGGTCAGCGCCTGCACCTGGCTGCTGCCCAGCGCCGACGTTTGCGCGGTGCGCAGCGCCACAAGCTGGTCAGTCGTCAGCGCGGCGACGCTGTCGCTGCTCAAGCCATAGACCAGTTGCGCGGTGGTCAGGGAACTGATGTGGTCGGCGTCCAGCGCGGCCAGTTGGGCGGTGCTGAGGCCGGTGCTGATCTGACTGGTGGTCAAGGCGGCCAGTTCGGTCGTGGTCAGGCTGTTGAGCTGGTCGCTGTTCAGTACGCCGATCTGGTCGCTGGTCAGGGCGACCATCTGGCGCGTGGTGAAGGACGACAGGTCGGCCGTTTCCAGCGCGACGACTTGAGCGGTCGTCAGCGCGGCGACTTGCTGCGTGGTCAGGGTCGATGCCTGCGCGGTGCTCAGCGCGACGATTTGATCGGTGGTCAGCGCCTGCACCTGGCTGCTGCCCAGCGCGGACGTTTGCGCGGTGCGCAGCGCCACAAGCTGGTCAGTCGTCAGCGCGGCGACGCTGTCGCTGTTCAAGCCATACACCAGTTGTGCGGTGGTCAGCGAACTGATGTGGTCGGCGTCCAACGCGGCCAGTTGGGCGGTGCTGAGGCCGGTGCTGATCTGACTGGTGGTCAAGGCGGCCAGTTCGGTCGTGGTCAGGCTGTTGAGCTGATCGCTGTACAGTACGGCGATCTGGTCGCTGGTCAGGGCGACCATCTGGCGCGTGGTGAACGAGGACAGGTCGGCCGTTTCCAGCGCGACGACTTGAGCGGTCGACAGCACGGCGACTTGCTGCGTGGTCAAGGTCGATGCCTGCGCGGTGCTCAGCGCGACGATTTGATCGGTGGTCAGCGCCTGCACCTGGCTGCTGCCCAGCGCGGACGTTTGCGCGGTGCGCAGCGCCACAAGCTGGTCAGTCGTCAGCGCGGCGACGCTGTCGCTGCTCAAGCCATAGACCAGTTGCGCGGTGGTCAGGGAACTGACGTGGTCGGCGTCCAGCGCCACCAGTTGGGCCGTGCTCAGGCCCGTACTGATCTGACTGGTGGTCAGTGCCGCCAGTTGGGCCGTGGCGAGGCCGTTGAGCTGGTCGCTGTTCAGTACGCCGATCTGGTCGCTGGTCAGGGCGACGATCTGGCGCGAGGTGAAGGACGACAGATCGGCCGTTTCCAGCGCGACGATCTGGGCCGTCGTCAACGCCGCCACTTGTTTGGTGGCCAGCGACGCGGCTTGTTCCGTGGTCAGCGCGGCGATCTGGTCGGTATTGAGGCCGGCGGCGATCTGGTCGGTGGTCAGCGCGGTGATCTGCGCCGTGCCCAGCGAGGCCAATTGGTCGGTCAGCAGGGCTTGCAACTGGTCCGTTCCCAGCACCGTCACCTGCGTGGTGGACAGCGCGGCCAGGTCGGCCGTCTCCAGCGCGGCCACCTGGTCGCTGCCTAGCGCGGTCAGCTGCGTACTGCCCAGCGCGCGGACTTGGGCGGTGGTCAGGGCGACGATCTGGTCGGTGGTCAGCGCGGCGAATTGCGCGGCCTGCAGGTTCTTGATGGCGCTGGTGTTGATCGCGGCGAACTGGTCGGTGTTGAGCGCGGCCAACTGGGCGGTGTTCAGCGACGGCAGCTGGACCGAGGTCAGTACCGACACATGGGCGGTTTCGAGCAGGCTCAATTGCAAGGTCGTCAGCGCGCCCAGCAGTTGCGTGGTCAGGCCGGTGACGGCGCTGGTCGACAGCGCGTTGAGCTGGTCGGCGGTCAGCGCGCCAATCTGGTCGGTGTTGAAGGCGGCCAGTTGGTTGCTGTGCAGGGCGACGAAGTCCATCGTGCTGAGCGCGGCGATCTGGTCGGTGCTGAGCACGCTGATCTGCGCGGTGCTCAGGACGCCGACCTGCGCCGTGCCCAGCGCCATGATCTGGTCGGTGTTCAAGGCGGCGATCTGGCCGGTGCTCAGGCCGCCGATTTGCGCGGTGCCCAGGGTACTAACCAGGTCGGTTGTCAGCGCGGCGACGTTGGCGGTGGTCAGGGCGGCGATCTGCGCCGTTTTGAGCACGGCGAAGTCGGCCGTCTCCAGCGCGTTGAGCTGGTCGCTGCCGAGCGCGGCCACTTGCGCGGTGCTCAGCGCGGCCGTCTGCAGGCTGCTCAGCGCGACGATCTGGTCGGTCGTGATCGCGGCGAACTGGGCGGTGTTGAGCGCGCCCAGTTGCGCGCTCGACAGGGTGGCGAAGTTGTCGGTGCTGATGGCGGCGATCTGATCGCTGCCGAGCACGCCCAACTGGCGGGTGGCCAGGGTGTCCATTTGCAGCGTGGTCAACGCGGCGATCTGGTCCGTGGTCAGCGAGACCGCCTGCGCCGACGTCAGCGCGTCGAGCTGGGCGGTGGTGAGGTTTTGCAGCTGGTCGATGGTCAGCGCGGTCAGCTGGACGGTGGTCAGCGCCTGCACTTGCGACGTTTTGAGCGCCTGCAGGTCGTCGGTGGCGATCGCCCGCACCTGGTCGGTGCCGAGCGCGACCAACTGGTTGCTGGTCAGCGCGGCTACTTGCGCGGTGGTCAGGTTGTCGATCTGGGTCAGGCCGAGCTGGCTGACTTGCAGGGTGCCCAGCGCGGCGATCTGGTTGCTGACCAGCGCGGCCAAGTCTTCCAGTTCCATCGCGTTCAATTGGGCGGTGCCCAGCACGGCGATCTGGGCGGTTGCCAGCTGGGCGACTTGCCGCGTCGTCAGCTGGATGATCTGGTCGTTGCTGAGCGCCTGGAACTGGGCCGTGGTCAGCGCGTTGAGTTGCGCCGAGCCCAGGCTTTGCCACTGGTCGGCCAGCAAGGCGTTGAGCTGGTCGCTGGCCAGCGCGGCGATCTGCGAGGTCTTGAGCGCGACCAGCTCGTCGGTGGTCAGTGCCTGGATTTGCGTGGTGGTCAGCGCCAGCAGCTGGTTGGAGCTCAGCGCCTGGGTTTGCGCGGTGGTCAGCGCGGCGACGCGGTCGAGCGGCAGCGACTGGATCTGGTCGGTGCCCAGCGCGGCGATCTGCGCGGTCTTGAACGCGGCCAGATCTTCCAGTTCGATGACGCCCAGTTGCTGCGTGCTGAGGGCGGCCACTTGCGCGGTGGCCAGCAGTGCGTATTGTTGCGTGGTCAGCTGGATGATCTGGTCGGAGGTCAGCGAGCGCAGCTGTGCGCTGCCGAGGGCGTTGAGCTGGCCCGAGCTCAGGGTTTGCACCTGGTCGATGACGAGGGCGACGATCTGGTCGGTGCCGAGCGCGGCGATCTGCGCGGTTTTGAGCGCCAGCACCTCGGCGGTGGTCAGTGCCTGCATTTGCGCCGTGGTTAGCGCGGCGATCTGTGCGGTCGCCAGGCTGCCGAGCTGCGCGGTGGTCAGCGACATGATCTGGTCGTTGGTCAGCTGGGCCACGCGCTCGGTGCTGAGCGCACCGAGTTGTACCGCTTTCAGCTGGGCCAGGTCTTCCAGTTCGATCGCGCGCAGCTGGTCGCTGCTCAACGCGGCGACGCCGGCAGTGCTGATGCTGCCGATCTGGCGCGTGGTCAGCGCCACGATCTGGTCGGTGCCCAGTCCGGCGATCTGGGCGGTGGTGAGGCCGGCGATCTGGTTCGGGGTCAGGGCCTGGATCTGGTCGGTGCTCAGGTTGTTCAGGCCGCCGAGCGCGGTCAGTTGCGCGGCGCTCAGGGCGGCGAAATCTTCCGAGCTCAGCGCGTGGATCTGGTCCGAGTTCAGCGACGACAGCTGGCTGGTCGACATCGAGGCGACCTGGGCGCTGGTCAACGCGGTGACCTGGTCGGTGCTCAGCAGCGCGATATGGGCGGTGTTGAACGCGCCGATCTGCGCGGTCTTGAGCGCGGTGATCTCAGCGGTGTTGAGCGCGGCCAGTTGATTGCTGGTCAGGCTGGCGATCTGTCCAGTGGCCAGCGCGGCGACCTGCTGCGTGGTCAGCGAGGTGATCTGCGCGGTCAGCAGGCTTTGGAATTGCGAGGTGCTCAGCGACGCCAACTGGGCGGCCGTCATGCCTTGCAGTTGGTCGGTGGTGATCGCGCCGAGCTGGGCGCTGTTGAACGCCTGCAACTGCACGGTCCGCAACGCGGCCAGGTCGCGCGTTTCCAGCGCGACGATCTGGTCGGTGACCAGCGCGGCGACTTGCTGGCTGGTCAGATTGGTCACTTGCGTGACGCTCAGGCCGGCGATCTGGTCGCTGTTGAGCAGCACGAACTGGTCGGTGCTGAGCGCGGCCACTTGTTGGGTCTTGAACGCGGCCAGGTCTTGCGTTTCCAGCGCGGCCAGTTGGCCGGAGGTCAGCGCGTGCACCTGGGCGGTGGACAGATTACTCGCCTGCAGCGTGCTTAGCGCAACGATCTGGTCGGTGCCGAGCGCGCGGATCTGGTCGCTGGTGAGCACCGCCATCTGGGCGGCGGTCAGGGAACGGAACTGGTCGCTGGTCAGCGCGCCGACCTGGCCGGTGGTCAGCGCCACCACTTGCGCGGTCCGCAGCGCGGCGATGTCGCCGGTGGAGAAGGTTTGCAACTGGTCGGTGCCGAGCGCGACCAACTGGCCCGTGCTCAGACCCGCGACCTGGCTGGTCGTGAGCGCGGCCGCCTGGGCGGTGCCGAGGCTGGCGATCATGCCGGTGCCCAGCGCGGCGATCTGTGCCGTTCTGAGGGTGGCGAAGTCCTGGCTTTCCAGCGCGTTCAGCTGGTTGCTGCCGAGGGCGGCGACTTGTTGCGTGGACAGGCCACTGACTTGCGCGGTGGTCAGCGCGATCAGTTGGTCGCTATTGAGCGCGGCGATTTGCGCGGTGCCGACGGCGGCGATTTGCGCCGTTTTCATCAGCGCCAGCACGTCGATGCCCAAGGCCAGCAATTGCCCGCTGCTCAGCAAGGCGACTTGCGCGTTGGACAGGCTGGTCACCTGCGCGGTGCCCAGCGCGGCGATTTGCGTGCTGTTGAGCGATTGCAACTGCGCGCTGGCAAGGCCGTTCAGCTGGGCGCTGGTCAGCGCCTGCATCTGGTCGGCGCTCAGCGCGTTCAGGTTGGTGGTGCCCAGGCCGGCCAGTTGGGCGGTTCTCAGCGCGGCCAGGTCGCGCGTTTCCATCGCGGCGATTTGGGCGCTGCCCAGCGCCTGCAGCTGGCGCGTGCTCAGGTTGGAAACTTGCAAGGTGGTCAGCGCGACGATCTGGTCGGTGCTCAGCAGGCTGATCTGATCGGTGCCCAGCGCGGCCAGTTGCGCCGTCCTCAGCGCCGCCAGATCGGCGGTCTCGAGCGCGAGCAACTGGCTGCTCGACAAGACGGCCATCTGCGCGGTGCCCAGGTTGCTCGCCTGCGCCGTGGTCAGCGCGGCGATCTGGTCGGTCGTCAGCGCCGCCAGCTGCTTGCTGGTCAGCGCGGCGAGTTGCAGGGTTTTCAACGCTTGCAGCTGGTCGGTGGTCAGCGCCGCCACGCCGGACGTGCCGAGGCCGACGAGCTGTTGCGTCTTGAGCGCGGCCAGGTCCTGGGTTTCCATCGCCACCAGTTGGTCGGTCGACAGCAGCGCCAGCTGCTGGGTGGACAGCGCGCCGGTTTGCGCCGTGGTCAATGCGACGATCTGGTCGGTGGTGACGGCGGCGAGCTGGTTCGAGCTCAACGCGTTCAACTGCGACGATTTGAGCGCGGCCCAGTCGGCGGTGGTCAGCACGGCGATTTGCGCGGTCAGCAGGTAGCCGATCTGGGCGGTGCTGAAGGCGTTGACTTGCGCGGTGGTCAGCGCGCCCAGTTGGGCCGAGTTCAACACTTGGATCTGGTCCGAGCTCAGTTGCGCGATCTGCGCGGTTTGCAGCCCGGCGACCTGGGTGACGGTCAGGGTGGCGATGGCCTTGGTGCCCAGGCTGAGCAACTGGCTGGTTTTGAGCGCGGCGAAGTCTCGTGTCTCCATCGCCGCGAGCTGGTCGGTGGTGAGCGCTTGCAGCTGGGTGCCGGTCAAGGCTGCGGCCTGCTGGGTCGTCAGCGCGACGATCAGGTCGGTGTTGAGCGCGGCCACCTGGGCCGGCGTCAGCGCGGCGATCTGCGCGGTTTTCAGCGCGGCGAAGTCGACCGTTTGCAGCGCGTTGAGCTGGTCGGTCGACAGGGCGGCGATGGCGCGCGTGCTCAGCGCGGCGGTCTGGGCGGTCGTCAGCGCGACGATCTGGTCGGTCGTCAGCGCGGCCAGCTGGCTGTTGGTGAAGTTGCTCAGCTGGGTGCTGGCCAGCGCGGCGAACTGGGTGGTCGTCAAGGCGGCGACCGCGTTGCTCGACAGCGCGGCCGCCTGTTGCGACTTGAGCGCCACCAGGTCCTGTGTTTCCATCGCGGCGACCTGGTCGCTGTCGAGGGCTGCCACTTGCTGCGTCAGCAGCGATGCCGCCTGCAGCGACGTCAGTCCCGCGACCTGTTCCGTGGTGAGCGCACCGAACTGTGCGGTGCCCATGGCGGCGATCTGGCTGGTTTTCATGACGGCCAGGTCGCGCGTTTCGATGGCGGCGACTTGAGCGCTGCCCAAGGCGCCGATCTGGCGGCTGGTCAGCGCGCCGGCCTGGCCGGTGGTCAGGCTGACGATCTGGTCGGTGCCGAGGGCGGCGGTCTGCTGGGTCGACAGCGCGGCGACCTGGGCGGTGGTCAGCGCCGCGACCAGGCTGGTGTCCAGCGCGGCGATGTTGGCGGTGCCCAGGCCGGCGAGCTGCTGCGTGCGCAGCGCGGCCAGGTCCTGCGTTTCCATGGCGTTCAGCTGGTCGCTCGACAAGGCCGACAACTGCAGCGAGCTCAGGGCGTTGGCTTGCGCGGTTTTCAGCGCGACGATCTGGTCGGTGCCGAGCGCGGCGATCAGGCTGGTGCCCATCACGGCGAGTTGCTGGGTCTTGAGCGAGGCCAGGTTGGCGGTGCTGAGCGCGCTTAGCTGCAAGGTCGACAATGCCGCCATGTTTTGCGTGCTCAGGCCGTTGGCCTGGGCGGTGCCCAGCACGCCGATCTGGGCCGTGTCCAGCGCGGCCAGTTGCGCGGTCATCAGCGCGGCGATCTGTGCCGTCGTCATCGCGGCCACCTGGCTGGTGCCCAGCGCGGCGATGCCCTGGCTGGAGATGGCGGCGATCTGCTGGGTGCGCAGCGCGGCCAGGTCCTGGGTTTCCAGCGCGGCGAGCAGCGCCGTGCCCAGCGACGCCAGTTGCGCCGTGGTCAGGCCGGCCGCTTGCGCGGTGGTCAACGCGGCCATTTGGCCGGCGGTCAGCGCGTTGAGCTGCGCCGTCGTGAAGGCGGCGACCTGCGCCGTTTTCATCGCGGCGATGTCGCGCGTCTCGATCGCGGCCACCTGCTCCGAGGTCAGCACGGTGATTTGCGCGGTGGTCAGCGCCGCCACTTGCTGGGTGCTCAGCGCGGCGATCTGGTCGGTGCTCAGGCCGCGCAGGTGGCCGCTGCGCATCGCGGCCACCTGGGCGGTCGTCAGCGCGGCGATCTGGTCGGTGCTGAGCACGCTGGTGGTGGCGGTGCCGAGCGCGTTCAGTTGCTGGCTCTTGAGCGTGGCGAAGTCCTGGGTTTCCATCGCGGCCAGCTGGGCGCTGCTCATCTGGCCCAGTTGCAGGGTGGTCAGGGCGGCGGTTTGCGCGGTCGTCAGCGCGACGATCTGGTCGGTGCTCAGGGCGGCGAACTGCTTGGTGGTCAGCGCGGCGATCTGCGCGGTTTTGAGCGCGGCGAAGCCGGCGGTGCCGAGCGCGGCCAGCTGTTCGCTGGCGAGGGCGCCGATTTGCACGGTCGACAGGCTGCTGCTTTGCGCGGTGCGCAGCGCGGCCATCTGGTCGGTGGTCAGCGCGCCGAGCGCGGCGGTGCCGAGCGAGACCAGCTGTTGCGTGGTCATTGCGCCGATGTCGTCGGTGTCGATGCTGGCCAGCTGGCTGTTGCTCAGCGCGGCCAACTGGCGGGTCTGCAAGGCGGCGGTCTGGCTGGAGGTCAATGCGGCGATCTGGGCGGTGCCAAGCGCGCGCAGTTGCGCCGTGTTCAGCGCGACCACCTGGCGCGTTTGCAGCGCGGCGATGTCGTCGGCCTCGACCAGCGCGATCTGCGCGGTCGTCAGCGCGGCGACCTGGACCGTGGCCAGCGCTGCGAATTGGTCGGTGGTCAAGCCGTGGACCAGTTGATCGCTCGTCAGGCTGATCATCTGGCCGGTCGTCAGCGCCTGGATTTGTTTGGTGGTGAAGCCTTGGCCGATCTGGTCGGTGCTGAGTACGCGCAGATTCTGGGTCGATAGCGCCCGTAGCTGGGCGGTGCCGATCGCGGCCAATTGCGCGCTCGACAGCACAGTCATGTGCGTTGTCGTGAGCAAGGCGATTTCCGCGGTCGTCAGCAGTGCGATCTGGCTGGGTTGCAGGCTGACGATTTGGTCGGTGGTGAGTCCAGGTACTATCGATGGCATAATTTAATCTCCTGACGGAAATATATCTTACCGGCAATTTCCCTGATTGAGTGAAAAGACGGCTAAATGCCCGGTAAATCTTTGTCTAAAAACAATGGCTTAGCATTGCTTGTGTCATCAGCTTGTCAAGACGATGTGCCAGGCAAAAGAAGCAAATAAGAAACACTGTAAGATAAGGGTTCGCGCGTAACCTTTCCCGTTCCCTCTATGCTGCTCACGCCCGCCACATTTATTCCACTGATTAATCCCGAACAGCACGACCGTGCGCTCACTTTCGTGTTCCATCGCGGGGAGTTGCTATTACGCAACGCCACTTTGGGCTTGCCGGACCCCGACACGGTCGCGGCGCTCGATTTGCCGCCCGAACGCGTGCATTCGCTGGGGAAATGGGAAGGGCGTTACTATCAATTGGCATGGCTCGACCAGCCGCTGCCGGTGGACGCGGAGCACGGCTACCATGGGTTGCGCTCGCTCTTCGGCGCGGTCGATGACGGATTTCTGGGGCTGGCGGGCAGGGCGTTCCAGCTGGCCGAATGGGCGCGCACGCATCGCTTTTGCGGCGCCTGCGGCACGCCGACGCAGCGGCTTGTGGGCGAGCGCTGCTACAAATGCCTGAACTGCGGCATGACCGCGTATCCGCGCATCTCGCCGGCGATGATGGTGCTGATCCGCAAGGGCGACTCGGTGCTGCTGGCGATGCACACCAATTCGCCGGCCAAGCGGTACACGGCGCTGGCCGGATTCCTGGAGGCGGGCGAATCGATCGAGGAGGCCATCCACCGCGAGGTGTATGAGGAGGTCGGGCTGCGCGTGCACAACCTGCGCTACTTCGGCAGCCAGTCGTGGCCGTTCCCGCACTCGTTGATGATCGCTTACACGGCCGACTATCTGGACGGCGAGATCCGCGTCGATCAAACGGAGATCGCCGACGCGCGCTGGTTCGGGCCGGATGACGTCTGGCCCGATTCGCCGGTGACCGTGTCGATCGCGGCCAAATTATTGAATGCCCACCGTCCTAAAGCATGAGCATCGAATGGAATGAAGTCCGGCAAGCCGGCGAACTGGAGGCCGCCTTTGCGCTGGCGCGATCGCAACAACGTCCGCTGTTCCTGTACTGGGGCGCGGTGTGGTGTCCGCCGTGCAACCGCGTCAAATCCGAGATCTTCGCGCGCGACGAATTCGTCCGGCGCTCGGCGTCGGTGCTGTGCTGCCACCTCGACGGCGACAGTCCCGGCGCGCAGGCGCTGGCCGCGCGTTACGGGCTGCGCAGCTATCCGACCTTGGTGCTGTTCGCGCCCGGCGGCGGCGAGATCACGCGCCTGCCGTGCGAGCTTGACGGCGAACTGTTCGTCGGCGCGTTCGACACGGCGCTGGCCGTGCATGCGTCCGGTTCCAGCGCCGCTGTCGCGCTGGAGGCCGCATTGTCCGGCGGGCGCAAGCTCGGCGCCAACGAATGGTCGTTGCTGAGTCACTATTCCTGGGACACCGACGAGGGGCGTTTGCTGGGCGGGCGCGAGCTGGCCGCGACCTTGCTGGCGCTGGTGCGCGTTTGCGACGATACCGACGCGGCCGCGCGCCTGGGTCTGCATGCGCAACTGGCCGCCGCCGGCAAGGGCGTCGACGCGGCGGCCAACGCCGATGTCTTGATGGCGATTTTCTCGGATGCGCGCCTGGCGCGCGCCAACATGGACATCCTCTGCAACAGCGGCGTCAACCTGATCAAGTTCGCCAGCCGGCGCGAGGAGCTGGCCGCCGTGCTCAGCGGCGCCGCAGCGCAATGGGCCGACGATTTCTGGCTCGGCGCGCCGGACCGCCTGGCGGCGGTGCGGCTGCAAATGCGGCTGACGCGTTTGCTCACGTCGACGCAGGGTCTGCAGGAACAGGTGCGCGACCGGGTGGAAGCGGCGCTGGCGGAATCGACCGATCCGTATGAACGGCACACCCTGGTCAACACGGCCGTCAGCGCGTTGAACGATGCGGGCTTGTCGGCGCGGGCGGAGCAGGTGTTGCTGGCGGAGTTGCCGCGCTCACACTCGCCCTACTATTTCATGCTGAGCCTGGCGACAGGCGCGAAGCGGCGTGGCGACATGGCGGGCGCGGTCGACTGGTACCAGAAGGCGTGGAACGCGGCGGCCGGTCCGGCGACGCGCTTGCAGTGGGGTGTGACGTATCTGAATGGTTTGATGGAGTTGGCGCCGCAGGACGCCGCGCGCATTGGGCAGGCGGAACAGGGCTTGCGGGCCGATATCGCGGCGGCCGGCGCCGACGCCTTCGAGCAGCGTAATCTGGCGCAGCTGCAAAAACTGCGCGATGAGAAATGGCTTGCAGGACGCTGAAACCACGGCAACCACGTAAACCACGGAAACACGTAGGGCGGATTAGCGCAGCGTAATCGGCCATGCGTGCGTCGTCGGCGGCTCATACATGGCCGATTACGGCGTTCCGCCTAATCCGCCCTACGTGGTTCCGAGGTTTATCGGGGTTACCGGGCCGGCTTGCGCCGGAACTCGGCGTTGGGCTTCCATTGCGGCACGTCCTTGTTTTGGGCGATGTGGTAGCCGGTCTGGAACAGCAACGCGATGTCTTCGACCACGCCGCGCGTGTCCCACTTGGGATCGACCACGTCGTTGACCGTGTGGTATTGCTGCGTGCTGTAGCGCATGAGCTTTTCGCGGCCGTACGCGGCCGGCTTGCCGATGAAGTCGAGACTGTCGCTGAGATATACCACCGGTACGCCGGCCTTGGCGAATTCGATCTGGTCGCCACGGTAGAAATTGCCGTACTCGCCGTTGCTGTCCGGACGCACCGCCCGGCCCTGGCCGCGCGCCACTTTGACGACCACGTCGTCCGCCGTCGATTGGCCCATGCCGCGCAATTCCACCGTGCGCGTGCGGCCCCAGACGTTCATGCCTTGCAGATTGATGTTGACCAGCGTTTTGTCGATCGGATACAGCGGGTTGCGCGTGTAGTATTTGGCGCCCAGCTGGCCGCGCTCCTTGCCCGTGGTCGCCAGAAACACGATGGTGCGCTTGGGCGCGACCGGCAGCGCCTTGTAGGCCTTGGCGATCTCCAGCAGGGTGGCGACACCGGCGGCGTTGTCGAGCGCGCCGTGGAAGATCTGCTGCGTGCGCGGGCCGGGCAAGGTTTCGTCGATGCCGAAGTGGTCCCAGTGCGCGCTGTAGACGACGACTTCGTCCTTCAGCTGCGGGTCGGAGCCGGCGATCTTTGCCACGACATTGTGCGAGGCGACTTCGCGCCAGGCGTTGAGTTCGCTCACGCTGAGCTTGACGCCCAGTGGCATCGGCTTGAAGTCGCGCGACAGCGCCTGCTGTTTCAGCGTTTCGAAGTCGAAGCCGCCGGCCTTGATGATGTCGCGCGCGCGGTCGATCTGCAACCATCCGGGCACGGCCGGAAAGTCCGGGTCCGGGGCCTTGTCGAAGATGGCGAAGTTTTCCCGGCTCCAGCTGTTGCGCACCACCTCGTACGGGTAGGCGGCCGGCTTGGCTTCGTGGATGATCAGCGCGCCGGCCGCGCCCATCCGGGCGGCCATTTCATATTTGTAGGCCCAGCGGCCGTAGTAGGTCATCGCGGCGCCGCCGAACACGGCCGGGTCCAGCCGCTTGGGATGCTTGGGGTCCGGCAGCGGCGGGTCGTTGATCAGCATGAGCAGCGTCTTGCCTTTCAGATCGGCGCCCTTGTAGTCGTCCCAACGATATTCCGGCGCTTGCACGCCGTAGCCGACGAAGACCAGTTCGGAGTCGGTGACGTCGATTTGCCGTTCGGCGCGCGCCGACCAGGCGACGTAGTCGTCGCCGAAGATGAGCTGCGTGGCCGCTCCGTCCTTGGGCGTGTAGCTCATCGTCGGGTGGCTGGAGATGCCGACCGTGGGCACCCGCTGCAGATAGGTGCCGTCCGGATTACCCGGCTCCAGTCCCAGTTTCCTGAATTGCTGTTGCAGATAGTCGATGGTGAGCTGCTCGCCGCGCGTGCCGGGCGCGCGCCCTTCGAACTCGTCCGACGAGAGCGCGGTGACGTGCTCGAGCCAGCTGCCGGCGTCGATCTGCTGTTGCGCGCTGTGCAGCATCCGGGCCGGCGACGGCGCGGCTTTGGCCCCGCTTGACGCTTGGGGCGAGGCCGCAAGGGCGGCGCACGAATAACAAGCCAGCAGCGCCGTCGACAGGAGCAGTTTCATGAAAATAACTTTTGTTAAGGGACGATAGCCTCATTCTGACACATTTTGTTGCCCAATGACACTAATTAACCAGTCCACAAACACCCGCACCCTCGGGGACAGGTGGCGATTGTGCGAATAAACGATGTTGAGCGGCATCGGCGCGGGCCGCCACGCCGGCAGCACCTCCTCCAGCGCACCCGATGCCAGCAGCGGCATGATGCTCTGGCTTGGCACCTGGATCAGGCCCAGTCCCGCCACGCAGGCGGCGATATACGCCTCGGTGCCGCTGACGGAGACCTGGCTGCGCATCGCCAGCGTGCGCCCGGCGCCGTCCGCGTCGACGTACTCCCAGTCCATGTCCCGCCCGCTTTGGCTGGAGAAGAAATTGACGGCGTAGTGGTGTTGTAAATCGTCCAGTGTGCGTGGCCGGCCGTGGCGTTCCAGATACGCCGGCGAAGCCAGGTTGACCTGTTGCAGGTTGCCGATGCGGCGCGCCACCAGGGTGGAGTCGCGCAGGGTGCCGCCGCGCACGGCGCAATCGATGCCTTCGCCGACCAGGTCGGCGAAACGGTCGCCGGAGCCGAGCCGCACCTGGATGCCCGGATGGCGCCGCAGGAAATCCGGCAGTGCCGGAATGACGACCAGGTGCGCCAGCCGCTCCGGCAATTCGACCCGCACCGCGCCGCTGAGCAGGCGGCCATCGCCGGCGAACAGGCCGTTCATGTCCTCCAGGTCGTTGAGCAGGGCGGTGCAGCGTTCCAGGTATTGCGCGCCCTCGGCCGTGAGGCTGACCTTGCGCGTGGTGCGCTGGAGCAATCGCACGCCGAGCTGCTGTTCGATGGCCTGTACGGCGTTGGTGACGGTCGGCTTGGGCAGATTGAGCCGCTCGGCCGCCTGCGTGAAACTCTTGCAGTCGGCCACCGCCTGGAAGATTTGCATCACCTTGAACTGGTCCATGATTGTTATGGTTTTTCGAATGAAGTAATGGATTTGTGCGTATTTATTACCTGGATCGATAATAGCATAATGATTTCTCCGCTTACTCTCTCTGGAGCTTCATCATGCAAACACGCAAACTTGGCCGCACCGGCCCGCAAGTCTCGCAACTGGGCCTGGGGCTGATGGGCATGTCCGACCTGTACGGCCCGGCCGACCGCGCCGAAAGCCTGGCCACCATCCACGCCGCGCTGGACGCCGGCGTCACGCTGCTCGACACCGGTGATTTCTACGGCATGGGCCACAACGAGCTGCTGCTGGGCGAGGCGTTGCAAGCCGGTGGCCGCGACAGCGTCAACATCAGCGTCAAGTTCGGCGCGATGCGCGATCCGGCCGGCAACTGGGTCGGCTACGATGCCCGTCCGGCGGCCGTGAAGAACTTCGCCGCCTACAGCCTCAAGCGGCTGGGCGTGGAGCATATCGATATCTACCGTCCCGCGCGGCTGGACCCGGCGGTGCCGATCGAGGACACCGTCGGCGCCATCGCTGAGCTGGTCAAGGCCGGCAGGGTGCGCCACATCGGCCTGTCGGAGGTGGGCAGCGAGACGCTGCGCCGCGCCCACGCAGTGCATCCGATCTCGGATCTGCAGATCGAATATTCGATGATTTCACGCGGCCTCGAGGATGGCATCCTGCAAACCTGCCGCGAACTGGGCATCGGCATCACCGCCTATGGCGTGCTGTCGCGCGGCCTGATCAGCGGGCACTGGAGCAAGCAGCGCGCCGGCGAGGCCGATTTCCGCAGCCTGGCCAGTCCGCGCTTCCAGGGCGAGAACCTGGACCACAACCTGGGGTTGGTGGAGAAAGTGCGCGCCATCGCCGACGAGCTCGGCGTGTCGGTGGCGCAGGTGGCGATCGCCTGGGTGGCGGCCCAGGGCGAGGACATCGTGCCGCTGGTCGGTGCCCGCACCCGCGCCCGCCTGACGGAGGCGCTGGGCGCGAACGGGGTGCGGTTGTCGGCGGCCGACCTGGCGCGGCTGGAACGGGCGGTGCCCCCCGGCGCGGCGGCTGGCGACCGCTACAACGCCCATGCGACCGCCGTGCTCGACAGCGAAAAGCGCTGAGCCCCTAAGATCGGATAATCGGATGGATTTGACCGGAAAATTGCACTTTTTTATCTGAATTTTTGATACTAAGATGAACTCATCGACGAACACAACGCAGCACTGCCGATAAGCGCTCTCCGGAGCATCGTGCTAATCAGATAAGGAGCAATAAAATGAACGTCAAATCCATCATCGCATCGGTTTCCCTGCTGGTTGCCGCCGGCGCCGCTTTCGCCCAGGCACCGTCGGGCCAGTTGACCCGTGAACAAGTCATCGCCGAGACCGTCGCCGCCCGCGCCGCCGGCCAGCTGGACCAGAACGAGGCCACGATCAACCAGTCGTTCGCGAACACGTCGGCGGGCACCCTGAGCCGCGACGAGGTCAAGGCCCAGACCATCGCCGCCCGCAACGCCGGCGAGCTGGACCGCAACGAAGCCTACGACGACGTCGCCTACATGACGCCGAACGCCCGGAAGGCCGACGTGAAGGCGCAACTGGCCGCCAAAACCGTCAAAACCGGCACCACGCACTAAGTCCCGGTCACTGTTATAGCTTAGCAAACGGGCGCGGCGATAAAGATCGCCGCGCCCGTTTTTTATTGTTGAGCTACCGATACACCCATTCCCAAATAAACAACAGGGTAGCGTTATCACGCCCGGCATTTTACATTTTTCGGTATAGTTTCCTGTAGAAAACAGGAGACCTCCATGAACAAATTGTCTTTCCAGCAGAAGCTTTGGGTGCCGTTGATTTGCAGCCTGCTCTGCATCACTGCGATTTTCCTGTACGAGACGATCCAGACGCGCAATCTGCGCATCGAGGAACGCAGCAACGAATTGCGCCACATCGACGACGCCGGCCTGAGCATCGTCAAGCAGTTCGGCGACAAGGCCGCCAACGGCACCATGACCAAGGAAGAGGCGCAGAAGCAAGCCATGGCGCTGATCAAGGGTCTGCGCTACGGCAAGGACGGCTACATCACCATCACCAGCGGCACGGTGTCGCTGATGAATCCCTTCAAGGCTGAAAACGACGGCAAGGACATGGTCGATTTCAAGGATCCAAACGGCACCTATCTGTACCGTGACATCCAGGCCGCCGGCGCCTCGCCGGACGGCGCCGGCTTCGTGCGCTACTGGTGGATACGGCCGAACACCACCGTGCCGGTGCCCAAGCTGAGCCGCGTGGTGCACTACGCGCCGTGGAACTGGGACCTGACCACCGGCGTCTACATCGATGACGTCGACGCCGCCTTCCGCGCCTCGCTGCTCAAATCAGCCGGACTGCTGGCCGGTGTCTGCCTGTTGCTGTGGACCATCGTCAGCTTGGTCAACAAAAGCCTGCGCCACACCATCGGCGGCGACCCCGAATACGTCAGCAAAGTGGCGCTGCAGATCGCCGGCGGCGACCTGAGCGCGCCGATCAAGACCCACGCCAGCGACAACGCCAGCATCCTGTTCGCGATGAAGTCGATGCAGGCGCGGCTGGCCGAGACCATCGGCGAGATCCGCCGCAGCGCCGACACCATCGCCACCGCCTCGAGCGAGATCGCCTCGGGCAATATGGACTTGTCGGCACGCACCGAATCGCAGGCCAGCTCGCTGGAGGAGACGGCGGCGTCGATGGAGGAGTTGACCTCGACCGTGAACCAGAACGCCGACAACGCGGTGCAGGCCAACCAGCTGGTCATGTCGGCTTCGGCGGTCGCGGAAAAAGGCGGCAAGGTGGTGTCGCAGGTGGTGCAGACGATGGACACGATCAATGCGTCGGCGACGCGGATTGTCGACATCATCAGCGTCATCGACGGCATCGCGTTCCAGACCAACATCCTGGCGTTGAACGCGGCGGTCGAAGCGGCGCGCGCGGGCGAGCAGGGCCGTGGCTTCGCGGTGGTGGCATCCGAGGTGCGCAACCTGGCGCAGCGCTCGGCCGGCGCGGCCAAGGAGATCAAGGAGCTGATCAACGCATCGGTCGACAGTATCAGCGCTGGCAGCGCGCTGGTGGCCGAAGCCGGCACGACGATGGATCAGGTGGTGGCCAGCGTTTCGCGCGTGACGCAGATCATGTCGGCGATCACGGCCGCGTCGAGCGAGCAGAGCACGGGGATCGGCCATGTGAACACGGCGATCACGGAGATGGATTCGGTCACGCAGCAGAACGCGGCGCTGGTGGAGCAGGCGGCCGCCGCGGCGGGCAGCATGCAGGAGCAGGCCGGCAATCTGGCGGAGCTGGTGAGCCGCTTCAAGTTGAGCGGCGATCAGCAGCAGAGCGTGGCGATGCATCAGCCGCGTGCGGCGGTCAAGCCGGCGCCACGCCGGGTGGCGTTGTCGCGTTAAGCTCCGTCCGGGGGATTTTGATCCCTCGGGGGAGGCATGCTTCGATCCCTCGGGGAGGCACGTAGGGCGGATTAGCGCAGCGTAATCCGCCATTGCATGCGTTGTCGGCGGCTCATAAATGGCGAATTACGGCGTTCCGCCTAATCCGCCCTACGTGTCTCCGTTGATATTTTTATTGCGCAGGCCTATTGCGCCGGTTCCAGCACGGCCGCCTCGAACACCAGCTTGCCCCCATCCACGCGGAACACGCCGATCAATTCCCCGCCGTCGCCTTTGACATCCGGATACTGCGTGCAGCTTTGCGTTTCGACCTGCCACATCTCGCTACCCGCGCGCAAGGTCCACACATTATCCCCGCCCGACAGCAACTCGATTTCGACATCGTCGGCCGGCATGTCCGACAGCTCGATCCTGCGCAAACACTGCGGCAGATGCTGCATGATCAATTCCACGCTGCTCTCGCTGCTCCAGAAATACTTCTGCGTCCGGTGCACCGTCATCACGTGCTCGCTGTTGCCGCTTTCCGGGTAGTACGAGGCGCTATCGTCGACACACGCCGTCAGCATCAGGGACATCAGGACTATCAGTATCTTGCGCATGGGGTTTCCGGTGGGGGTGCTATCGAGTTTGCAACATTATAGCCGTCCGCGGCGCCGCCACGCGCAATGCGGGCGCCGCCGCGCCGGTTTTGAAGAAACCGACCACCCTGGCCAGCGCCTCCGCCTGTTCCTGCATGCTCTGCGATGCGGCCGCCGCCTGCTCGACCAGTGCGGCGTTCTGCTGCGTGACTTCGTCCATCTGCGTGATGGCGACGTTGATCTGCTCGATACCCATCGTCTGTTCCTGGCTGGCCGAGGTGATCTCGCCCATGATGTCGGTCACGCGCTGGATGCTGTCGACGATGTCGCCCATGGTCTGCCCGGCCTCGTTGACCAGCTTGGAGCCGTCGTCGACGTTGGCCACCGAGGCCGAGATCAGTTCCTTGATCTCCTTGGCCGCCGCCGCCGAGCGCTGCGCCAGGTTGCGCACCTCGGACGCCACGACCGCGAAGCCGCGCCCCTGCTCGCCGGCGCGCGCCGCCTCGACCGCCGCGTTGAGCGCGAGGATGTTGGTCTGGAAGGCGATGCCGTCGATGACCGAGATGATGTCGACGATCTTGCGCGACGAGGCGTTGATCGATCCCATCGTGTCGACCACCTGGGCGACGATGGCGCCGCCCTTGCTGGCCACCTCCGACGCGCTGCGCGCCAGCGTGTTGGCCTGGCGCGCGTTGTCGGCGTTCTGCTTGACGGTGGAGGTCAGCTCCTCCATCGACGACGCGGTCTCCTCCAGCGAGCTGGCTTGCTGCTCGGTGCGCGAGGACAGGTCCATGTTGCCGGCGGCGATTTCGTTGGACGCGACGGTGATGGTGTCCGTGCCTTGCCGTACCTGGCCGACGACGTTGAGCAGGCTGTCGTTCATGGCCTTGAGCGCGTTGAGCAGGCGGCCGGTTTCGTCGGTGGCGCTGACGTCGATGCGGGTCGACAGGTCGCCGCCGGCCACCGTCTCGGCCAGGTCGACGGCGGCGTTGAGCGGCACCGTGATCGAGCGCGTGATGAACCAGGCCACCGCGGCGCCCAGCGCCACGGCCAGCACGCCCAGGCCGACCAGCAGCAGCTTGGACGATCGCAGCACGGCCGCCACTTCGTCGCCGGCATGCTTGGCCTGCGCGCTTTCGTGGGCGACGATGTCGCCCAGTACCTTTAGCACGCCTTGCAGGCTGGGAGCGGCGGTCTGCGTCAAATAGGCGGTGGCGTCCTGGATCTCGCCATCCTTGCGTAGCTCGATGACCTTGTTGTTCTTGGCCGCGCCGTCGGCGATCAGCGCGTCGAGGTTGGCCAGCATGGCCTTTTCCTTTTCATCCGTGGCGAGGCCGGACAGGATTTTTTTCGCCTCGCCGTACTTCTTGCGCGCCTCGGCGATTTTCTGCAGCTCGGCGTTCACTTCCGGCGTGCTCGGGACGACGACGATATTGGTCAGGTGTAGTGTGATGTCGCGGACGGCGTCGACCATGTGGTTGGCCGCTTCCATCTTGACGTTCTTGTCCTCGATGATGTCCTGGGTTCTGCTGCCGATGCGGCCCATGGAGCTGAGTCCCAGAACCAGGACTGCCACCAGCAGCGCCAGAACGATGGCGAAACCGGCGCCGAGGCGCGTTCCGATTTTTACGTGGTCGAGGGTCATGGCGGCATTCCTTTAGTACACGGGGGCAAGTAACCCAATATACCCGTCCGTGTCCCTTAAAGGAATGCGCTGTCGTGGTGCGGCAACGTTAGCCGAATTTGACCAGGTTCAGCACCGGCAGCGGGCCGCCGGGGAACTGCGCCAGGCGTCCACCGCCATCGAGGGTGCCCAGGTCGACGCCGGCGAATCCCAGTTGGTCGATCAGCTGGCCGACGGTTTTTTTGGCGTCGGCGTCGTCGCCCGAGTAGAACAGCACGCGGCGTCCGCCCTCCGCTTGCGGATCGCTTTGCAGCAGCGCCGCAGTCAGATGGTTGAAGGCCTTGACCACGCGGGCGCCGGGCAGCAGGTCGGCCAGTACCAGGCTCGATGCGCGGCCGCCCAGGTCCACGGCCTTGAACGACGGCGCTTCGAGCGCGTTGTTGGCGTCGACGACGATGCGGCCGTTCCATGCCGGCAGATTGCGCACCGCCTCGGGGATGCGGCTCCACTGCACGGCTAGGAAGACCACGTCGGCCTTGGCCGCTTCCTCGATGGTGACGGGACGGATGTTCGGCAGTTCCTGGTGCAGCGCCGCCAGCGATTCGGGGCCGCGGCTGTTGGCGATGGTGGCGGCGATGCCGGCTTTGGACAGGTTGCGTGCGATGGCGGAACCGATGGCGCCCGCGCCGATGATGGAGATGTTCATGATGTGTTTCCTTTCGTTGATTGGGTTGCGATGAGTTCAGTATGGCCGCCGTCACTTGCTATGGGTAGTCATAGCTTGGTAGTATCAGCTTCAAGCAAACGTTGAAAGCATCGCTTTGGAAACCCTGTCCAACCTTGAATCCTTCGTCCGCAGCGCGGAATCCTCCAGTTTTTCGGCGGCGGCCCGGCGCCTGGCGCTGACGCCGGCCGCCGTCAGCCGCAACGTGGCGCAGCTGGAGCGCAACCTCGGCGTGCGGCTGTTCCAGCGCACCACGCGCGGCCTGACCCTGACCGAGGCCGGCGAGCGGTTTCTGAATTCCGTCGGCGCGGGGCTGGACGGCATCCAGGGCGCGATCGCGGAGGTGACGGCCAAGGCGGGCGAGCCGGCCGGCGTGCTCAAACTGAGCATGGCGCCGGGTTTCGGCCGCCGGCACGTGCTGCCGCTGATGCCGGCGTTTATGGCGCGCTATCCGGCGTTGACCCTGGACGTCAATGTGGAAAACCGCCGGGTCGATCTGGTGGCCGGCGGCTTCGATGCGGCGATCGGCGGCGGTTTCGATTTGGCGCCGGGCGTGGTGGCGCGGGAGTTGATGCCGGCGCACGGTGTCTTGGTGGCCTCGCCGGCGTATCTGAAGGGACGCAAGCCGCCGGTGACGCCGGCGGACCTGGCGGACCTCGACGCTATCGTCATGCGCTCGCCGCAGAGCGGCCGGGCCAAGTCGTGGGAGATGCGCAATCGCGCCGGCGATGGCATGTCGGCGGTGCTGCGGCCGCGCGTGTTTCTGAACGATCCCGATGCGATCCGCAGCGCGGCCTTGATGGGCATGGGCGTGGCGCTGCTGGTGATGACCGATCTGGGGACGCATTTGGACAGCGGCGAGCTGCGACGCGTGCTGCCCGACTGGTATGTCGATATCGGCGCGATCTCGCTGTACTTCACCAGCCAAAAGCTAATGCCCGCGAAGACGCGGGCATTCGTGGATTTTATGACGGAAGCGTTCCGCGAACAGAAGATGGCGGAACGGTATTCCGCGGTTTAGAATCGGTAACCGACACCCACGCCGATCATCAGCGGATCGACCTTGACGCGGCTGGCCTTGGCGCCGCCGATCATGACGTCGCTGCGGATCTGCGCTTTCTTGACGTCGAAGTTGAGCGACCATTGCTTGTCGATGGCGTAGTCGACGCCCGCCTGCACCACCAGGCCGACGCTGTCGTGTTCCAGGCTGGCCTGCCCGTTAAGCAGGCGCACCTTGGACAGCGTGGTGTAGTTGATGCCGGCACCGACGTAAGGCTTGAGCGGCGCGTCCGGCGTGAAGTGGTACTGCACCAGCAGCGACGGCGGCAGGTGCTTGAAGGTGCCGATGTTGGCGCCGTCCAGATAGACGTCGTGCTTTTGCGGATAGGTCAGCACCAGCTCCGCCGCCAGGTTGGGCGTGAAGAAATAGGAGATGTCGAATTCGGGGATGGTCTTGTCGCTGACGGTGAGGCGGTCCGACGCGCCCACGCCGCCGACCGGGTCCGACTTGTCGGCCGTGTTCAGATTCACGGCGCGCACGCGCACCAGCCATGGCGACTCTTGCGCCACGGCGCTGCCCATTGCGACACCCATGCCCAGGGTGGCCAGTACTGCTGCTGCGATTGCCTTGGTCTTGCTCATTTCACTTCCTCTTTGATGTCGTCGTAAGTAACGCAATCAAGTCTATTGATCTGAAGCATGAAAAACTTTGATCCAAGTCAAGAATGGAAATATTTCGTACATGCTGCAGAGTTAATGTAGTGGGTGTAGTATCACCAGCGGTCTATTCGGGCAACCAAAATCCAGGGAGAAGTGCATGGCTAAATTGAACGTCAACGGCGTGGTACGCGAATTCGAGGCGGAGGACGACACGCCGCTGTTGTGGGTCATACGCGAACAACTGGGGCTGACCGGCACCAAGTACGGCTGCGGCGTGGCGCAATGCGGCGCCTGCACCGTGCATATCGACGGCGAGCCGACGCGCAGCTGCGTGCGGCCCGTGTCCACCGTCACCGCCGAACAAAAGATCACCACCATCGAGGGCTTGTCCAAGGACGGCTCGCACGCGATCCAGAAGGCCTGGGCCGCGCTGGACGTGCCGCAGTGCGGCTTCTGCCAGTCCGGCATGATCATGGCCGCCGCCGCGCTGATACGCGAAAAGCCGAAGGCCACCGACGCCGACATCGATATGGCGATGTCCAATATCTGTCGATGCGGCACCTACAACCGGGTGCGGGCGGCGATCCATGTGGTGGTCAAGGGCGGCGATCCGAAAAACGCGGGCCTCAATATCCAGCACGTGGAAGGAGGCAAGGTATGAGCGGCGCTCCTGTTTTGCCAAGCTCCGCCTCGCGCAGGGGCTTCCTGAAGGGCGCGGCCGCCGGCAGCCTGGTGGTGGCGTTTCATATTCCGTTCGAGGCCGTGGCGCAGGGCGCCCCGGCATCCTCCAAGGGCACGCCCGAGGTGAACGCCTGGGTGGTCGTCAAGTCCGACGACACCATCGTGATCCGCATCGCCCGCTCCGAGATGGGCCAGGGAACCTTGACCGGCCTGGCGCAGCTGGTGGCCGAGGAGCTGGACGCCGACTGGAGCAAAGTCACCACCGAGTATCCGACCCCGGGGCAGAACCTGGCGCGCAAGCGCGTCTGGGGCAGCTTCTCCACCGGCGGCAGCCGTGGCATCCGCGAATCGCACGACCTGGTACGCAAGGGCGGCGCCACCGCGCGCACCTTGTTGGTGCAGGCGGCGGCCGACGCGTGGAAGGTGCCGTCGTCCGAATGCGTGGCAGCCGTCAGCGTGATCACGCACGAGGCGAGCGGACGCTCGATCAGCTACGGCAAGGTGGCGGAGGCGGCGTCGAAGCTGAGCCCTCCGGCCGAAGTCATGCTCAAGGACCCGAAGGACTGGAAGCTGGTCGGCAAGCGCCTGGCGCGCCTCGATACGGTGGACAAGACCACCGGCGCCCAAATCTACGGCATGGACATCAAGATGCCCGGCCTGCTCAACGCCGCCATCAAGGATTGCCCGGTGTTCGGCGGCACCGTCAAGAGCTTCGACGCGGCCGCGATCGAGAAGCGCCCCGGCGTGAAGAAGGTGATCAAGGTCGGCGACAGCGCCGTGGCGGTGGTGGCGGACACCTGGTGGCGCGCCAAGTCGGCTTTGGATGCCTTGCCTATTGAATGGGACAAGGGGCCCAACGCGAATTTGTCGAGCAAGGACGTGGCGGCGACGTTGAAGGCGGCGCTCGACGCGCCCGATGCGGTGGTCGGCAACTCCAACGGCGACGCCAAGGCGGCGATCAAGTCGGCGGCCCGCACCGTCGAAGCGGTGTATTCGTTCCCGTGGCAGAACCACGCGACCATGGAAACCATGAACGCGACGGTGATCTGGACGCCCGAGCGCTGCGAGGTGTGGACGCCGACGCAGAACGGCGAGGCCGCGCTGGCGGCGACGTCCGAAGCGGCGGGCCTGCCGGCGGCCAAGTGCGACGTCTACAAGATGCACCTGGGCGGCGGCTTTGGCCGGCGCGGCGCATCGCACGACTGGGTGACACAGGCGGTGAAGATCGCCAAGGAGATGCCCGGCACCCCGGTCAAGCTGATCTGGACGCGCGAAGAGGACATGCTGCATGGCCGCTACCATCCGATCACGCAGTGCAAGCTGACCGCCGGCCTGGATGCCAAGGGCAATATCACCGGCCTGCACATGCGCATCGCCGGGCAGTCCATCCTCGCTTCGCTCGGCATGGCGATCAAGGATGGCAAGGACCCCGTTGTGTTCCAGGGGCTTAACGCGCCGGGGCCGGAAGCGTCGATCGGTTATTCGTTCCCGAATCTGCTGATCGATCACGCGATGCGCAATCCGCCGGTGCCGGCGGGCTTCTGGCGCGGCGTGAACCTGAACCAGAATACGATTTACCTGGAGTGCTTCCTCGACGAGGTGGCCTTCGCCACCAAGCAGGACCCGCTGGCGCTGCGCCGCAAGCTGATGGTCGAGCATCCCAAGCATCTGGCGGTGCTGAACGCGGTGGCCGAAAAGGCCGGCTGGGGCAAGCCGGCGAAGAAGGGCGTGTATCGCGGCCTGGCGCAGACGATGGGCTTCGGCAGCTACGTTGCCGCATGTGCCGAGGTATCGGTCGACCAGAAGACGGGCAAGGTCAAGATTTTGCGCATCATCGCGGCGACCGATCCGGGTTACGCGGTCAATCCGCAGCAGATCGAGGCGCAGATCGAAGGCTCGTTCGTGTACGGCCTGTCGGCGTCGTTGTACGGCGAGTGCACCTTGAAGGACGGGCAGATGGAGCAGACCAACTTCGACACCTACCAGGTGCTCAAGCTCGACGAGATGCCGAAGGTGGAGTCCATCATCATGCCGTCGGGCGGATTCTGGGGCGGCGTGGGCGAGCCGACCATCGCGGTGGCCGCGCCGGCCGTGCTGAACGCGATCTTCGCCGCCACCGGCAAGCGGATACGCGATCTGCCGTTGAAGAACCATAGTTTGAAGAAGGCGTAAGGAGGGTGGCGGCGTGGCTGCGCGGGTAGGTGGCGGGGACGGGAGCCGGCTGGCGCTGGCGTGCTCCGTCGCCCTCGCCGCATTGGCCTTTGCGCAGCCCGCCGCCGCCGATCCCGGCTATGCGGTCGCCGGCGACGGCATCGCCGCGCCGCTGGCCGGTGCCGTTGCCGGCGACGCGGCACGGGGGCGCGCGCTGGTGGCCAGCCGCCAGGCCAGCCTTTGCCTGTTGTGCCATACCGGTCCGATTCCTGAAGAACGCTTTCAGGGCAATCTGGCGCCCGACCTGCAAGGCGCGGGCCGGCGCTGGAGCGCGGCGCAGCTTCGCTTGCGCATCGTGGACGCCAGCCATTTCAACCCGGTGACGATCATGCCTTCCTATTACAAAACCGATGGCCTGAACCGCGTTGCGCCGGCCTTCCAAGACAAGACGATATTGACCGCGCAGCAGATCGAGGACGTCGTGGCCTGGCTGCTGACGTTAAAGGAGCAAACACCATGAAGCGTCGCGATATGCTGGCCGCCGCCGGAACCGGGCTGGCGATGCTGGCGCTGGTGCGCCCGGCCTTCGCCACCACGGAGGAGATGGCGGCGGCGATCAATGCCTTCACCGGCGGTGCCAAGCCGACCGAAGGCAAGATGACATTCGATATCGCTCAGTTGATCGACAACGGCAACGCGGTGCCGGTGACGATCGCCGTCGACAGCCCGATGAGCGCCGCCGACCATGTCAGCGCGATCGCCATCTTCAACGAGCGCAATCCGCAGACCGACGTGGCGGTGTTCACGCTGGGGCCGCGCGCCGGCAAGGCGCAGGTGTCGACCCGTATTCGGCTGGCCACTTCTCAAAAACTGACGGCAGTGGCGCGCATGAGCGACGGCAGCTACCAGTCCAAATCCGTGAGCGTGATCGTGGCGCTGGCCGCCTGCATAGAAGGGGAGGCTCCCTGATGGCGCGCGCATTGATCCACATGCCGGCGACGGCCAAGCGCGGTGACGTGATCGAGATCCGCGCGCTGATCGGGCATCCGATGGAGACCGGTTACCGCCCCGGCGCGGACGGCCAGCTTATCCCGCGCGACATCATCCGCAAGTTTGTATGCCGCTACAACGGTGAGCAGGTCTTCGGCGCCGAGCTGCATCAGGCGGTTTCCGCCAATCCGTATATCAGCTTCTTCACCGTCGCCACGGAGACGGGGACGCTGGAGTTCACGTGGGAGGGCGATCAGGGTTTCGCCCAGACGGAGAAGATGAATTTGACGGTGGGACCGGCATGAACCGGAGGCTGGGCGGCGCGTTGTGCTGCCTCGCGGGGGCGCTGATGCTGGGCGCGACCAGCGCGGAGGACGCGCGCCGCTCCGGCAGTGAGTTCATGAGCGCGTCCACGCAGGCGATGCAGCGCGACGACACGCTCAATCCCGCCATGCTGTGGATCAGCGGCGGCGAGGCGCAGTGGGGCGCCGCCGCCGGCAAGAGCGGCAAGTCCTGCGCCAGCTGCCATGGCGAGGCGAATCAGAGCATGCGCGGCGTGGCGGCGCGTTACCCGGCTTTTCATGCCGGGAGCAAGGCGACGATCAATCTTGGGCAGCGCATCAATGTGTGCCGCGAACAAAAGCAGCAGGCGCCGGCGTTGCGGGCGGAGAGCGAGGAGTTGCTTGGGTTGGAGGCGTATGTGGCGCTGCAATCGCGCGGCATGCCGGTGGAGCCGCCACAGGATGCGGGGACCAGGGCATCGGCCGCGCGGGGCAAGGAGTTGTATGTGCAGCGCATCGGGCAGTTGAATTTATCGTGCGCGCAGTGCCACGATCAGCGTGCGGGTGGACGTTTGGCCGGCAGCACGATACCGCAGGCGCATGCCGCCGCGTATCCGATCTACCGGCTTGAGTGGCAAGCCATGGGATCGTTGCAGCGGCGCCTGCGCAATTGCATGAGCGGCGTGCGCGCCGAGGTACCGGCGTTCGGCGCGCGGGAGCTGGTGGATCTGGAAGCCTGGCTGGCCGTGCGCGACAAAGGGATGAGGATCGAAACGCCAGGGGTCAGACCGTGACACGTCACCGTGGTTGTTATTTCGCGTTTGCTTATGGGGAGGGCTATGTTCTTTAAAATCTTAACCGTGGCGGGGTTGGCACTGGCCGCCGCCAATTCCGGCGCGACAACCATCTCCCCCGGCGCGCGCCTCGCCGCCAACTGCGCCGCGTGCCACGGCACCAACGGCGACACCAAAAACGCGCCGAATTTCGCAACCCTACCCGGTCTGGCCGGGCAGCCCCGCGAAAATCTGGCCGCCAGCCTGCGCGCCTTCAAATCCGGTGCCCGCCCGTCGACCATCATGACCCAGATCGCCAAGGGCTACACCGACGAACAGATCGAGCTGCTGGCGGCCTTCTTCGCCACGCAGAAGAAAGCGACGCCATGAAACGCCGCCAATTCATCCAGGCCGCCGGCGCCGGCGCCTTGCTGGCATCGGCCACCGGCTGCGCCACCATTGGCGGCAAGGCCAGGCCACAAGTGGTGGTGGTCGGCGGCGGCTACGGCGGCGCCACCGCCGCCCGCTATGTGCGCATGTGGAGCGGAGGGACAATCGACGTCACGCTGATCGAGCCGGATGCCGGTTTCATCTCCTGTCCGTTATCGAATCTGGTGCTCGGCGGATCGCGCGGCATCGCCGACTTGTCGCTGTCGTATGACGCGCTGGCGGGCAAGCATGGTGTGCGCATCCTGCGCGACACGGTAACGGCCATCGACGCGGAAAAACGCACGCTGGCGCTGGCCGGCGGGCAGACGCTGTCCTACGACCGCCTGATCGTGTCGCCTGGCGTGGAGTTCATGTGGGACCAGCTGCCCGGCATGCTGAAGCCCGGCGCGCGCGAGACGGTTCTGCATGCGTGGAAGGCCGGCGCGCAAACGGTAGCGCTGCGCGCGCAGCTGGAGGCGATGCCCGACGGCGGCGTCTTTGCGATGACCATTCCGCCGGCGCCGTATCGCTGTCCCCCGGGGCCGTACGAGCGCGCCTCGCAGATCGCTTTCTACTTCAGCCGCCACAAACCGAAATCGAAGGTGCTGATCCTCGATGCCAATGACGACGTGGTATCCAAGGGGCCGCTGTTCAAGAAGGTGTGGAAGGAGCGGTATGGCGGCATCATCGAATACCGGCCGTCGTTTAGAACCGCCGATATCGATGCGGCTACGCGCACGGCCGTGTCGGAGCTGGGGGATCGGGTGCGGGCGGATGTGCTCAATGTGATACCGCCGCAGCGGGCCGGGACGATCGCGGTGCGGAGTGGCCTGGCCAATGCCAACGGCCGGTGGTGTGGAGTCGATTTCCTGAGTTTTGAATCGACGCAGGCGAAGAATATCCACGTGCTGGGGGATGCGATTCAGGTGTCGCCGTTGATGCCCAAGTCGGCGCATATGGCCAATCAGCATGCGAAGGTGTGCGCGGCGGCGGTGGTGGATTTGCTCAACGGCCGCGCGCCCGATCCGCATCCGATGTTGACCAATACCTGCTATAGCTTTGTGTCGGATACGGATGTGATCCATGTCGCCTCCGTGCATGCGTACAGCGCGGAGCAGAAGACGTTGCTGGTCGTGTCAGGCTCGGGAGGCGTATCGGCGGGACCGAGCGCGCTGGAGGGCGAATATGCGATGAACTGGGCACGGAATATCTGGGCCGATACCTTGGGCGCCTGAACAGGCGGAGCGCCGTAATCGGCCGATGTATGCGTCGTCGGAACGCATGCATGGCCGATTACGCTTCGCTAATCCGCCCTACGTGTCTCCATATGGGATCACATGCCGTGTTCATCGGTATCGTGCCAGGATCTGTTCGACACTGCCGTCCTTGAGCATGGTTTCTATGATGCTGTTGACCTGCTCGAACGGCACCTGTGACTTGCGCGAGAACGCGCATTGCGCCTTGAAGTTGATAAAAACCAGCTCCGGACGTAAATGCAGCGCCGGATATTGGCGCTGCAGGTAGGACATCGTGGTCTCGCCGATGACCGCGTACTGCGTCTTGCCGGCCAAAATCTGCTGGACATTCTGATCGATTGTGAGCGCATCGACACGCTTGAACCCCTTGCCCAGCACCTGCTCGATGCGCGGATAGCGGTATCCCGCCACCGTGCCCACCGGCTTGTTGCGCAAGGCCCGCAGCGAGCCGACCTGCGGCGCGTCGCCCCGCGCGACCACCATCTCGGTGTCCGGCAGCAGCGGCGTGCTCCAGTTATAGTCGCCGTCTATCCAGAACGGCATCACATAGCACATGCCGTCGGCGCGGCCGCTGGACAGCACCTGCTTCACCCCGGGGACGTCGACGCTGATATAGACGGCGCGCCGCCCCAGCCGCCTGGCCATGGCGTCGCCCAGGTCCTTGAGGATGCCGCCCGTCAGGATGCCGTTCTCGAAGCGCACGATCGGCATGGCTTGGTCCAGCGGCGCGATCATGATGTATTCCCCGGGCGCGGCGTGCACGGTGGTCGTGGCGCATAGCGGCAAGATCGTCAGCAACGTGGCCGCTATGCGCAGGGCGGTTTTCAGCATGTCCGGGTATCCTGAATGAGGGTATGCCCCATTATAAGGCGGACAAGCCGCATCAGGACGTGAGTTGGTTTTCCTAGAGGCAAGCGGGCGCTAAGTTTGCCGCGCACGACGTAGACTGAATTTTCCTATCGACCCCATGCGTTTAACCGAGGAGCTCATCATGACCCACACACTGGCAGCCGTATTTGAAACCCGCGCAGAGGCCACCCAGGCTCAGGAAGAACTGATCTTGAATGGTTTCGATCGCGGTAGCATCCAGATCACCGATTCCGGCAGCGCCGCCGGCCGCGCGCGCATCGACGACGACGCGTCGATCCTGGGCAACATCAAGCAGATGTTCAGCGACCTGATCGGCCGGGAGCACGCCGACCGCCACGTCTACGCCGAAGCGTTGAATCGCGGACACACGGTGCTGACCGTCGAATCCGAGGACCTGGACAAGGCCGACCTGGCCGCCGACATTGTCGAAGACTTCAACCCGATCGACATCGACGAGCACGAGACCATGTGGCGCGCCAGCGGCTGGACCGGCGCGGAAATCCTGCGCAGCGGCACCGGCATGCAGCAGACCTCGGTGGGCGCGTCGCAAAGCGCCGTCGAGCCCGCGCTGAAAAGCGCGCCCGAGCCGCACGGCATCCGTCCGCGCGAGGAGGCGGTCGAATTCGTCCGCTCCGAGCAGGGCATGCTGACGCAGGGGTCGCTGCAGCGCGGCGAGGTGATCTCGCCGGACGGCCCGTTCACCGGCGACCCGCTGGCCGAGGGACAGCGCACGCTGCAGCGCAGCGGCATGCGCATCTATCCGCGCGATGTCGAGGCCGGCGCCAACGAGGACAGCCTGAATATCCTGCGCGGCGAGCGTGTGGATGAGCTCGACAGCAAGGCCAACCAGGACAGCCTGAACATCCTGCGTGGCGAGAGCGAAGGCGATGAATATTTCCGCTCGCACTGGGAGAAGACGTACACCGGCGGCACGTATCAGGAGTACAACCCGGCGTATCTGTATGGCGAATCGATGGCCGGCAGCCCGGCGTATCAGGACAAGCCGTGGGAGCATGCCGAGTCGGACCTGCGCACCACCTGGGAGAATACCTATCCGCAGTCGAGCTGGGAGAAGTTCAAGGAGGCCGTGCGGGCCGGGTGGGAGCGTGTGACGCGATAGGCATCATTGGCGGCTGGCGGCTGGCCGTTGGCCGCAAATGAACCACAGATCCACGTAGGGCGGATTAGCGAAGCGTAATCGGCCATGGGTGCGCCGTCAGCGGCTCATAAATGGCCGATTACGGCGTGCCGCCTCTTAAAAGCCTACCGGCTAGGTAGGCTGCCTCTTCGAAGGGCCCCCGGGGCGGATTGCGAATGGATCAACAACACAGGTCATTGCAACCGCGTAACGGCAACGGCTTCTTTCAACGTTGGCCAGGCGATATCCCAACCGATCCGCTCTTGCTCCAAGCGCAGATTTTGCCCCCACGTATTTTTGCGCAGCGCGTTATTGATCCACGGCACCGCCGCCAGCGCCTCAACCGCATAGCCCAGCCCCATGAAAGCCACGGCATCAGGTATATCCTCCAACGCCAGCGAGGCTGCGCCGGTGTTCGAGCTCGCGCGCGATGCGCTCGTGGAAGATCGACGCCGGCAGGCTGCGCTCGCCGTCGTAGAGGTGGGTTTGCATCAGCGCCAGCGCCGCCGGGCCGCTGGGCGCGGCCAGAAGCCGCCACAGCGGTTGCTGGCGCAGGCGGCGGTTGGTAGCGAAGGGGACGTCGGCTTTCATGGCGCTATTTTAAGGCAGGTGGGGGGGATGTGGCGGGGCGGCTGTGCCGCAGACCGGCCTAAGGATTACTTCTACGGCGCGCCGGTGCTCGCTTGGTAGAGCGGGATGCCGTCATCAAGCATTGCTTGTTTAAGGGCTGGGTTAGTGACTTTATGCCAAAGCGAAACATCGAGCCGGAACAGGATGGGCAGGTCGTCCAGCGCCATCCATAGGCTGGAAAACTCCCGGTCCGACATGCCTGGTGCTAGCACCGCGAGGTCTATGTCCGAATGCGGCCTGTAGTGACCGGTCGCACGCGAGCCATAAACCAATACTCGATCGACTTGTGGAAACCGGGCAAAGACATCTCGCAGCGACTCGCGGATCGGTTCACTCAGCCCGAAAGGAAGTGTTCTGTCGGCTACTGTGCCCATGTCTGCACCCTCGCGGCGAGCTCGGAGAAAAGCCGCACGCCATCGACTTTGACGAAGCGATAGACGATCAGCGCCTGGGCTTCGTCATAGGTATGGCTGGTCAGATTGCGCATGCGATGTAACTGGCTCCAACCGTTTCCGTCCACCATCAGCCCCTGCTCGAGCGCCGCCTGCAACGTTTCTTTGGCACTGAGTACGACGATGTCCTGGGTTTCCAGCCAAAGCTTGATCGCCTTCCACGCAAGCTCATACGTGAATTCGAACCGTTGGATGGATGCATCGCGCAGAAACGAGTCTTCAGGTTGGGCCAGTGCTTCTTCCAGGCGCGCCAACGCAGAAAGAAAGTCACGGCTGCGTTCTGCGAGACGGTTGTTCATGGTGGTGTCGGGAAGTTGAGTACCCATTATAGCTCCCTGGTCTGGACAAGGAGATCGTCTTGCCGGCCATGCTTTTTTTGAGGCTTATTTGGGGCGTGGGATTTTGCGCGCGTAATCGACCAAGTCTTTGGGATATACCATCTCGTCACGGTAGCTGGAGTCATCGATGTCGTAGAGGTAGGTAAAGGCGCCCGCGCACATGGCCCAATAGCCGAGATAGGACGTGTATTCAGGCACTATTTTTTCGTGTTTCCCCCAAAAATGCGCGACGCCTTTCATGTCCTTGTACCAGTTTTTGACGTATAGCTGCATCTCCCCGGCCATATCTTCCGGAGTCTCGCTGTCGATGGCATCCAGCAGTTTTCGATAAGGCTTATCCCAAAGCCAATCATCTAACTGTGGCCTGTCAGGAATGTAAAATTTCAGTAATTCTTCCAAGACAGCGTCGGTCCCGTCGAAGTCTGTTCCTTCATTCAGTCCATGAATTCGAGGTATCAGATCTTCCCGACGCAGTAGGACTGCGGCGCAGAGCAAATTTAGATAATCGACGTAAGTATCGATGGTCTCGCTCATGAGAAACGGAGGATAGTATTGATCGTCTGGCATATCGTTCGCCGCAGCCACATAAGCTTCAAATGCACTGACGATCTCATCCAAAGAATTGGCTAGGAGAGTGAGTGTTTCGCCTGCAGTATATTTGAGTTTAAAAATGGTCCATAAGTTGTCAGCGATGAGCAGCAAGGTCGTCTTTCGGCCTCGTTTCGTGAGATCTTCTTCCAATGCCTCAATATTCAAGGAATTTTGCGTGTTAATATGAGAGAGCGTATTTTTATAGCTGAGATCGCACAGATAAATCTGGCGGTGGCGCATGGAGATATTTGACATGATATTGTGCCTAGCGACTAATGCCTTGATTGCTTGGACGCCTCATCGATTTTCTCAAGGTCCGATCCACTGCCAAGTCGTCAGGCCGTACTGTGCATCCGGGAAGTCTGGCATGACTGTACCTGCGGCGAAGTGCGCTTGGCTGTCCGTTTTTGCCGGCGTGAACCATAGGCCGGACTTCGGACAGGGTTCCCCACCTGTTACGCGCAACGGCTTGCTCATCGTCTCTTGAGAATCGTAGCGTGGGATGCTGCGTGCGTAATCGACCAGGTCTCTGGGATACACTGTCTCGTTACGGTAGGCCGAGTCGTCGATGTCGTAGAGGTAGGTGAATGCCGCCGCACACATCGCCCAGTAGCCGTCGTAGGGCGTGAACTTTGGCTTGATTTTTTCATGCTGCCCCCCCGGAAGTGGGCCTGCCCCTTCATATCGGTATACCAGTTTTTCACGTAACGCTTCATTTCGGTTCGCATCTCTTCTGGCGTGTCGCTGTCGATAGCGTCGAGCAGTTTGCGGTATGGCTTATCCCATAGCCAGTGATCCAATTCAGGACGATCTGGCAGGAAAAACTTGAATAGTTCCTCTAGCACTGCATCGACTCCGTCAAAATCTGTTCCTTCATTTAGCGCACAGATTCTTTCTATCAAGTCCTCACGTCGCAATAGGATGGCGACAGAAACGATGTTCAAGTACCGAACATATGTGTCTATCAGATCGTTCATGATGAACGGCGGATGGTATTGGCTGTCCGGCAGCTCGTCCAACGCTTCGACGTAGAGTTCGTAAGAAGCGACTACATGGTCAAGCGAGTTGGCCAGTTCCGTGAGATTTTCGCCGGCGGTATATTTCAGCTTGAAGATGACCCAACTGTCAAACGCCCTTGCTCGCAGATTTCTACATAGATCCTCTTGGGATAAGCCGGGACCTAAGGGCCGACCGGTTTCAACCTCGAGCTGGGCAATCGTGCTGCCGCAGCTCTCTTCATCTAGAAAGACTTGGCGCCGCCTATTTCTGAATTCTGGATTTTTCATTGGCGGAGCCTTGTTTCGGGGCAGGACTGGTCTTCCTCTAAAAGTTTAGTGCCCGCCTTTAATTGGACAGCCACTGCCAAATAGTAAGACCGTATTGCGCATCCGGGAAGTCCGGCATGATTGTCCCTGCGGCGAAGTGCGCTTGGCTGTCCGCTTTTGCTGGCGAAAACCATAGACCTGACTTGGGACACGGTTCGCCACCCGCTACGCGCAATGGTTTGGTCATCGTTTGTTGTGCCTCGTCGTTGCGCGGAATGCTCCGGGCATAATCGACCAGGTCTTTGGGATACACCGTTTCATCACGGTAGGAAGAGTCATCTATGTTGTAGAGATAGGTGAATGCCGCCGCGCACATGGCCCAGTAGCCGTAGTAAGGGGTATAGTCAGGTTTGATCTGCTGATGTTTCCCCCAGAAGTGGGCAATACCTCGGACGTCCGCATACCACGTTTTTACGTAGCTCTTCATGTTTTTTGCCATTTCCGCCGGAGTGTCGCTGTCGATGGCACTAAGCAGTTTGCGATACGGTTTATCCCATAGCCAATAGTCTAAGGTGGGACGATCTGGTAGGAAAAACTTGAGCAATTCTTCCAACACTGCATCAGTCTCGTCAAAGTCAGTCCCCTCGTTCAATGCGCATATTCTTCCTATCAGATCCTCGCGGCGCAACAAAATGGCGGAGCAAAGAAGATTTAGATAGTCCACATATGTGTCGAACATGTCATTCATAACGAATGGCGGGTGATATTTATCGTCCGGAAGCTCATCGAGAGCCTCGACATATTCCTCGTAGGCGGCAACGATCTTGTCGAGCGAATCAGCTAATTCGGTTAGGCTTTCCCCAGCGGTATATTTCAACCGGAAAATGACCCAGTGATCAAAAGCATTCATTTCACGATTAACACATATGTCCTCTTGAGAAAGCCCAGCAGTGGTGGAAACCGCATTTTCAGATTCGATTTGAGCGATAGTGTTGCGATAGCTTTCTTCGTCCAAGTAAATTTGACGGCGTTTATTTCTAAAGTCTGAATTCATGCGATTATCCTATTTTTTTGGTTTCTTGCTGGGCTTGGAGCGAGATGGTCTTCCACCAATTTTGTATTGTGCTTCGGCAGCGTCCAAATCTGCTTCGTTGAATTCCCGCTGTACGTCATGCTGGCTATGGTCTTTCGCATACTTCTGTGCTTGCACTGGCTTGCTCACGAGCCCTTCGCTTACTATTTTTTCCAAGGCCACCATGTGTTCGGCTGCCTGAATCGGAGACACCAGAAAGACATGCCTAGAATAGTTAATTCCGAGCGTAAGCATTTTATTTCGATATTTTGGGAAGCTCTGCTTAATTCTGTCGGAAATCCAAGTCCGACTCATCTGCATAACCATGCCTGGTTTCGGGCCGCCGCCTACTGCAGTTTTCGGTTTTTTCGCTCCGATGACGGCCTTTGGTGCTCGACCGGTTGCCCCGGCTACGGTTTCCGTCGAACCTTTAGCCTCACCTAATAACTTTAGTAGCTTTGCAGCTGGACTCATATTGGCCTTTGCTTCGACGACGGCAAACTGATGTGGCCTTGGGCGATTGGTCAGCCATAACGAATCTATCCCGTTCGCAAGCACATGTACGCTAGGTGTACAGAGATAGAGCGGCACCTCGTCGTCATTCAATTTCTTGAATTCGCTTTGCCAACCGGCGGTTTTCTTGCCAGGGCCGCCAATCATGTCATGCCGGTTCCAGCTAGGTCCCCAGCCTTTCTGCTCGATAACATAGTGGTCAACAATATGCTCGCCCAGCAATCCTTTAGCGGCCTTCTCCAATCCCTCGTAGGTCTGAAAAGCCGTGCGCTGCACCACGCTAGCAATTTTACCGGTGGTCGTGCGTCCATTGAGGCGCGGCTTATCGGCCACCCGTAAATGGCTATTGGCGCTGGTGCCCCTGGCTCCCCTCGCTCCCGCACTCTGATGCCCACCCCGCGGAATACTGCCAGCATTGCTGGCCACCGTCATCACCACCGCCGCCGCATGCTCCCCCAGCAGATCGGTGATAAACGCCTTGATATACCCCGACGCCTCCCGTATCGGCCCGGCCAGTTGCCCGCGCATTTTCTTGATCCCCGGCGAAACGTCGCGAGCCAATTGTTCCAGATGGTCCGGGCACCACCAATGTCCCTGCGCGATATAGTCGAGCAGCGCGATGCAGCTCTCCAGCGCCATGTTCGCCTGCACGATCGCCGCCTGCGTGTTGCCGGCCCAGTCCAGCGCCTTCACCCACGCCAGCGCGCCGCCTTTTTTCTTCGACAGCATGCGCTCGATCATCGCCACGCCGCTGTTGACCGCGCCCTTGAGCGCCTTGCGTTCCTTGTACAGTGGTTTGAACACGGTCTTGAACGCGCTGCCCACCTCCGGCACCACGCCGAAGGCGGCAAAGCCCAGATAAATCTTTTGATCGATCGTCGCCTTCGCGAAGCCGCCTTGCTTGTTGATCCGGTACAGGCTGCCCGAAACATCGCGCACGTCCATCACCTGGTCGACCACGGGGATCAACGAGATCAGGCCGCCGATGATCTGGGCCGATACCATCTGGTCCTCGTTGAAGTCGCCCATGATCAGGTCTTCGAGGAATTTCATGCAATCGTCGACGAGACTCATACCCACCCCTGACTTTGCTCGCGCAATTTGCGTTCGCGTTCCATCTCCGCGTCCATCGCGGCCTTGAAGTCCGGCTTTTTATACTCCGGCGTTTCTTCCTCGGGCGGTTTCCACGGACGCGGATCGTCGCCATACTCGACCACATACTCTCCCGGCGGCGTGCCGGTCAGCAGGGCGTGTCCCTTTTCATCGAGCTTGCCTTCGCGCACGGTGCCATTTTCGAAGGTGACCTTGTAGGCGGCGCCCGGAATGGGCGCCAGGTCGTCGTAATGGAACAGGATCTCGATCGAGTTATCAAGATTGGCCGCCTGCGGCAAGGCCGGCAGCGTCGGGGACGCGCTCATCGGCCCCGTCAACTCCTTCATGCTGGCCTTGAACTCGATCTTGCCCGGCCCGTGCAGTTCGATGTTGCCGCCCTCAAGCTTGAGATGCGCGCCTTGCGCGGTCAGCCGCACATGCTGCTTGCCGGCGATGGTGATGCCCTTGGCGGTGCTGGTGACCGTGAGCGCTTTGTCGGCCGTGAGCCTGGTCTCGTCGGCCTGGCTCTGGCTGCTGACCTTGCCGCTGGCCGCGTGCAGGCGAATGCCGATCTCCTGATTGGGTTTCTGCGCGTTGGTCGCCTTGCCGTAGGTGAAGAATTTGATGCCTTCCTTCACGCTCGCGTAGCTGTTGCGCTGTGACGCGAGATTGATATCGTGGCCGGCGGTCAAGCTCGTGCCGGCGGCGCCAAGCACCGCGTTGGCCGGCGTGTTCGCCGCGATGCCGGCAGGCGAACTCAATTGCAGATGCGGCTCGCTATACGCCGTCACGTCCGACTCCACCGCGCCCAACACCTCCATGCTGCGCTTGAGCTGGGCGATGGCGGGCAGCGGCTCGGCCGGCCCCGGCGCGGGCGCCTTGCCGCCGACCGTCAGCGTGCTGTGCTTCTGCGCCATCTCGTCGAGGTCGGTTTGCAGCTGCACGCTTTCCTCCAGCTGCGTGATGGCTTCCTTCGAATCCATCTGGCTGCCGGTGGCGCTGCCGCGTGCGTCGGTCGACAGCAGCAAGCCCTTGCCGGCGCGCACGGCGATGCTGTGCTCGGTCTTGAGCTCGGCGCCGAAGCCGGCCGCCTTCAGGCGCTGGTTGTCGCTCTGGTGCAGCAGGTGGCCGAGGTTCAGTTCGGCCGTGCCCTGGTGCGCGGTGGCGTGCCGCTGCAGACCCAGGCGCGACTGGCCTGGGCTGTCATCGAACACCAGCTGGTTGTAGGCGCCGCTGCCGCCCTGGCTCGACTGGATCGCCTGCGTCTTGATGCCCGACAGCGCCGCCGGATGTGCGTGTCCGCCGGCCTGGCCGGGGAACCACGCGGGCGCGTTGCCGGTCGCTACGCCGGCGCCGCCGGCCACCTGATTGTGCTGGGCGTCGGCTTGGCCGCGCCCGTTGTACACGGTGCCGAGCACCACCGGACGGTCGATGTTACCTTCCAGGAAATCGATCAGCACTTCCTGCCCGATGCGGGGCAGGGCGCTGCTGCCCCAGTTGGCGCCGGCCACCGGCGCCATCGGCGTGGCCACGCGCACCCAGGTGCCGGCTTGGTCGTCGCCGGGTGCGCCGGTGTGGCCGTCGGGCATCGGATGTTGAAGGCGGCTGTGACTTTGCGCCCCGCGCTGCCAGTGGAACTGCACTTTCACACGATGGTCGCGGTCGGTGTGGATCGGCGCGCCGGGCGGGCCGACCACGATGGCGGTTTGCTGCCCATGAATGGTCGGGCGCGGATGAAGCAGCTGGCCGTGCGCGTCCGTACCGCTGGAGCGGTAAGGAATGTTGCTGCGGATCGCGTCGATGCGGACGCGGTACAAAGGCCGCTCGCCCATGGCCTTGCCCACCGCGTGCAGGCTGGTCTTCTCCTCCTTGCCGATCAGCGCGTCGAGCAGGCCTTCGCCGAGCCGCTGCATCAGGCTCGACTTCAGGTCGGCATTGAGATTGTTATGCATCAGATGCACGGTGCGCACCACCAGGAAGCTGCGCTCGTCGTCGCTGCCGGCCAGGTCGAACTGGGCCTGGCCGGTGAGGGCGAACGTGGTGCCGGGCGCGAGAGTGCGCACGGTGCCGGCACCGACGTGGATTTCCTTGCTGGCTTCGAAGGCCTGCAACTGGTTGTCGGCGATGCGCTGGCCTTGCTCGCGCGACTGGTAGGCGTAGGCGCCGGGCGCGTCGCGGCTGACCAGCGGAGATCCGTCGCCGCCGTCCGCGCTGGCGGCGCCAACAGGGCGGGTATCGAGCGAGCGGTAGTCCCAGCTGCTCAGTTCGATGGCGTTGGTTTGCAGGCGCAGCTCGATGCGCCAGCGATCCAGCGTGTCCTCCCGCATGGTCGCGCCGGGCTGGCTGAAGGCGACGCTGGCCTGCGCGTTGGGCTTGAAGCTGCCGTTGTGGTCGGCGATGACCATGGTGTGGCTGCCCAGGCCGGGGCTGGCGGCGTCGCCGCTATGCTCGAAATAGTGGAACAGGCCTTCCTCGTGCATCAGGCGCTGGGCGAAGGCAAGGTCGCTTTCCTGGTATTGGGTGGTGATGCTGCGCTTGGGATAGACGGCGCGGTCGAGGATGTCGAAGCGCCACGCCGGCGCCAGCTTGCCCTGGCCCTGGTAGGCGCCGAAAAGGGTGTCGAGGATGTCGAACACCGTCATGTCCTGGAAGATGCGGCTGTCGCGGCCGCGCGCGAGGAAGGCGGTCCACGGTTCGACGGTGAGGTTGTAACGGGCGAAGCCGCCGTTGGCGCCGGCCATGTCGATGGCGGTGACGTGGCCGTGGAACGGTCGCAACTGGTCGCGGCTGGCGGCCGTCATCAACTCCAGCAGCACCGGCTGGCCGATCAGCGACTTGAGCGGAATGGCGGCGTCGGTCGAGAGCGCGGCGATCTTGAAGTTGAAGCCGGTGCCGATGCCTTCCTCGCCGCGCACGCACTCCGCCAGCAGCACATCGGCGCCAAGCGGTGTCGTCAGCTTGAGTAGCCGCGTGCCTTGCGAGAAACCGGCGAGCAAAGCGAGCGGGTCGGAATCGCCTGACTGTGATGGAATCGTTTCTGACATGTGAGTCACACTCCGATGCATGGCGCTGGGAAACAGCGACTGACGTGATGCAATCCAAGCAAGATTACACCTTAGAATTTGCAACTTTACAAGTATGAATTGAATCGTGCTCAGCTGTACCGGGGCGGAAAATCGGTCCGGCCGGGCTTGATAAGGGGCATTCCGGTGAGCGAACAGGATCGTTCACCGGAATGCTCCACACGAGCGTGTTGCGTTTCCGCCGTTGACTCCGGCACCTTGCGTCACCTCAAAAACGCCCCCCTCCCGCCATGACATGATCGACATCCTGCGCAGTCCGTTCGTTGCCTTCAGGCATCGAAGTTGCGCACTCTGCGATGGATGCCGCGATGGAAAAACTACTGCCGTACTTCGAACGGGAACTGAGCCAGCTGCGCTGCATGGGCGCCGAGTTCGCCGGCCGGTATCCCCAGCTGGCCGGCAGCCTGCGGATACGCGGCGAAACCTGCGCCGACCCCCACGTCGAACGCCTGATCCAGTCCTGCGCCTTCCTCAACGCCAGCGTCGCCAAGCGGCTGGACGACGGCCACTCCGGCTTCACCGAAGCGCTGCTCGGCATGCTGTACCCGCACCACCTGCGTCCGATGCCATCGTGCTCGATCGCCCGCATCGACTACAGCCAGGCCCCGAAAAACTCGGTCAGCAGCGTCACCGTGCTGCCGCGCGGCGCCGCCATGAAATCGCTGGCGCCCAACACCGTCAGCTGCGGCTTCCGCACCGTCTACGACGCCACGGTCGCCCCGGTCGCCGTCGGCGCGGCATGGTTCGAACCGCACATCCAGGTGCCGTCGACTATCTCACTGCCGTCCGAAGCCGGCGCCGCGATCTGCATCACGATCGAAAGTACCGGCGTCGCGCGCGGCCTGGCGCTCCAGGGCCTGGACACCCTGCGCGTCTTCATCGACGCCGATGCCACGCTGCGCGCCACCTTGCGTGACGCGCTGTTCATGCGCACCGCCTGCGCCTGCGTGGAGGCCGACGGCCAATGGCGCATGCTGGCCAAGCCTCCGATCTCACAGGTGGGCTTTGCCGACGACGAAGTGCTGCTGCCGCCCGCCACTTCCGAACACCGCGCGTATCGCCTGCTCAGCGAATACTTCGCCTTCCCGGAAAAATTCGACTTTTTCGACATCGACCTTGGCGCGTTGATCGCCGCCATTCCAGCCGATTGCACCAAGCTGACGCTGCGCCTGGCGCTGGCCGATGTCCGTCCCGCCACACAAGCAGCGCGCGTGCTGCGCACACTGACCGAAGCGAATCTGGTTCTCGGCTGCACACCCATCATCAACCTGTTCGAAAAAGCGGCCAAGCCCATGTTGATCCGCGCGGCCGCCGCGCGCCGCAGCTACCCGGTGGTGCTGGACGCGGTGCCGCCCGGCGACTGCGAGATCTACAGCGTCGACGCGGTGCAGCTGGTGAGAAAACAGCAGCAGGGCAGCAGCATCCAGGACTTCGCGCCGTACTATTCACTGCGCCAGGGATCGACCAGCGGGAAAGGCCACTACTGGCTTGAACAGCGTGACGATCTTGGCGGCGGCACTGATCACGGCGTATCGCTGACGCTAGTCGACCAGGAACTATCGCCGCTGCGTATGGAGCACGGCACGGCATCGGTACAAGTCACCTGCACCAACCGCAACCTGCCGCAAAACCTGCAGCACGGACGGACCGACGGCGACCTGCGCGCGGTCAAATCCACCGGCAACTTCCCGGTCCGCATGCTGCGCCGGCCGACCATGTCGCACCCGCAGGCGTCGCACGGCAACAGACTATGGGGACTGATCGCACATCTGGCACCGAACCACCGTACGCTCACGCAGGAAGGCCTGCCCGCGCTGGCCGCGACGCTGCGGCTGTACGCGCAGCGCGACAACGCCACCGCCCAGCACCAGATCGAAGGCATCACCGGCCTGTCGCACCGCCCGGCCACGGTTTGGATGCGGACGCCCACCGACAGCGCCTACCTGCGCGGGATCGAAGTGACGGTCACCCTGGACGAAGCGGCGTATGCCCACACCGGCGTCCACGTCTTCGCCCAAGTGCTGGATCACCTGTTTAGCCTGACCGTCCACTTGAACAGCTACACCCAGCTGGTGATCGTTTCCCAAGCCAGCGGCAAGGAAGTGCTGCGATGCGCACCGCGCAGTGGCGCCTTGCCGCTGGCCTGACGTCCGCCACATCCGCCGCATACCAGAGGAGCAAACGTGGAACGCGATAACGACTTTTTCAGCTTCATGAGCATGCCCAAGGAGCTGGTCACCTTCAACCGGCCGATCCGGCTCAAGCTCGATCTGCCGGGCGGCATCAACGACGACATGCTGCTGCCGCAGCGCGTGTTCGGCACCGAGACGCTGTGCGGCGGCATCGACTACCGCATCCTGTGCGTCTCGTCCAACGCCACCTTGCCATTGAAGCAGCTGATCGCCGTGCCGGCCGCGCTGCAATTCGTCACCGACCAGGGAGATCTGCGCAGCGTCTGCGGCATCGTCACCGAAGCCAGCTCCGGCGACAGCGACGGCGGCCTGGCCAGCTACCAGCTGGTGCTGCGCGACGCCCTGGCGATCCTGGAAAAGCGCATCAACACGCGCGTGTTCCGCCAGATGGATGAAGTGGAGATTGTGCGGCAGATCCTGCTGGAATGGCGGCACAAGAGCTCCACGCTCGGCGTCTGCTTCACGGACGAAGTGGACGAGGCGTTCCATCTGCAGGAGTATCCCAAGCGCGAATTCACCATGCAGCACAACGAATCGGACGCCGCCTTCATCCGCCGCCTGCTCAAGCGCAGCGGCATCGGCTGGTACGTGCGCGCGGAGGCCAACGGCGACGTGCCGACGCACACGCTGGTACTGTTCAACAGCGCCGACAGCCTGCGCCAGAACGTCGCCGGCACCATCCGCTACCACCGCGACGCCGGCACCGAGCAGCGCGACACCATCACCTCCTGGGGCGCGGTGCGCAGCCTGCAACCGGGCGTGGTGACGCGGCACAGCTGGGACTACCGCTACTCGCAGGGGCCGGACTACATGATGGCGCAGGCCAGCAGCGGCGTCGATCAGGGCGTGAGTGGCAACGAGCTGGCCGCCAGCCTGGATGACTACCAGGTGATGATGCCGCACGCCGGCGACGACGTCGACGACTTGTGCCGCCTCGGCAAACTGCACATGACGCGCCACGATTTCGAATCGAAGTGCTTCCACGGCGAAGGCAGCGTGCGCGATCTGTGCGCCGGCGAATACTTCACCTTGAGCGGACATCCGGAGGTGGACCAGCACCCGCGCGAGGAACGCGACTTCGTCGTCACGGCTTTACAGGTGAACGCGCAGAACAACCTGCCCAAGGCGCTGGCCGAGCGCGTGGAGCGCCTGTTCTCGCGCAGCCGCTGGACGCAGGGCGCGCAGGAGCCGCAGGTGCAAAAGGACGTCGCGGACAGGATGGCGTTGGGCGCGCTACGCATGCACATCCAGTTCACGGCGGTGCGGCGCGGCGTGAAGATCGTGCCGGCGTATGACGCGCGCACCGACCTGCCGCAGGCGCTGATGCAAAGCGCGATCGTCGTCGGGCCGAAGGGCGAGGAGGTGTATTGCGATCAGATGGGGAGGGTGAAGATTCGTTTTCCCGGTACGCGGGCGGCGGATCATGTGCATGCGGATGGCTCGGGTGCGGCGGGTGACGATGGTGATTCGGCCTGGGTGCGCGTGGCGTCGAATTGGGCGGGGAATGGGCCGGGGAGCGTGGCGCAGTGTGGAACTATCGGCCTGCCGCGCGTGGGAACCGAGGTGCTGGTCAACTTTCTTGGTGGCGATCCGGACAAGCCGGTGATCGTCGGACAAATCTACAACCAGCAGGCACAGCCGCCAGCACTAAGCGACCAAGGCGACCTGCCTGGCAATCGCTACCTCTCGGGGATCAAGAGTCGGGAAATCAAGGGCTCTCGCACTAATCAACTGCGATTTGACGATACGCAGGGGGAGATCAGTGCCCAGCTATCAAGCGACCACGGCACCAGTCAGCTCAATTTGGGATTTTTAACCCAGCCTAAAAATCAGGGGTACGGCGAGCCGCGTGGTGAAGGGGCCGAGTTGCGTAGCGAGTTGGCGGTGGCTGTGCGAGGCGCCGAAGGCGTGCTCATAACCGCCGAAGCGGGCGGCGGAAATAGCGGTAAACAGCTTGATCGTGCAGAGCTGACGCGAGTATCGCGGGGCGTAAAGACGCTGGCGGGGCAACTTTCAAAGTTGGCTGAAAAGTTCACTCAGGAAAACCCTCGGAGCGAGGAGCTTGGTCAATTGGTAGAGGCCGTCCAGCAACTTGAAACCACCGCGTCCCGCATCGTCGCGTTGAATGGACCAGCCGGCGTTGCGATTGGTAGCGGCCTGCATGTGCTGATAGGGGCTGCCGCCGGAGTTGATGTGGTGAGCAGCGAGGATACCTACCTGTCTTCTGGAGGGAAAACGGTAATTCTAAGTTCTCGAGGAACCAGCTTGTTCGCCAATCAAGGTGACATGAAGATAAATGCGGCCAGCGGCAAGGTTCAGATTCAAGCGCAGAACGAAGCCTTGCAGATGCTCGCGAACAAGGTTCTGGAGATTATTAGCACCACCGACTGGATCAACATCCGCGCCAGGAAAGGCGTGCGTATTAACGGGGGTGGCACAGAGCTGGTCTTAAGCGCCGACGGTATAAAAGGTTACACCGACGGCAAGCACGAGATGCACGCTGCCGATCATCAAACCATGGGGGCAAGTAGCCGCAAAGCCGAATTTCCGGGTTCTAAGACATGCGCAACACGGGCTGCGGGCGCAGCGCAAAGTGGCGAGTCTTCGGTTCCGCTCGAATGAAACGCCATGACTCCGATAACTGATCCGACGGCAGAAATTTCTTCGGGATATCTGCTGATTGACACCCTTAATCTGCCCCGTTCGCTCGGTTGCGATCCATTGCCTATGCGTGTCTGTGTCGCGCCTGACTTAACCAACATTATGAGCCTATTGCCTGGCGTGGTCGACATCGAGTCCCTCAACGCTGATCAGCTTTTGACTGTTCGGGAAATCATGGAGTTGCAGACTGCTGGGAGACATCCTTGGGCGATTTGTGGCGTCCTTACCTCAGATCTCAATATCGAAGAGCTAGCAAAACACATCGCCAGTCTCCTAAGCGTAGTCGACGACGAAGACCGGGCGGTGCTATGGAGATTTTTCGATCCGCGGGTTTTCTCCCTCTTGCTAACGATATACAGCGCTGAACAAAAAAACGCGTTGCTGGGGCCAATCCGGGAATGGCGCTTTGCTTGGCGCGGTCACTGGTGGTTGGCAAACGGCGAGGGTGATAGTCCCGATTTGTTGCGCAGCTTCGACGTCGCTTGGCCCACCAAGGTGCAATGGCCGCTTCTAAGACTGAGCAAGCTATTGGATCAAGTTCTCTTGCGGTTGGAGTCTGATGCAGCGATAGCCGCATGCGATTGCTTGGATGTGCAGCACAGGGCTGTCGTTTTTCTCAAAGAGGCAGCGACCGAGATGAATTTTTCGGAGCCCAACGAAATGATCGATTACGCGTTCATGTGCGTGCGGCACGGACCAGCCTTCCTGTCCCATCCTCAGTTTAAGCACGCTAAGGCGGACTTGGCCAGCGGCGAGTTGAATTGGTGGACCTTCAAAAATCTCCTCGATTTGCGAACCTTGCCGTAGCCAGGCAAGGAAATTTCTAACAACTTTAAAGGAGTTTCCAGATGACTCAAACAGGCTGTCCCTATTGCGACAGGAAAGGATTGTTCATCTATCCCGTCCGTTATGCAATTGCTTGTCCTGCTGGGGCGGCAGGAGTTCCAGGCTTGAGCGGGAATTTCAAGATTGAGGATGGCCCTGCAAATATTGGCGAAGTCAAATATGCCCTTCGCGCTGTGCGCCCCGGGTATCTCTATACCTATGATGAGAAGCGCGGCATTTTAAAAGGCTACCTCGTAATGCCAAAGGGAAATTTATGGAGTTTCTCTATAGATCAGTCTGCACCGACTGAGGCTCCTCGACACATGAACTGCACGGATAGCATTGATGTCACCATGTCATATTGCGTCGACATTCTTCACTCTGAAAAGAATCCAGCAGGTACCCTCTGGATTGGGTGGTCTAACTCAGGTTGGACACCGAATTTGATAAAAATGGCTAGGCAATCTAGTAGTTGGAGAAGTAAACATATGCAGCGCATTGATGTCGCTGCCATGATTGACGGTTACGCAGCGCACACCGGTGAATTTTCATCTGCTAATGTGAATGTCGCTCATTTCTCAACCGATGTCAGAAGTATGCAAAGAGCTTTCGGTTTTAGTAACACAGCAATAACGCACGAGACTCGTCAAGGACGATCAGCTGAGAAAATCACGACCGGACTCCGTCATCGTTCATATAAACAGAAGGGCTATATTGTTGCTGTTGACGATCCTGTTGGAATAGCAAACGATTTTAGTGAATTAACCGTCCCGTCCGATAGCAACGGTTTCGACGAAAAAATATATCGCGCAAAAATAATCGATGATCTGTTAAGGCAAACCGAGAGTTCGATAAGAGCACGCGCGAAACACGAATATGCGGAAGAAAATGCTGCTCTTTCTTACACAAAAACAACTGCCTACAAAAGTAGTCACCGGTCATTCGGTGAAAAAATGGGAGATATGTTGATAGGTGGAGAGCAATATGAAAAAGAGCGCAAACTACACATGAAACGATACGAAGAAACTCGGGGACAGATGGAGAAGTTGGCAGCAGACAAGGCATGGAACGAGCTTACAACGATCGACGGCGCACCACTGCTAGACGATGAGCAGAGACGCAGATTGCCGCAGCTGTACGAGAATTCGATCAAAGCTTTCGAGCCAAGGGCGTTAATATTAGCGGAGGCCCACGTAAACTGGCTATCCTCACTGCAGCTAGCAAACTGGATGGAAGGCAATCACGACGCCGAAGACCTTGCCAGTGGTTTCGCTTTTCGGGAATCATTAGCGCAGTGTATTGGCAAAGGGGTAGGGACAACTGCATGCCAGACGCTGCTGAGCCAATGGTTGAACTCGCCCAATACTGCGGATCGCCGCAACCTATATTTGCGTGCGTTGATGTTTAATCACGAAAAAATTGCCGAAGCGTCTCAAGCCATGATCGGTGGCGGAGATATAAAACTTGAGAATGTGTTTAGTATATATCAAGGTGCTATGGCACGCCTCCAGGGTGGTCACGCGGCGAAATTGCTCGATCATCTTGTTCTAACGACCGCCAACATCCTAGTCAAGGCTTTGACTAAATCGGGTAAGAGCGTAAGTAAGAATGTGACAACTATCAGCCTTTCTTTGCTTGGGCGAGTCAAAGTAGAAGCATTTAATCTTAGCGTCTATGACGCCAGAAATTGGTTGGTTGAACAAGCCAAAGCAAGCGGCGTACAGCTTTCAACCGGATCTTCCCAAACGAAGTCGGACGCGCTCAAAGCGGCGAAAAAGGTAGTGCCTTTCGCGAATCACGATCCTGGGATATGTGCTTACCAAATGGATTTGGCTCAGCTCGAGCGAGATGGAAGAATAACGCCCGGAACGTTGAAGGCAATAAGAATTCCTGGATTTGACTTGACGAGAAAGTGGCTTAGTTCATCGGAACTGAATATCGCTTCTGTCGCAATTGTTCTTCAGACCGTAGCCCTCTTTTTTGCAGTTTCAGAATATAAAGATTCAGATCGGTTTGAGTCTTCTACTACAGGCTATACGGCAGCCATTGCATCGATGAGTCTTAGCGCGGCCATAGTCGAAGCGACCGCATCTGTTCTCGACACTAGCCCAGGCCACCCTTTGTCAGCTTATTTGTCTGGTCATTGGGGGGTCACTACGAGTACCGCTAAAAAAGTGATTCTAGTTGCAAAAAAAGTTGCGCTTGTAGCTGGCGTACTTGCAGCAGTACTTGATTTTTATTCTGCGTACACGGCATGGCAAAAGGGAGAGCAAACGCTAGGTATCCTTTATGCCCTCTCCGGGGTTGCTGGAGCGACTCTAACTTATGCCGCATTTTTTGTCGGAGCGATATTTTTCTGGCCAGCATTTGTGGGGGCTGCTGTTATTGCAATAATACTCTCTATACATAAACAAGGAATGTTGAAAAAGTGGATTTCCCATTGCTTTTTCGCACGAGGGACAAGTGGCGGTCAGTCAGCATCAATTTATTACCATTCCCTTGATGAGGAGCTCCAAGCTTACGGTAACGCTATAGGAGGAACGTGATGGACGAACGTTTTTTTTCAGCTAAGTTAGGCTGCCCGATTCCTGAGTGGGATTCTCAGCATAGATTGCCCCTACACGAACCGGTCGGGCCTGATGTGAAAGATAGTGCAACCATATTCAGAATTAATTCTATCTACATGGATGTCAGTGACCAACCTCACTTGATGAGGCAATGGTACGCTGGTGCAACGCTCACGGCTTGTTTATTTACGGCGATTTGTAGTTATGGTCCATATATGGTTTTAGTAAGCCACAGAGCAAAATACTTTGACTTTGCGGCGATTGCGGGAACCGTGATTTTTATAGTGCTTCCGTTCTTCTTTGCTTCCTTGGCCATATATTCCGGGCGTGACGAATTTTTCTGGTTAAAACGGCGCCCGATACGTTTCAATCGGATAACGAAAAAAATTTATGCTGTCCGTCACCGGCGCCACAGAAATGCCGAGCTGGAGGGTGATATCTGCTGGGAAGTGCCTTGGGACGAGCGTTCAGTGTTCTGCATCCATAGGGGGCCAGTCAAGCTTGATCTGGGTGAACACTACCACATTCGTTACTATCAACTCGATGAAAAGGAGAATGTCGTTCGGTCGTTTGCCGTTGGACGGGAATGGCAGGGAATCGACGGAATGAGTGATCTTCTGGCACAGTGGAATTTCTGGTGTACCTACATGAATAAGGGACCAGAAGGACTTCCTCCGCCACTGCTTTTTCTGTCAGAACGTGAAAATCTATTGGAGAGCTTTTTGTGCTGTCTTCACGAACTGGGACTTGACCTAGTGCCGAGAGTTCGTGCGATCTTTAGCCCGTTCGCCGCACTGCTGACCACTTATCGCGCGGTGGCGATGTTCACATGCCGGGATCCGATATGGCCCGCAGCCGTGCTTGAACTTAGCGACATTGAGATATCGGACTTTCACGCTCAGCCAAGGGGCGGTACACCGATAGGTTTCGCTGCTACCGCGCGCGCAAGGCGCGAAGGGCGATATCCGTTGGCACCATGTTGCGTTACCCCGGATTGGTCAGGAGAGTCGGACTCAATCATCAACGCTCGACGCTGGATGCACGACTCAACGCTTTTAACTGCAGTGAGAGGCTAGTGATGGACGAGCGAGTTTTCAGGGCGAAGGTCGGGAGTCCCATACCTGAATGGGATATTGAACATAGGTTGTCCCTGGACGGAAATGTCGGCCCCGAGACTGCTGATAGTGGCACTGTCTTTAGGCTCAACTCCACTTATATGGATGTTAGCGATCAACCCCACATGATGAGACAGTGGTACGCAGGAGGGACGTTGGCAGCGTGTCTTATGGGCCTTCTTTTTTCATGGGGAACCGTCGTTGTCTTGTTCACGCACCCACCCAGATACATGGACGCGGCGGCGATCTTTGCAATAACAGTGTTCGTGCTAAGCCCGTTGTTCCTTTTTGGGGTAGCCATACGTTTCGGTCGAGATGAATTTTTCTGGCTAACACGTCGTCCTATTCGGTTCAATCGTGAGACGCAAAAAATTTATGCAATTCGTCATCGACGCTATCGAAACGCAGCTGTTGCCGGCGATATTTGTTGGGAAATCCCGTGGAGTGAACGTTCTGTATTTTGCGTTCATAGAGGACCAGCGAAGCTCGATTTAGGTGAACAGTTCCACATTCGCTGCTACCAGCTCGATGAGAAAGACAACGTAATTCGGGCGTTTGCACTCGGACGTGAATGGCATGGAGTTGACGGTATGCGTGACCTGCTGGCGCAGTGGAATTACTGGTGCGTGTACATGAACAATGGGCCAGAAGGTTTGCCTCCACCATTGCTGTATTTGGCGGAATACGAAGATATTGGCGAGAGCTTCTTATGTTGTCTGTACGAGATGGGGTTGAAACTCGGCCCGGCGATCCGGGCCATGTTCAGCCCGTTTGCCGCTGCTCTGACGAGTCCGCGCTTGATTTCGATGTGGACGTGCCGCGATCCAGTCTGGCCTAAAGGTGTTTTGGAGGTCAGTGCTGTGCGAGTAGGGGACGCCCACGCACAGCCAATTGGAAGTACGCCGATAGGCTGGGCCGAAACTGCACGAGCAAGGGCCGCGGGACGCTATCCTTTAGCGCCACATTGTATGAGCGTGGATTGGTCGGGCGAGGCTGACCCAATCGTCAATGCTCAACGCTGGATGGGAACTACTGAGCGAAATTAGGTTTGGAGTGCTTCGCAAGGATGTGAGCTACTTCTACGTTGTTAAATTTTGCCAGGAGGATTCACTATGAAAAACAGCAAGGGTCTTGGCGTAATTCGTTTGGGTGATTCGACATCGCACGGTGGCAAAGTCATCTCGGCGGCGGCGGATTTCAAAGCGCTTGGAAAAGCGATTGCGCTTCACGGTGATGAAGCCACCTGCCCGCAATGCAAGGGGACTTTTGCGATTCAAGTGCCGTCGAGCGATCGAAAGCACCATGGGAAGGCAGTTGCGTATCACGGCGACAAGACCGCCTGCGGTGCAACGTTGATCTCATCCATATAGCCCATCGCTGATTCCTTGCAACCCAGCCGCCAAGGATGCGGTCAGCCAGGGCACCAAACTGTCGGCCCGGCTCAACGAGCACGCGCAAGACGTGCACCAACTGAACCTGGAGAGCTTCTCCACGCCGGCGGGCGGGGCGTCGAACTGGAGTTGGCCGGCGACGCTAGTCCTGAGCAGCTCGCATGCGCGATCGGTGATCATCGACGCCAGCTCCATTGGCGCAGCGTTACCATCCCTGTAGCAGGATTACCTGAAACAACATGGCCTCGTTGTTTGCGGCCAGAGGCGTAAGTGCAATTGGTGGGCCAGCTTGGTAAGCTTTTTTTTCGAAACAGAAGATATTTTTAGTTGAACTAAGGTCTAACCGATTTTGCTCTGCAAGGTAAAAAGTTGCCGATGTGGGGTCGCTGTCTCGGGAATCGTTGGCCACTTGAGCCATGGTTGTCTGCGATAGCGCTGCTACGCCAATTACCTTGCCTGCTCGGCTCACACATGGAGCAACCGATGACCAAGACCTATATGCCCAAGTTGTTTTTAAACCACGATGAATTGTTAGCCGTCGCTCTCTACGTCATGACGTCCCAAGCGGCAACCCCATACGAGCGCTTGTCAGGTGGGCAACTGCGCATCACCATTGATCAAAATGGTGTCACATTGTTGAAAGAAAAATCAACGCCATCGTATGCCTACGTCCAAGAAGGCGGTTCGGCGTCGGAATTGTATTTGCACGAATATGAGACCAAGGTAGACGCGATGGCCGGTCGAGTTAAGTGCGCATCAGCTGGGGCTTACAAGACCGGTGGGATTGTCGAAATACCCCCATGTTTACGGTTATTGGGAGACGTTTTTTTCGCTACAGCGGAGGCGCTCGTCGGAACGGTCCCGGGCTTGGCTCTCTATGAAGACGGGGAGGTCGGCGGCATTTGATCTCGACGTCCTCGGGCCGGGGCGGCCGGTGACGCGTGGCCACCTTGTGCCGCTCCCAATACTCCCCGGATGCCCATTGCGACAACAACAGCGCGTCGGCGCTGTGCCTCTCGGCCGGCGGCGTCCACAGCTTGTCCTCGTCCGCGAGGAAGCCGACAAAGAACACGCACATGCGCTTCTGCGGCACGCCGTAGTTGGCCGCGTTCACCCGCTTGAACGTGACCCGGTACTCGCTGACGGAGCCCGGCTTGTTCTTCCACTTGCGCACGTGGGCAAGGTGGTCGCCCGTTGCTCCTTCGGCTTGACGGTCAGCGACGGAAACTCCAGCTGCAGCAGGATAGTCGAAGTAGTCTGCGAAGGCGGCGCGCGTGAGGCCCTGCACGTTCTCGAAGACGCACGCGCGCGGACGGGCCTCCCGCACGGCGCGCACTGCCTGCGGAAACATGTCGCGCTCGTCCAGGAAGCCACCGTGATTGCCGCCCATGGAAAGGGCTGGCAAGGGGGACCGCCAGTGATCAGATCGATGCCGTCGAAGGCGTTGTACTTGAAGTGCTTGACGTCGACTTCCGTCACGTCCGGCCGATGGATCGGCGCGACCTCTTGTTGCTTGGTGTGCCGGATGGTGTTGCAGGCGTGCGTGTTCCACTCGACCACCGCGCGATGGCGCGCATCGTTGCCGGAAAACCCGAGCGCCATGCCCATCAACTCCGATGTGCAGATTGTACTGTGAATTAATACAGTATCCAATGCGCGTTGTTTGCTCATCCTCAAAATACTCTTGAATATTTTATGGCAGGTGCAATCCTCCTCTTGTCATTGAAGAGGAGGGCAAAATGGTTGACTCGCTGGATCAAGCGGCGCGCAGCGCTGTCATGGCGCGGATACGAGGTAAAAATACTCGTCCGGAGATGATTGTCAGGAAACTGGTGTTTGCTGCAGGCTACCGTTATCGACTGCACGTCCGAAAGCTGCCGGGCTCGCCGGATCTAGTTTTCCCTGCGCGCAAGAAGGTGATCTTTGTTCACGGCTGCTTTTGGCATCGCCACGATAACTGCGCGGCGTCACGAATACCGCAGTCGCGTACGGACTTCTGGAGCGAGAAGCTTAATGGCAATAAAGCGCGGGATCAGCGAAACCAGGAGGCGCTTATCGACGCGGGATGGCAGATACTCGTGATTTGGGAATGCGAACTGGGCGATCTGACCATGCTGGGGGAGCGGCTGCGGCTTTTCCTAGGACCGCCGGGCATTGTCGCTGGGACTGGGCGCAAATAGTGTGGTCTCGCTCCCGCGTTGATTGCTCAGTGAAGTCTCGAATTATTTAGTAAGCGTCCCATCAGCGCCTCTCAAGCGCCGTGGCGATTCACCGATGATGGCGTCACCCCGCTGGGAAGCGGCGTGATCTCAAAGGCTACTGGTGAGCCGCAATAAGACCATGTTGAGAAATGCCATACGGCCGGACGAAGGTCTACCCGCTAGGACTATCAAAGTGAGTATTGGTGAGCTTTCCCGCCAAACATCCTGCTACCCTATCGGTTGATTCCTCACAGCACAACTGTTTGCCATTGCCCTCTTGAAAATTCTATACTATTGTGTGGCGGTTCGATGAAGAAGGCTGCACCATGCTCACAAATGTCAGCGGGTGCGAGAAGCTTCACCGCGGCACGCAGGTAGTAGGCTCCCAAGAGATTATGACAAGCTCGTCGCTGCGAAGATCCCCACCTTCAGGGGCGGGGGCGTAGCGCTTCTCCGAATTCGAGATCGTAGGTGGATCAGGTCGCAGGCGCGAGAAGGCAACGAGGAAGATATATGAGCAGCACAATTCTATTAGATAGTACTCGTACAGAGTGCATCGTAAGGGTCACCAGCATAGGGCAGCACAATGGCTGGGTCTAAAATTATACGGCGAAAGATCGCTCGGTTGAACGCTGGCAATCCGCCGAGATTCATGGATCTTTTCGCAGGATGTGGCGGAATATCCCTTGGATTTGCCACCGCCGGATTCGAACTGGTTGCATCGGTCGAGTTCGATCCTCGGGCCGCTGAGTCACATGGAGCTAACTTTGCGGGGGTAAGTCATGGTGTCAACCGAGAGGCGCATTTTAAAGCGCGCGACATAACAAAAGAAGATCCTTCGTCGATATTCCGTGATTTAGGAATCGGCGGTGCTGTGGACGAACAGGTGGATGTCCTCGTAGGCGGGCCGCCCTGCCAAGCCTTCGCTCGTGTAGGGCGTGCCAAGCTCCGCGCTGAAGCGCATCGCCGCGAAGAAGATGATGCCGATATCGCGTTCTTGATGGATGGCCGTGTAAACTTGTGGCAGCGCTATTTGCACTACGTCCGTGAAACCAAGCCGCTGGCGCTGCTCATGGAGAATGTACCAGACATCTTGAATCACGGAGGCAAGAATGTTGCTGAGACTGTTGCCGAACACCTTCAAAAGGAAGGGTATGTAGTCCGCTACACTCTCCTCAACGCTTCGTGGTTTGGCGTTCCCCAAACTCGGGAACGGATGTTTTTGATTGGCGTCCACAAAGATCTTGATCAGGACGTCCTCTTTCCGTCCCCAACTCACTTCTCTGTACTTCCGTCCGGCTATGAGGGGACAAGGGCGACAGCGCGGAAGTTAATCCCTCAGTCCGTAATGAAAGGGCTGCGCGCGGAACACAGCCATTGCTGGATCAATGATCCGTCCGCTGAAGACAGTTTGCCCCAAGCCACCACAGCAAGCGAAGCATTTGCTGATCTACCGCCAATTTTCGCACTTGATTTACTGAAGCACGGTCAAATTTCACGTGGCCGGAAAGATCCAGCAGAACCTGTACGTTACACGTCCGTTACGCCGACTACCGCATGGTCACGACTAATGCGGCAATGGCCAAGCTTCGGCACGGAGGATTACACAGCAGGCCACGTCATCCGATATCTTCCGCGCGACTACAAAATATTCCAGTTGATGGAGGAAGGTTGGCAGTACCCGGAGGTCTGGAGATTTGTCGAGGAAAAGCGGCAGCAATTGATGAATAAACATTGGCGATCTGGTGGAGGTAAATCACTGGACTCTGCTCAGATGCAGGAGTTCATCAAGTCATGGACACTTCCCTATGATCCAAGTAAGTTCCCCAATAAATGGTGGAAGCTATATCGCGACAAGCCAGTGCGTACCCTTCTCGCTCATCTTGGCAAGGACTCATATAGCCACATTCACTTTGATGGCGAGCAAGCAAGAACTATCTCAGTGCGTGAAGCTGCACGGTTACAATCGTTTCCTGACGGTTTCGCATTTCGTGGAAGCATGAATCCGGCATTCAAGCAGATTGGTAATGCTGTACCGCCGCTTGTTGCCTATGCCATAGCGATGTCAATACGATCGATGATCGGTTGCCAGCCGCTACGTGACATTCGCAGAGAACTGCTTGGATTAGATAAGAAAACGTTGGTCACTACGACAGGAAGGAATGGCGAAGAGTTATGCGTTTCTTGATACTACGAGTCCTCACCCACAGTGAACTGGGCATGTTTCACGAATATCGCAAGCAGGGGAAAGAAGGCTCCAAGCAGCGTGCCGTCAACTTTGACTGGGATGTGGTGGACCGGGTGTTCCCGGCGGCAAAAGATGCCGATGCAATTGAGATGACCCTCCGGTATGACACGGATAGCGGGGTTGGCGAAACGCGTCAGTGGCTGAAGCGACAAGAAAAAAATTGGCGAATGGAGGGAAATTGCCCCAACGACAAGTGCTATCACTTTGTTGCGCCAGGTTGTTTGTTTGCAATGGAGATTGAGGCGGGTTCACGTCCTGCGATAGGTTCGTGGGCTGTATTTCCTGTAGATCATGAGGTAACTAAGGCAATACTCGCCGATGGCGAAAGCAGCAGACTAACCACGTCGGGCATGATAGCCCTTCATGACGACGAAGGCGCGCGTACTTGGCGGACCCTCAGTAACGCGAGGCCGGATCTTTTTACGGGTGCCCAAAAGAAACTACGAGAGGTACGAGCCTCTGCCGAGGCGGTGCAAAACGGAGTTCGACTCCCGCCGAATCCTTCGCGCTTAGTGAGAATTCTGGCGTCAGTAGGCCACAGCATGCCGTCTGCTGTGGCTGATTTGGTGGACAATTCTATCAGCGCCGACGCCACCGATATCGCTATCACCTTTGGCCGGCCCGATGGCGGGCATGGTAGATGGATGAGCATTTCTGACAACGGTTGTGGCATGAATCCCTCTACGCTCGCCGAGGCAATGCGAATTGGCAGTAGTTCCGAGTACGAAGGTAATAGCCTCGGAAAGTATGGCTATGGTTTGAAAGGGGCGTCTTGGTCTCAGGCAAAGGTTTTTACAGTCGTGACCAAGTGCGACGGCGCCGAGGCTAACCACCTCACCTGGGACGTTGACGACATGGAGGGCTGGATCGCCAAGTCGGACTCTCTAGCACCTTGGGAGCAGGAGGCTGCAGCCCTGGGCAATCATGGGACAGCAGTTCTCTGGAAGGATATGCGCCCGCCGCAGGCGATGCCTACCAGCCGAGGGCTTGACCCCTATTCGTCAGAAATCATGCTTCTGGAGCGACATCTGGCGTTGGTATTCCACCGGTTTCTCGAAGCTAAAGCGGCAGGTCGAAAAAAGGTGACGATCACCATCAACGGCATTCCTGTTGAACCAAACAACCCTGTAGGCCATCCGCTGACCTCGGCATATGACGCTAAAACAATCCGCATTCCCACGGAAAATGATGACGGAAAAGTTTTTGTACAGGCGTTTTTACTGCCCAGTGAGGACGAGATCGCCTTCCACCATAAAGATGGTGGGGCCGACCAGGCTCGACGTGCCCTCGACCTTATCGGTCTCCACGGCAAAAGAAATGAAACTCAGGGTCTTTTCATTTATCGCCATGATCGCCTGATTAAGTGGGGCGGATGGCATCAGATGTGGGAAACGAATGATGAAAAGACCAAGCTCGCGCGTGTAGTAGTCAATTTTGACAAAGTGCTTGACGATGCACTCAAAATCAATATTAGTAAACAAATCGTCCAGCTTCCAATGCAGCTGCAAACTGAAGTCAAAACGCTTGCTAGTGTGGCGCGTAAAGATAGTCAAAAAAAGTATCGTAAGCCGCGGCAGCCAGTTGGTACATTGCCTGCAAATATCCCAGTATCTGGAAATTCGGGAAACGGCGTAAGAAATAGTACTGGGTCGACGTCAACGGCTGGCCTTCCACCAGCCGGTACGTCAACTGCAGTGCTAATCCCTGTTCCGCGTATTGGTGTGAAGGAGGTCAAGACTGACAAGTTTATGTGGAAAGTGACAAAAGGATTAACCGGCGCTGTCGACATTCAAGTGAGTGAAATCAGCCCAAGCCTATCGGCACTGGTGAAAGTTGTTCAGTCCGATCCGCAGGCACTCGCACATCTGGCTGCCTTCTTAGCTGGGCTTGATGAGGTGGAAATCCAAAAGCAATTGATGACTGGAAGAGATTCCTAATGGGCACAGTTCGGATTATCGGTTCGGTACCACAGCAATCCAATTGGACGGACCGTCTATCTACTGAGTCGTGGTGTTACTGGAAACAACTTGAGGAACTGCTGAGCTCGGATCCTAAGTGGGAACAGCCGCAGGTCGACTCGGTGTCAGCGGAATCATATCGCGTTCTGAAGCACCTACCTGATCCGAAAACCAGCGCACCGTTCCAGGGACGGGGACTTGTCGTCGGCTACGTGCAGAGCGGTAAGACTGCGAACTACACTGCTGTTGCCGCACGCGCGGTAGATGCCGGGTATCGAATGGTGATCGTTCTGTCTGGCATTCATGATTCGTTGCGGAATCAGACTCAGAACCGACTAGAACAGGAGCTGATCGGCAATCAGCATAACGGGCGACAGGGCTTAGACGGTTGCAGGACATGGCTTACGCTGACGACGCCCTTTGAAGATTTTCAAATGCCGGACCCAAACGTTCTTCAGTCAAAAGGGCTATTCCTTGCAGTTATAAAAAAGAATGTGCCGGTTCTTGAGAAGGTTGACCGCTGGCTGCAATCATCAGAGCAGTTTTTAAATAACTTGCCGGTGTTGATTGTTGATGACGAAGCAGATCAGGCCTCTATCAACACCAAAGGCAATAGGCTACCTGATGCAATGATCGCCGACGAGGAGGATGAGGATGAGAATCTCGCGCCATCTCGGACGAACGCTCTTATCCGTTCCATTTTAACGCGAATAAAGAAAGCGGCTTATATTGCATATACCGCAACACCCTTTGCCAACATCTTAATCAACCCGGAGGCTGTGGATCGGCACGTGGGTGACGACCTTTTTCCCAAGGATTTCGTCATTCAGCTACCCCGCCCCGAAGGGTACACCGGTACTGAGGAGTTGTTCGGCGTATCAGCTCATGGGCGTGACGTTCTGCGGACGGTGGCGGCGGAAGAGGTGAAGGCGTTGCGAGGGGCGCGCAGACGCAGGAAGACTGAGATTGTCCTGGAGCAGGCGACTGACACATTGCCAAACTCGTTAGCGGACGCTGTCGCTGCTTTCTGCTTAGCTGGAGGTGTCCGGATTTTGCGGGGACTCATAGGTCGACCTCATACGATGCTTGTGCATGTGAGTCATCGGACTGTTGACCAAAGTCGTATTGCAGATGCGATCCGTGATCAGCTTGACCTGTGGCGCGAGGCTGACCGGCAAGGGCAGAGACTGGAAATAGTTTTTGGCCCAGTCTGGCACAACATGAAGACTGGTATTGATGCTCCTCCTGACGACGAAACCGTCCTCAGCGCTGCTATCGGTGTCTTGAAAGAGATAGTAGTCCTTGAGCTCAACAGTGTTACTGGGGAAAACCTGGAATACGACCAGAAGCCCGGGCGTCATATTGTTGCCGTTGGAGGCAACAGACTTTCTAGAGGTTTGACCCTTGAGGGGCTGACTATTTCATATTTTCTGCGCACGGCTTCTATGTGTGACACATTACTCCAGATGGCTCGTTGGTATGGGTTCCGTCGCGGCTACGAGGACCTCATTCGGATATGGACGACTGACGGTATAGCACGATGGTTCTCTGAGCTGGCGCTAGTCGAGCAGTCGCTACGTGATTCGATTGTTGCGCTGGCTCGTGCCGGACGTAGGCCAGATCAGATGGCGATCCGACTACGAGCCCATAGCGATCTTCTGCTAACAGCACGCAACAAATCTATAACCTCGCTGTCGCGGCAAGACTCCTGGTCGGGCGAACACCCTCAGACGGTGCTATTGCCTTTGTCCGACCCTGTAAAGCTGAGCGCGAACTTTTCTCTGACCAATCTACTGATAGAGAATCTCGTTCCCTTAACAAAATGCCAGGGGGGAATACTGGCGCGAGACGTACCTCCAGAAACCATTGCAGCATTCTTAAGAAGTTATCAAATCCACGAGGACATCGTAGTCTTTCGCAATGACCTACTGGCCGACTGGATTTTGGAACGATCAGTTGTTGGTGAACTGACGGATTGGGCAGTGTTCATAGCGTCCCCGGCGGAAGGCAGATCGATTTCCTTGGGAGGACGAGATATCGGGCTTGTTCGACGCAAACGCATCAGCAGTGAAAGTATTGGCATATTGACCGATCCCGCGCATGAGGGCGTCGACCTGGCACGAGGCGCAGACGCCTATAAACGGCAAAGCGGTGCATATGACGCTGAGGCGATGCGCGCAGCGCGACCGTCTACGCAGGGACTTCTCTTGATCTATCCGCTAGACCCTGAATACCTTGGCATTTCTAGCAGCGAACCGGTTATTGCATTGGCATTGAGCCTACCGCAGACCTCCGATGCGGGAACAACTTGGGTCGTAAATAGCATGGTGTCCAATGGATAATGGTATTACTTCCTCAAATTGGTCACAATTAAGAGCCCTTCGGCCACAAAGCGAGGATGCTCTCGCTGTTATTCCTATTTTCATTGATGGCAACGAAACCGCTTTATCCTCTGCGATGGACCAAGCCGGCTTGCTTCACCTGCTTATACCAATAGCTCAGGGACCAGCAGTAGCACCCCCAGCAGACCTCAACGGGCTTAAGGTGCGGCACCGTCGTCTTGAAACGGGTGGCGTCTTGGATCTTTCAGCACCGCCATCACATGAGCAGGTCTTCACGCCGTTTTGCAATGAAATTATTGATGCCATTGTGTGCCAATCGCGCGACCCCTGGAAGGCCGTGGCTGCAATTATTCGCTCATGGCAGTCAGCTTGGAAGCCAGCTCGGCAAGCCATGGACAAGATTGTCCAAGTTGGCCTTTTCGGTGAGTTGATGGTACTTCGTTCGCTGATGATCCCGATACTCGGATCGGCCGCAGTCGACCAATGGAGTGGTCCGGAGTACGAGCGTCACGACTTTGTCGGCGATCGACTTCATATTGAGGTGAAAACCACACGCAAGAGTCGTCCGGAACATGAAATATCTCGACTTGACCAGCTATGCGTCCCTGTCGGATGCCAATTGCTATTTGTGTCTGTTCAGTTGGAGGAGAGCATAGGCGGCAACGATTCTCTGGCTGGACAAGTGGACGCCATTGTAGATCTTCTTCGAAAAGATGCTGCTGCCCTAGACCTTTTCATGACAAAGATAGCGAACATGGGCTGGTCCGAAGAAGTAAGAAACTCTGGCGAGCTTCTACGTTTCTTTGTACGAAGTGCGGATGTCTACGCTGTGGATGACGACTTTCCTCGATTCTCCGAAGACTTTTCCCTACCAGCCGGCGTGGTTTCAGTAAAATACACGATCGACTTGGCGAATTTGCCCTCAATTGGAGTGGATGAGGTTAGCGCAATTATCAAGACCGCCAACAATGGCGCAATTTGACTAAGCCCTCAATGGAAACAAAATATTGTCAAGGTTGCCAGTGGGAAGGTAGCCGACTTTATCGCGGAGTATTCAAGCCTTACCAAGTGCTGCAAGAGGTATAACAGTAGCGTGTGCGATGTGAAGTCATTCAGCACGCCTAAAGTTTGGTTAGGCCGAAAGCCTTACTCAGCCGCACCTAGATCAACTCTCGATCAGTTTTAATTCCTTCACTGGCTGGCGCAGAGTATGAGCGAGGCACCAGATCGATCCAAGACTATCTACCCGATGCCTTAAGTGATCTGTGCCGAGCGCAGCACCACCCCATTTGACAGGTGAAAGGTTGAGGGAGCTGCTAAATATGCTATCAAATAGTTATCTATCAAATAGTCAGCTATCTTTTATTCCGACATAAACTGATCCAGGGATCGATAAACATGAGGCCTGGGGGCGCATAAACCCTCGTCTGAGTTTAAAAGATAGTATCCTGGGTGTTGCTAAGTTGATTTTTTTAATGTAGAGTCTGCTTTAACGTATAGCTGACCAGTTCTGGCGGCCGTTGTTACCTGTCGGGAGAAAAAATGTACGATGCCGTAAATGGATTGCCGACCCCCATCGGAACCTTAGATGAATTGATGGAAGACGGCGATACGTCAGCCCGCCCGTTCAAAGTTTTCATCGGCCATAATCTAGGTAATCGGTCTTTTTTGATGTCCATTCCGATGAGAGATTTTTTTTCTATATCTCAAGTTGCGAATGAACGCGCCTCAAACGGGAGCCCGGTTGCTCAGCGGCCATTGAATGAGGAGCATGCATTCAAGCTTGCGGTTTACATATTAAAAGGTTTGGTTTCATCGGCGATGAAACGTCGTCAGCTTGCAAAGCAGCCGGAGTTACCAGCGTTAGTGGATCTTCAACAACATCTTGGCCCTCAGCCATACTTGGCTCTGCAACCCTTGGTAGTCAACATTCGAAATTGCAATCCTGACGGAGCAAATATTGCCGGTAGTCGAATGATAACTAAAGAGGAAGAGACGGCTTGCTTCAGGGTAATGCTATCGCAGCGCGACATCCTATGGGTTGTGGACGGACAGCACAGACGTAAGGCAATGGAGTTGGTTTTTAAATTCCTAGACGATATTCGGATGTACCATAAATATCCGAAAAAGGGGAGCCTATTTGTTTCTGCGGGTGGGCAAGATGTCGCGCCTCCTGTACTCCAAGCTTGGCATGAATGCTTAGAGGTTGCCTCCGGCTTTTCGACAGTGATGGTCGAAGTTCATTTAGGCTTAGACGTCGATCAGGAGCGCCAGCTCTTCCACGACTTAAATAATTTGGCGAAGAAGGTGGAGAGAAGCTTGGCTCTGAAGTTCGACACTTCAAATCCGGTCAACAGGTTTATTAAAGAAGTACTGATTGATGATATTCTAGAATGGGATGATATCCAGGATAAGGATTCTACCGATTGGCATCAGGATAGTGGCGTTTGGAGCTATAAAGATATCGTCGCAGTGAACGCGCTACTCTTCCTGAATAAAACAAATATTAGCGGCGCCACGCCAAGCTTGGTAGATCCAAAGGTAGATGTCGCTAGCCGAGTATGGCAGGCGATTAAAAGCATTCCTGGATTTGGTAAGCCGGGTGCGAAAATGAAAACTGTTATAGCTCAACCCGTGGTTGTAAAAGCTGTAGCAAAACTCGCATTTGACTTTGCTTTTGGAAAAAGACGTAGTGCGCTGGCGGATACGCACCTCGAAAAATTACTGATAGGGTTGGCGAATTTTGATTTTTCGCATAATAATAAGGTTTGGCAATATTATCAGATGACCGAAGAAGAGCGCCGAGACGCAGGAATTGATAGTCTTGTAGAGTACCTGCCGCCTGATAATGACGGCTCGAATCGGGATATTGGCAGATACGACGCTTCTACAGGATGGATGCGATTTGGTGCAAAGCACAATGATATTTACCCAATTCTGGGAGATATGTTGCGTTGGGCGCTAGAGTTGCCGCGCAGAGGGCAAAAAGAGACACCTGACGATCTATTAAGCGCAATTGGGTAGTAAATTTTGGTTATCTGGAAAAATTTGTAGTGCCGCAGCGCCTCAATTGAATATGGTTAGCGGTTATTTGGCTCTAACCTTCGCTGGGACTGCATATGCAATTCCAGCGACACATCGTTGGTGCGCAGCGTATTTTCGCTACCTCTTCCCGATTGATGACATTTTGATAACCGTCACTCGGCATGTAAATGAGTGAAATATTTTTTTGGCTTATCTCGGTACCCGGAACCACCAAGCGAGTGAGCAATACAAAGTAGCGCAATTTGGGCCAACGATTTTCCAAATTCTTGTGCGAGAAGACTGGTTCTATTATAAAGTCGACGGTCGATTCTCAGCATCCATCGCCGCGTAGTGGGATTTTGCAGGTTATTATTGAAATTTTCAAAATCAGCAAACACGTGTTCATCATCCTCGTCATGTAAACGAGAATTCAATTCATCGAGACCACATGAGAATAGTTCGCTCGCAATTTTATTGACGCTCTCATTTCGTGAGTTTGCGCGGCCTTCGATTAGTTGATATAGTTCTATTGAAGTTGTTAGGCCAATGCTCAACTGTGTTGCTTTACTGCTCGAACGTTGACTAATCGCGGCTTGATATGGAATATGCAGTGCAGAGATATCTGAGCAAAAGTCAGATGTTAAATAAACTCGCTGTGATCGAGTGCCGTACCCAAAATCTTCTCTCTCCATCTTTTTTTTGAGAAAAGGAGTGCGAAAATTGGAGGGTAGAGCCGCTACATGAAGTAAATTTTTGATAAAATCGATCTTTAGCTTTTCGGAAAAAGCTTCTAATAACTCGGATTGTAGGTCAATAGGAATCTCAACACTGATTGAAACAGTTCGATTTTCGATTGATAGAGAGGCTTTTGTCTTGCTTAACAAACCTTTTGCAGAGCCTTTCAGCCACGGTAGATCCATGCCTGAAGCAAGAGTAGGTGATGTCAGGTGCAGGTCTCGGTGAGGTAAAGTGTTCGATCTGAACCCGTTTCCTGCTTTGATTGTTGCATTTTTGGACATCTTTGACTCTCCGATAGCCGGCTAGTATATCTCCGTATCATCACTGTATCAAGAAAATTTACTTTGACATAGGTTTATATGAGCGCTCAAATCGCACTCCGCCTCGCCCTGTTGGGAACAGTAGACGAATTCCTAGGAGGAGGGCGCGCTGTTGACTTTGGTCAGCCTGTGGAATTGCAGGCGACACTTGTAGAAATTATAACTCGCAGACTTCTCGAAGCTGGGCATTCCCCCTTAGATCTATGTAAAGAGTTGGAAAAGTTGACCTACGTGCATCTTAAAGGGGTCTTTAGCGTAGAAGGGTTGCCCGAGACGCCTAACGGCTTCTATCCCATTCCCGATTGCCGCTCGACTGTCGCTGCCCGCCTAGTCGCGATTTCGCTCGGAGGGTTCTTCGCAAAGAGGATGATTTCCTATGGTTCGGAGAATGAAGGCGAATTATTTGTTAATCTTGTGGCGCTGGAGGGTGGGGGCGCGGTGTCAAAAAATTCCACAAAAGCAATGCGCGGGCATACCGACGCCGCTAGCTTTCCTTTTCCTGGAGGGGTAGACCCAACGTCCACAAGAATCGCACCTTCACCCGATGTGGTTTGCTTGATGGGGTTGAAAAATGCGGATTCTGTTTCGACCACGCTAATGTTGCTTCACGAACTCATGTCCGACCTTACCGCCGATGATATTGCGCAATTGTCCAAGCCTCAGTTTCTGATCGGTTGTCAACGGACTTTTGCTCGAGGAACAAAACATGTTTTCGGCGACGAGCATTACGCGGATGGTGCAAATGTACTTGAGGCTCGCAGCGGCGGTCAAGTTTGGGTGCGTTACAGTCATTCATCAGTTACTGTGGCGGGCGATGCTACAGATGATCAATCGGTGAGCAATGATGTGATTGCGGAAAGAAGTCCAGCTGCGGCAGCAAAAAACAGATTTGAGGAGGCCTGTGTTAGCCGTGCCCGCCGGGTAGTGATAAATCCTGGCGACGTCCTTTGGGTAAACAATCGTCAGGCTTTACATGGTAGAACGGTCGTCGATCACGAAGTGGGAGGGAGTGCGCGTTGGCTCTTGCGCGGCTACGCGCTGGACCCGACTGTAATTCGCCGAGAACAATATTATGAAGAAAGCGAATTTAAGCTATACCCCTAGAGAATAGCCTAGAGGTGCTAGCTCTAGGGGCTTGAATCCATGTACTCATTTCTGCAAACGCAATAAATCGCTGCTTTAACGGTGTCAGCAAGACTTACACGTCGATATTCCCCGCCCGCAGCGCATTATTCTCAATAAACGCCCGACGCGGCTCCACATCATCCCCCATCAGCGTAGTGAAGATCTGATCCGCAGCAATCGCGTCCTCGATCTGCACCTTCAGCAAGCGCCGCACGGTCGGGTCCATGGTGGTCTCCCACAGCTGATCCGGATTCATCTCACCCAGCCCTTTGTAGCGCTGCTTCGACACCACCCGTTCCGCCTCGTCGCGCAGCCACTGCATCGCGTGGTGGAAGTCGACCACGGCCGATTCCTTGGTCCGCTCGCCTTCGCCACGGCTGACGACCGCGCCTTCGCCGATCAAGCCCTTGAACGTAGCCGCGGCGCTGGCCAGCACGTTGTAGTCGGCGCCTTGCACGAAGTCGGCGTCGATCGAGCTGACCTTCACGTTACCGTGATGCATACGCTCGATGCGCAGCGCGTGCTTCTCCGACAGCTCGTCCGAAATCACCGTGACCTTGACGGCGATATCGTTGATCTCCTTCGACAGCGCCGCAGCCGACGTCTCCGCCAGCTCCTGCGTGCTCAGATCCAGGGTCACGCCGGTCATGATGGCGGTCAGCGCGGCGCGGTCGATCACGCGCGTCAGACGCGTCATGATGACGTTGGCCAGGTTGAACTGGCGCACCAGCTCGGCCAGCGGCTCGCCGACGATCGGGTCGGCGCCTTCGCGCGGCGTCAGCACGGCGGTGTTGAGCGCGACGTTCATCATGTAGGTCGCTTCCTCGGCGTCATCCTTCAGATAACGCTCGTCGCGGCCGGCCTTGACCTTGTACAGCGGCGGTTGCGCGATGTAGATGTGGCCGCGCTCGACCAGTTGCGGCATTTGGCGGTAGAACAGGGTCAGCAGCAGTGTGCGGATGTGGGCGCCGTCGACGTCCGCATCGGTCATGATGATGATGCGGTGGTAGCGCAGCTTTTCGACGTTGAATTCGTCCGGGCCGATCGAGGTGCCGAGCGTGGCGATCAAGGTGGTGATCTGCTCCGACGACAGCATCTTCTCGAAGCGCGCCTTTTCCACGTTCAACACCTTACCGCGCAGCGGCAGAATGGCCTGGAACTTGCGGTCGCGGCCCTGCTTGGCGGAGCCGCCTGCGGAGTCACCCTCGACGATGTACAGTTCGCACAGGGCCGGGTCTTTTTCCTGGCAGTCGGCCAGCTTGGCCGACAGGCCCAGGCCGTCCATGATGCCTTTGCGGCGGGTCAGGTCGCGGGCCTTGCGGGCCGCTTCGCGCGCGCGCGCCGCTTCGACGATCTTGCCGCAGATGATTTTGGCGTCGTTCGGTTTTTCCTGCAGGTAGTCGGCCAGGGTCTTGGCGACGATCTCTTCGACCGGGCCGCGCACTTCCGACGACACCAGCTTGTCCTTGGTCTGCGACGAGAATTTCGGCTCGGGCACCTTGACCGACAGCACGCAGGTCAGGCCTTCGCGCATGTCGTCGCCGGAGATTTCAACCTTGGCTTTCTTGGCGAATTCCTGCTCGTCGATGTATTTGTTGATGACGCGGGTCATCGCGGCGCGCAGGCCGGTCAGGTGGGTGCCGCCGTCGCGCTGCGGGATGTTGTTGGTGAAGCACAGCACCTGTTCGTTGTAGGCGTCGTTCCATTGCATCGAGACGTCGACCGAGATGTTGGTGTTCTGGTCCGACATGCGTTCGCCGGTGGCCTGGAACACGGTCGGGTGCAGCACCGTCTTGGCTTTGTTGATGTATTCGACGAAGCCGCGCGTGCCGCCTTCGAAGGCGAAGATTTCTTCCTTGCCGTTGCGCTGGTCGGTCAGCTTGATGTTGACGCCGTTATTCAGGAACGACAGTTCGCGGATGCGCTTGGCCAGGATTTCGTAGTGGAATTCGACGTTGCCGAAGATGGTTTCGTCGGCCCAGAAGTGGACGTCGGTGCCGCGCTTGTCGGTTTCGCCGATGACCTTGATCGGGGAGACGGCGAAGCCGTCCTTCATTTCCAGTTCGCGGTTGACCGGCACGCCGCGGGCGAATTCCATGAAGTGGACCTTGCCGTCGCGGCGGATGGTCAACTTGAGCGTTTTCGACAGGGCGTTGACGCAGGAGACGCCGACGCCGTGCAGGCCGCCGGAGACCTTGTACGAGTTCTGGTCGAACTTGCCGCCGGCGTGCAGTTCGGTCATGACGATCTCGGCGGCGGAGCGCTTCGGATCGTGCTTGTCGTCCATCTTCAGGCCGGTCGGCACGCCGCGGCCGTTGTCGGTGATCGAGATCGAGTTGTCGGAGTGGATGGTGACGTGGATTTCGGTGCAGTGCCCGGCCAGCGATTCGTCGATCGAGTTGTCCAGCACTTCGAACACCAGGTGGTGCAGGCCCGTGCCGTCCGAGGTGTCGCCGATGTACATGCCGGGACGTTTGCGTACTGCTTCCAGACCTTCGAGGATCTGGATCGATGCTGCGCCGTATTCTTCGGTCGGTACCACTGGGGCTGGATTCTCTGCTGGGATGGCGGACATGGACTGCTTTCTCTGTTTATCTGTTGCTGGTGTTGATTGGGGCCTGCTGGTTTGGCGGATTACGCGCTTCGCGCTAATCCGCCCTACGTGGATCCATGGTCGTTTGGCCGCGGCATCCGCCGCAAGCCGTACCGATCATGTTCCGGGTGGTTCGGTTGCGGTGTTTGCCGCGAGCCGTACCGATCCGATTCCGGGTGTAGTTGCCGCCGCAGGCCTTTTGATATATCTGGGGCTTGCGGCGGCGGCGTTGTCCGGAAACACGTAGGGCGGATTAGCCGAAGGCGTAATCCGCCACCTCTTAGATCCGCATCGGCATAACGACATATTTGAAATCGGTGTTATCCGGGATCGAGATCAACGCCGACGAGTTCGAATCGCCCAGGGCGACGTTGATCTGGTCGCACTTGAGGTTGTTGAGCACGTCGAGCAAATAGGTGACGTTGAAACCGATGTCGACGCTGTCGCCGCCGTAGTCGATCTCCAGTTCCTCGACCGCTTCTTCCTGGTCGGCATTGGTCGAGCTGATCTTCATGCTGCCCGGCGTGATGATGCAGCGCACGCCCTTGAACTTGTCACTCGTCATGATGGCGGCGCGTTGCAGCGAACGCAGCAGCTCGTCGCGGCCGATCGTGAATTCGTTCTTGTAGCCCTTCGGGATCACGCGCGTGTAGTCGGGGAACTTGCCCTCGACCAGCTTCGAGATCAGTTCGATGTCGGCGAAGGTGAGCTTGACCTGGTTGGCGGCGATGTCCAGTTGAACGGTCTCGTCGTTTTCTTCCAGCAGGCGCTGCAGTTCGATGATGGTCTTGCGCGGGATGATCACTTCCTGGCGCTCGAACGATTGCTCGGTCTCGACCTGGCAGAACGCCAAGCGGTGGCCGTCGGTGGCCACGGCGATGACGTTCTTGCCGTCCAGGACCAGCAGCAGGCCGTTCAGGTAGTAGCGGATGTCCTGCTGCGCCATCGAGAAGTGCACCATGTTGAACAGGTGCTTCAAGGTTTTCTGCGGCAGGGTGACGCTGGCGCTGTAGCTGTCGGCTTGCTGGACGGTCGGGAATTCCTCGGCGGCCAGGGTTTGCAGCGCGAAGCGCGATTTGCCCGTTTGGACGGTCAGGCGCTTGTTCAGCAGGGTCATCGTGACGTCGCCCGATTCCGGCAGCGCGCGCAGGATGTCGAGCAGCTTGCGCGCGGCGACGGTGGTGCCGGTCACTTCGGCGCCGGAACCGATCGCGGCGTTCGTGGTGATCTGGACTTCGGTGTCGGTCGACAGGAAGGATACGTTCTCGCCGTCTTTGCGGATGAGGATATTGGCCAGAATCGGCATAGTGTGCCGACGCTCGACAATACCACTCACGATCTGCAGTGGCCGGAGAAGGGTATCTCGGGTGGTTTTGACCAATTGCATAGATTATCCTCAGTAGTAAAGATTAACGATATTTCAAGATTAACTTATGTGCAGCTCTGCAGTTCAACCAATCATAATGGCAAAACTAGCGTCCCGCTAGCCCTTCAGTGTTTGTTCCAGCACGTGCAGTTCGTGGTTGCATTCCGGGTTCTTGGTGCGGTCCAAAGCGATCTTCCGGACCGCGTGCAGCACCGTCGTGTGATCCCTTCCGCCGAACAGTTCGCCGATCTCCGGCAGGCTCTTTTGCGTCAGTTCCTTGGCCAGGTACATGGCGATCTGGCGCGGCCGGGCGATGTTGGCCGGACGGCGCTTGGAGTACATGTCGGCGACCTTGATGTTGAAGAAGTCGGCCACGGTCTTCTGGATGTTTTCCACCGAGATCTGGCGGTTCTGTACCGACAGCAAATCCTTCAGCGCTTCCTTGACGATGTCGATCGTGATGTCCTTGCCGTGGAAGCGCGAGTACGCCAGGATCTTGCGCAGCGCGCCTTCCAGCTCGCGCACGTTCGAGCGCAGGTGCTTGGCGACGAAGAAGGCGACGTCGTCCGAGAACGTGACGCCTTCCTGCTTGGCCTTCTTCAACAGAATGGCGACCCGCATTTCCAGCTCCGGCGGTTCGATCGCGACCGTGAGGCCCGAGTCGAAGCGCGAGATCAGGCGGTCGTCCATGCCGGTGATTTCCTTCGGATACGTGTCCGAGGTGATGATGATCTGTTTCTTGGCGGCGATCAGCGCTTCGAACGCGTAGAAGAATTCTTCCTGCGTGCGGCTTTTGCCCCCGAAGAATTGAATATCATCGATCAGCAGCATGTCGAGCGAGTGATAGTAATGCTTGAAGTCGTCGAAGCCCTTGCGTTGGTAGGCGGTCACGACGTCGCGCACGTACTGCTCGGCGTGGATGTAGCGGATCTTGGCGCCCGGCTGGTCGGCCATGACCTGGTTGCCGATGGCGTGGATCAAGTGGGTCTTACCCAGGCCCACGCCGCCGTAGAAGAACAGCGGGTTGTACGACACGCCCGGATTGTTGGCGACCTGGATGGCGGCGGCGCGCGCCAGCTGGTTGGCCTTACCGGTCACGAAGCTGTCGAAGGTCAGATCGGTGTTGATGCGGCTTTGCTCGCGGCGCGGCGCGGCCGAGGCCGGCAGCTCGGGCACCGACGGCACCGGATCGGAATTGCGCGGGTGGTTGTTCGGGTTGCCGTCGTTGTAGTCCGGCGCGGGCACCACGGCGGCCGGCTTGCGCGGCATCGACAGGCGCGGGTCGAGCACGAACTGCACTTCGGTCGGCGCTTCCCAGTACTGGCTGGCCAGCGCCGTGATGCGGCTGGCGAACTGCGACTTGACCCAGTCCAGCTTGAAGCGGTTCGGTGCGGCCACACGCAACTTGCCCGCCTCGTAATCGAGTGGGATGAGCGGTTTTATCCACGCGCTAAATTGTTGCGGCGTCAGTTCCAACTCCAACTGTGCGGAGCAGGTCTGCCAGAAATTTTCCATGAATCTTATCTATTCTCTACTGCTGATGAGGGTGTGGACCGGGGCTGTTGCGCCTCGGGTTCGCCACACGTAACGCGCTATTCTACTCTCGCTCGCTAAAGTTATCCACAGGCACGCCGCTTATTTTCATACTTTCGGTGGGGCCGGAATCGCCGCCAAACGGGATCTGTTGTTGACAAGCAGGGCCGAAATGCTGATAATTCAGGGTTCCCCGCCCGTATTCCGTGTTTATTCACTTGAACGTCAATATGGAGTAAGCGTGGATTAGCGGGCGATGAGATGGACCCAGCTGTGCCGGTAGCGTTGGCATGGGTGCGCGAAGTGTCATTGGCACCAAAAATTGACGGGCGCTGGCCCGATTTTGTATTTTTTTCTGCTTTTAGCGAGACCAACATGAAACGTACTTACCAACCTTCCGTCGTGCGTCGTAAACGCACCCACGGCTTCCGCGCTCGTATGGCTACCCGTGGTGGCCGTGATGTGCTCAACGCACGTCGCGCAAAAGGCCGCAAGCGTCTGGCTGTATAAGCCACCTGCTTGTTAGCTGATCGCGTGGAAAGCTGTATTTCAAGCGGCTCGACAGGCGAAGGTTCCCACGACTTCGCGCGCGTTCGGCGTATCGTTAAAACGGATGAATTTTCATCCGTTTTTCGTTTGCGCCCCACGCAAAAAAGCGCGCACTTCGTGCTCTACACCCGTCTGAACGAATTGCCGCATGCGCGGCTGGGCGTCGTGGTGGCCAAGCGCTTCGCGCCCCGGGCCGTCACGCGCAACACGATCAAGCGCGTCACCCGCGAGCTGTTCCGCGTGACCGGCCTGCCCGCCATCGATTGCGTGGTGCGCCTGGCCAAGCCGGTCAACAGCAAGGACGGTCCCGCCACCACCGCGACGCTCAAACGGACGCTGCGGGTGGAATTGGCGCGCCTGTTCGCCGCGCAGGCCAAGTTGTCCGGCCGGCAGGCCGCGCTGGCGGCTTCGCCCGCCGTGGCATCGGCGCCGCTGGCGGCCTTGCCTTCGGCCGCCACGCCTCCACTTACGCCGTCATGACCAAGTTGCTCCGCTTCCTGCTGCGCGCCTACCAGCTGACCATTAGTCCGCTGTTGGGGCCGCGTTGCCGCTTCTATCCGAGCTGCTCGAACTATGCGCTGGAAGCGTTGCAGGTGCATGGGGCGGGCAAGGGCAGCTGGCTGGCCGCCAAACGCGTGTGCCGCTGCCATCCGTTCAACGACGGCGGTTTCGATCCGGTGCCTCCCAAGGACGCGCCGGATGCCAAGAATTCCTCTTCAACGACCGCTTGCGGTTGCAACCACTCCTGATAAATACCCTAATGGATATCAATAAACGTACCATCCTGTGGATCGTGTTTGCCGTGTCGCTGGTAGTTCTATGGAACAACTGGATGGTCTCGACCGGCCAGCCTTCCATGTTCGCCCCGGCTCCGGCCCAAACCGCCAAGGCGCCCGAGGCGAAGAAATCGGAACTGCCGACCGCCGCCACGGCCGAAGCGACCGCCGGCGCCGCCGCATTGCCGGGCGCGACCGCCGCGACCGGCGCGGACGCGCCGTTCAAGAGTGAGCGCATCACCGTAACGACCGACCTGTTCAAGGTCGACATCGACACCCTGGGCGGCACCATCCGCCGCCTGGAGCTGCTCAACTACAAGGACGGCGTCGACACCCACAAGAACCAGGTGTTGTTCGACATCGACAGCGCCACCGGCAAGACCTATCTGGGCCAGACCGGCCTGATCGGCGCGCCCGGCCTGCCGAACCACACCACCGGCTTCGTCGCCAAGCCAGGTCCGCGCACGCTCGACGGCGCCAACCAGGTGCAACTGGTGCTGGAATCGGAGCAGGGCGGCGTCAAGCTGACCAAGACCTTCACCTTCAAGCGCGGCGATTACGTCATCGACGTGCGCCACGACGTCACCAACGTCGGCACTGCGCCGGTCAAGCCCGAGCTCTACCTGCAGCTGGTCCACGACGGCAACAAGCCGGCCGGCGACTCGTTCTTCAACAGCAGCTACACCGGCCCGACCTTGTACACGGCGGCCGACAAGTACCACAAGCTGAAGTTCGAAACGCTGGAGAAGGACGCCGAGTCCGCCGCCAAGTCCGGCAAGGACATGATCCAGGAGCATCCAACCAAGGCCGACAACGGCTGGGTCGCGATCTCGCAGCACTTCTTCGTCTCGGCCTTCGTGCCGCAGGATAAGACCCCGCGCACCATCTTCACCAAGAAAGTGACGACCAACCAGTACGCGATCGGCACCATCCAGCCGCTGGGTACCCTGGCGCCGGGCGCCACCGTGTCGAACACCGCCAAGCTGTATTCCGGTCCGCAGGAAGAAAAGCTGCTGGAAAAAGTCACCCCTGGCCTGGAACTGGTCAAGGACTACGGCATGCTGACCGTGATCGCCAAGCCGATCTTCTGGGTCATGGTGCATATCCACCAGGTGCTGGGCAACTGGGGCTGGACCATCATCGTCTTCACGATCCTGATCAAGCTGCTGTTCTTCCCGCTGTCGGCCGCCGGTTACAAGAGCATGGCCAAGGTCAAGCTCGTCACGCCGAAGATGCAGGCCATCCGTGAGCGCTACAAAGGCGACCCGGCCAAAATGAACCAAGCCACGATGGAACTGTACAAGGCCGAGAAGATCAATCCGCTGGGCGGCTGCCTGCCGATCCTGGTGCAGATGCCGGTCTTCATCGCGCTGTACTGGGTGCTGCAAGCGTCGGTGGAAATCCGCGGCGCGCCGTGGATCGGCTGGATCACCAACCTGGCCGCGCCGGACCCATGGTTCATCCTGCCGGTGCTGTACGCGATCTCGATGTACATCACCACCAAGCTGAACCCGGCGCCGGCCGACCCGATGCAAGCGAAGATCATGCTGTTCATGCCGCTGGCGTTCTCGGTCATGTTCTTCTTCTTCCCGTCCGGCCTGGTGCTGTACTGGGTGGTCAACAACGTGCTGTCGATCGGTCAACAGTATGTGATCACCAAGAAGTATGCGACGCCGGAGCCCGCCAAGGCGTAATCCTTAGCGCTTAGTGTTGCCAGGAAGCCCGTGTTGATCGCGGGCTTTTTTTATATCCTCTACAATTAGCCCATGAATATCGACTCCTCCCCCATCGCCGCCATCGCCACCGCACCGGGACGCGGCGGCATCGGTGTCGTACGCGCCTCCGGCAAGAATTTGCAACCGCTGATCGCCGCGCTGTTCGGCGCCACCGCCTTGAAGCCGCGCCACGCCACCTACATTCCGTTCACGCAGGCCGACGGCGCCATCATCGACCAAGGCATCGCCATCTGGTTCAAGGGGCCGAACTCGTACACCGGGGAGGACGTGTTGGAGCTGCAAGGCCACGGCGGACCGATCGTGCTGCAGCTGCTGCTGGCGCGCGTGCTGGAAGCGGGCGCCGGGCTGGGCTTGCGTCTGGCCGAGCCGGGCGAATTCACGCGCCGCGCGTATCTGAACGACAAGCTCGACCTGGCGCAGGCGGAGGCGGTGGCCGATCTGATCGACGCCTCGACCGAGGCGGCGGCCAAGTCGGCGTCGCAATCGCTGTCGGGCGTGTTTTCCAAGACGGTCAACAAATTGGTCGAGGGCGTGACCGGGCTGCGCATGCTGGTCGAGGCGACGTTGGATTTCCCCGAGGAGGAGATCGACTTCCTGGAGAAATCGGACGCGCGGGGGCAGTTGGCCGGCATCGTCAGCGCGCTGGACCAGGTGTTCAAGCAGGCGGCGCAAGGCGCGCTGCTGCGCGAGGGGCTGAGCGTGGTGCTGGTGGGTCAGCCGAACGTCGGCAAATCGTCGCTGCTCAACGCGCTGGCCGGTGCCGACGTCGCCATCGTCACGCCGATCGCCGGCACCACGCGCGACAAGGTCACCGAAACGATCCAGATCGAAGGCATCCCGCTCAACATCATCGACACGGCCGGCATCCGGCATGCGGACGAGACGGTGGACGTGGTCGAGCGCATCGGCATCGAGCGCACCTGGGGCGAGGTCGGCAAGGCGGACGTGATTCTGCATTTGCTGGACGCCGACCATGGCCCGTCGCGCGCGGATGAAAACATCGTTGCCGCCTTCCCGGCGGGCGTGCCGGTGCTGCGCATCTGGAACAAGATCGATTTGTCGGGCCACAAGCCGAGCGTGGATGTGATGCCGGATGCGACGCACGTATATCTGTCGGCGCACGAGAACATCGGCATCGACCTGCTGCGCAAGGAACTGCTGCGCATCGCCGGCTGGCAGCAGACAGGCGAGTCGCTGTACCTCGCGCGCGAGCGGCACCTGATCGCGCTGAAGAACGCCGGCGCGCATCTGGAGCGGGCCGGCGAGCACGCGGCGCAAAACGATCAGTCGCTGGATTTGTTCGCGGAGGAGCTGCGGCTGGCGCAGGTGCAGCTGTCGAGCATCACGGGCGCGTTCTCGTCGGACGATTTGCTGGGCGTGATCTTCAGCCGCTTCTGTATCGGAAAATGAGTAGTTGCCCAGCATTGCCAGGATGCGCCAATTCCGAGTGCACAATTTGTTGAAAATCAAAGGGTTATCGACAAAGTTTGCCAAGCCATGCCAATTGACAGCAAGCATTTTTAAGTACACACTTCAGTACACAATCATCCATAGAAAAAATCTGTGTACTCAAAATGCCTAAAGCAGCCATCCCACTGAACGACAAGCGCATCAAGGCCATGAAGCCGAAGGACAAGCGCTACTTGGTCGCGGATGGCGGCGGCTTGGCGCTGGAGGTGATGACGTCCGGCGCCAAGATCTGGCGCTACCGCTACTCTCTGAACGGCAAACAGCAGCCGCTCGTGACGATCGGCGACTATCCGGCGATCAGCCTGTTGGATGCGCGCGACCGGGCGAGAAAGTACGCGGAATCAGTTTCGGATGGCATTTCGCCGATAGTCGAGGCCAGGAAGGATAGGGGGGCGACAAGGGTGCTCGACTCCGTCCGCGCCTTCGCCGACGAGTGGTTCGGGTCGGAGATAGCGGGGAAGTCCGACTCATATCGAACGGTGACCCGCCGTGCCCTCGACAAGGACATCCTGCCGGCGATCGGGAATATGGCACTGGCCGACGTCAACGCCGGCCACGTGCTGGCCATCTGCGACAAGGTCAAGGGGCGCGGCGCGCCGCAAATGGCGCTCTTCACCCGCAACGTGGTGAAGCGCATGTACGAATACGCGATCTCGCGGCAGGCCGTAGCCGTCAACCCAGCTCAGCAGCTGGTGGCTCGCTTTATTGCCACGCAGCAGAGCCGCACCCGCGTGCTGGCGCCGGATGAGATTGGCCGCCTGCTGCGCGCCGTCTACGCCTCCAACATGAGCCGTGCCTATAAGTTGGCGCTGCATCTGCTGGTGATCACCATGGTGCGCAAGTCCGAGCTGATTGAGGCCGAGTGGAGCGAGTTTGACCTCGACGCCGGCGTGTGGCGCATCCCGGCCGCGCGCATGAAGAAAGATAACGAGCATTGGGTGTATCTATCCGCCCAGGCGGTCGAGATGATCCGCGAGCTGCAGACGCTGTCGCACAGCCAGCGCTTTCTGTTCGCGATGCGGCGCGGCTACGAGGACCGGCCGATCGCTAAATCCACGCTGAACCAGGCCGTGCGCGCGATGAAGTCTGACCTGCAGCACTTCGTCATCCATGATTTCCGCCGCACCGCGTCGACCCACTTGCACGAGATGGGCCTGTCGTCGGACGCTATCGAGAAAGCGCTGGCGCACCAGATCCGAGGGATTAAAGGCGTGTACAACCGGGCTGAGTACGCGGATGAGCGCCGGAAGATTCTTCAACTCTGGGCCACCTTCGTAGATGCGCAGATAGCCGAGGGCGGCAAGGTGGTCGTTGGGCGGTTCGGCCAAGCGGCTTAGTCGGCGCCGCGCCCGCCAGCGCCAGCAAAAGTTTAAAGCACCAGCATAGGTTAGCTCCCGAAAAGCGGCTCTTCACCGCCTGGCTGGTGCCCCGATTCCTGAAGAGAGCCACCTTGAAGGGGTGATGATGAACAGAAACCAACGCCTACGCATAAGCGCGCTTAATGATCTTCAACGATTTTGCCCTGACGCGCACTATTGGCTGCGCGAGCACAGCCCGCAAGCAGACTTGGAGCTGTCTAACATAGTCCTGGCTAACCCTGGCAGCCTGAGGCCAACGCTGCGCGAATTGGACGCAGCCCAGGCGCTTAGCTATTTTGCGCAGTATGAGATCCGCAGCCGCGCGATTTGGGACAAAATCAATCCCGTGATGGATGCTACCGCGCCGAGGCCGGAACCGAGCGAGGAGGAGGAGCGCGCAAGGGCGGATGGCGATCGCGAGATAGCCGCGCGGTTGGAGGTCTTCCGAATTGCTGCTTTGACCTATGCGCGCACCGTCGGCGACACGCAGTTGATCGAGGGGTTTCAGCCTCTACCGCCCGTGGTGCAGCCGGTGGCATGCGTCGGCGAAGCCGTAGGGGCGAGCAATTCGACGAGTGCGAGCACCGCAAGCTGGAAGGATGCCGCGCGAAATATAGCCGATCAACTGGATGAAGCTGATAACGGTGCCGGGGCGCGGTCGAGCATCAAAGACATGGCTGACAGAGTGGCTGAAATTATGGCGAAAGAGAAGATACTCGGTCCGCACGGGCAATTATCTGGTGGGAATATTTTAAGGGAAGCGCTACAGGGGGCGAATTGGACCAGAAAAGCATATGCGAAAGACCGGGGAAAGTGAGTCGGGAAGGCGGGAAATAAATAGCGGGAAAATTTCCCGCTGTATGAAAATCTAAAGAAAGCCAGCGTACATAAGGTGCGCTGGCTTTTTTATTTTCCTCTTGCCGGGAAAAAATCCCGGCTGTGAAGTGGTGTTACTGAACATCACAAGAGGCCACACGCCATGTCAAGTAACCCGTCTACTGCTGTACGAGAAACAATGACGACTGCCCAGGCAGCCGCCGCACTGAATCGGAAGCCCCTCACGTTGAATCGTTGGGCCTGGACAGGAACCGGGCCGCTGCAGCCGGTCCGAATTAATCGCCGCCTGGCTTGGCCGACCGAGGCCATTGTCGCCCTGTTGAACGGTGGCCAGCAATGAGCGCCGCCGTATCGACATCCTTGCCGCTGGTCGGCATGTCCCGCTGGCTCCAGCTGCAACACATCATTCCGGTATCCCGCGAGAAATGGCGCCAGTTGGTCAACGCCGGCCGCGCGCCGGCGCCTGTCCGGCTGAGCGAGCGCTGCAGCATGTACCCGAATGCCGAGGTGCACCGATGGCTGGCTGATCCGATCGGCTATCGCGCGGAAGGCGGTGCAGCATGACTCCCAAAAAACAAAACGCCTCCGGTAAGGGAGGCGCTCGACCTACAAAGCTGGCGGGCGGCGTAGGTGGGAATATCAAAGTACTGAAGTGCAGCAACCAGTATATCGCAAAGCTGCGCCGCGAAGTGCGCCAGGCCGGATTATTCCTGCGCGATACGACCGGGCGCAGCCAGCGCGAAACGCTGCTGGCCATTCTTCAGTTCCTCGGTGGCCGTGGCCTGAACACGTTAGAGGGCGTCGGGCTCGGTTTCTACCGCATCGCCACGCGGGTGCAGGAGCTCGAGGAGGCCGGCTTTCTGATCACCTCGCACCGCGAGCGCGTAGAAGGTCCGGACGGCCTTATCCACTGCGGGATCGCTCGGTACGCCTTCGGCGGTCGCCAGGCGGACGCTCAGGGCAAGCTGGATCTCGGATGACTGCGAGCGCGCAGTTCCTCCGCATGCAGAAGCTGACTGGCAAAGGTGTCGTCGGCGTCGCCGCGCGCCACAACCACCGGGAGATCCTGGCAGAGATGGGAGGCACCCCGGGTTGCTCGATCGATCCGAGGCGCACGCCTTTGAATCGCGTATTGGCCGGCGCCGGCGATGCTGCTGGCGTGGTCGCCAAGGCTCAAGCGCTGATGTCCGCCGCCGGCTTGGGCACGCTCCGCAAGGACGCAGTGCGCGCGCTGGAGATTGTCGTCAGCCTACCCAGCGATACGTCGGTCGACCAAGACGCATTTTTCACCGACGCGGTGCGCTGGGCCGCCGCCGCCATCGGCGCGCCGGTGCTGAGTGCGGTAGTACACAACGACGAGGCGGCGCCGCACGCGCACATTCTAATTCTGCCGCTGGTCGACGGCCGCATGGTCGGAAGCGACCTGATGGGCAACCGGGCCAAGCTGCAAGCCCTACAGGCTGATTTCCAGCTCAAGGTGGCACATCGGTATGGACTGGCCCGCCAAGCGACGCCAGCACGCCCCAACGCCGCGCAGCGCCGGGAGGCGGTCGATATGGCGTTCGCTGCGCTGGAGACCAACAGCGGCTTGCAAATGGCCGTGCTGCTGGCACTCCTGGAGCCGCACCGCGCTGACCCCCTGCCGCTGCTTCAGGTGCTGGGAATCGCCATGCCGGCGCCGAAGAGAAAAGCGAAAGCCAGCTTCGTCGAGATCATGACGCGCCCAGCACCGGAGAAGAAGCCTATAGGGTTCGCAAACCGCAAGCCTATAGGGTTTGATGCTGACGCGGACGGCGCGCCGTCGCAAACCCTATCCTGTGTAGGGTTCGGCGATTTCCACGATCCAAATTTTGCCGATCGCCAGCCAACCCAGGGTGCGCAAAATTCTTTGCACACCTCAGCGCCGAACGCCCCAGTCGACACCCCCCTGAGATTTCAGGAGGCCCGCGCGTCCTCAGCCGATCTCCTTGAAGCTCAGGAGACTCAGGCGGCGGCCGGCGCCGACCTAGCCACCTCAGTACCGCAAGGGGGTGTCGGCAAGATTTACGATACCCCAGGGGGTCTCCACAAAATTGAGGACACCCCTCAGGCAGTCGGCGACCACCGGCCCGGCGCCGACGATATGAGCAGTTTTGCGCGCATCTCCTCAGCACCTGCCAACACCAGCCCCGCGCCGTGTGTGAACGGAATGCGTCCGCACAAAGATGTGTCCAAAAGTGGATGCATCTCCAAAGGGGGTGGCATTTCACCACCCCCTGCAGGTGTCCCCAAATTTGGAGATACCCCCATAGCCAGCATCGACCTGCTCAAAACTCAGCAGGTCGACCAACAGGCCGGCCAAGCCGACGCACACCGGTGCTCCCCCGCTGGGGGTGGACATCCGAGCCCCCAGCGGGGGGGTGGTGCCGGAAGCGGAGGACGACTACCACCGCCACCGCGACGACGAGCAGCCGGCCGAAACCTGGTGCGCTGACTTGGGCGAGTTCGTACAAAGCACCGGACCACCGCGCAGCCCCTGCCACCTATACCCATGACCAACAGCCGGCCCGGAGGCATCCCCGGAGCGAGGTGGGATTTTCCCACTTCGAACAAAATTTAATCGAAAGGCAACATCATGAAATTGAAATTGAACAAAGACGGCTCCGCTGTCGTGAAGGACGGCAAACCTGTCTACGTGCATTCGAACGGCCGAGAAGAGGCGTTCGACGCACCGGCTGCCTGGCGCTTAGCTCTGGGCGAGCACTTCAAAAACAGCCCCGTGATGGAAGGCATCAAGCTACCTTCGGACATGGCTGCCTCATTCTTTGGCGACTCGTTCCGCCTTGAGGCCGGCAAGCTGGTGGCCGTCGACAAGCACGGCATTCAGCTGTACTCGCCGACTCGCCACGGCGAGCCCGCCGACTTCAACGAGGCGTTCGCTCAGCTGGTCGACGGCTACGAAAAAAAAGGGATGATCCAACGCGAGCCTGGCGCACCGGCGCCCGCCGCAGCGGCTGGCCAGCAGCGGGGCACCGGCAGCACCATCACGCGCACGCAGTTCGATTCGCTGCCGCCGGCCAGCCGTGCCAAGTTCATGAGCGAGGGCGGTCGCATTGGCGACGTTGCAAGCGCAGGCACTCCAGCACCCGCCCCGTCCCCAGCGCCGCGCGCCGGAAGCATCACCCGGGCACAGTTCGATGGCCTCACCCCGATTGCGCGCGCAGCTCACTTCAAGAGCGGCGGGACGATGACCGACTAAGCCAAACGGCCCGCTGAGCGGCTTTCGCTGCCCGGCAGGCCCAACCACACCCGCATAGTCTTTTCGCGTCGCCACGGCGCGATAAACGGCGTTGCCGCGTAAACGGAGATGAGATGAGCGACCGAGAACTGACAAACGCCGCGCTGTTGTGGCACACCGCCCACGCGCGCCGGCTGGCCGTGGGCAGGGAGAAGCGCCGGCTTGATGCCCAGCTCAAGGCCGGCGGGGATGATGGCTGGAGCCTGCAACGAAGCATCCAGCAGAGCGAGGCCGGGCGCCAGGTGACCGAGCTGAAGCGCAAGGAACTGGCCGCCCTGCGCGCGCTGGCCAGGGTCTGTGCGAAGCAGCGCGGACACCTGCAGTCCGCCGATATCATCGATGTGGATGGCACTGCGGTGCTGCTGGCCGGCGTCGGCTTGCTTGACCTGGCTTGACAGGGAGGAGTCATGCGAGGCTTGCCCACCGCCGTGAGAATGCATATCCTGACTGAGCTCGCGTGCTTTGCCGCGCCCTCGCAGGTGGCCGCCTCGGTCAAAGAAAAATTCGGTATCGATGTGAGCCGCCAGTGCGTTGAGGCGCACCACCCGGAGCGCAAGGCCGGCGCTAAGCTGAACCCGGCCTTGCGCGCGCTGTTCTATGAAACCCGGGTGAAGCTGGTTGCCGAACTAGACGACATCGGCATCGCCCACCAGGCGTACCGTCTGCGAGGGTTGGAGCGCATGCTCGAGCAGGCCGAGCGGATGGGGAACCTTGCCCTGGCCGTGCAGCTCATCGAGCAGGCCGCGCGCGAGGTCGGCGGCATGTATGCGCGCGCCACTCCACTTTCCGGCTAACGCGTTCGGCAATTGCGCATGCTGGCGGCATGGGGGATATCGCCAGGCTTGCAGGGCTGGACGGGCATTGTGGCGCAGCCCACGAGAGCGCACGAAATCATGGTGGTCAAAATAATACGGGCAAGCTTTTGCATATGGTAGTCTCATTGGTCCCGCGAGAGCGGTGGAGTACCGTATAGATCGCTTGGTTGCCCATCAAATCGAATTTCTCAGATAAGTTTCTTTGGTACGCACCTAACACCTTGATTTTTATGTGGAAATTCTCTAAAAAATATTTTCAGGTGCGCAGTTTGGTACGCATTGATTGCTTCCGCGCTGTGGCTGTCATCGACTGCAAAGAGGAGGGGCATGCTGAATATAGTGCGGCAGTGGATGAAAGAGCGGGCTGCCCTTGCTGGCCGGCGGCTCGCTTTCGAAGAGTTCGAGCACCTCGCAGCCGGAACCTGGGATGTTGCGCAGGCCGCAGCTTACCGAGGTGAAGCGACTCGGGACAATAATTTTGCACGTGGCTGGAGTGGGGCTTGGATGGACATCGGCGCGCGAGACGCAAATAAAGGCATCTCGCGGGCGGATGTGTTCTTAAATCAATCCTATCTCGCCGGCTGGCATGAGAAGATGAGAGAGCTGCATATGGCTGGCTGGCGCCACCCGGTGCTCGACTCTCGCCCTGAAGCTCTTTCCGAGCCGCAGTTTCCATTGCTGCGCCGGTGAGCAGGCACTGAGTGCAAGCCGTCAAGTGCTCGCCTCTCGCTGAACTGGCGCGCGATAAAGCCGAACGGACGCCGGCGGCGGCGAAGGGCGGCATGTTAGGATTGAAGCACAATGACCACCACCAGCCACGCCACCGAATCAGATTTTTTCACCGATGTCCCGCTGCGCTACCCGGCGGACGGCATGGGCGCACTAAGCCCGGAGAGCATCGCAATACGCGCTCGATGGGTCGGTCATGTGATCGTTGAGCGCAAGGGGCATGCAGTGTGGTGCGCCCGCGCCGACGTGCGCCCGAGTGACGGGCGGTGCTTCTACGACGGCGACTACAGCGACGTGCTGGAAGCCGACGACCCGCGCGTGAGCGACTAATGCTGCACATCGTTCCTCCCATCCCCAAGCCCGACGAGCCGGTCAACAACCGCGGCAAGCGGGCGAGCAAGCCGGCCGACATGATCCAATGTCCGCGCTGCGGTGGCCGCGAGGTCATCGAGACGGTGCTGGGCGCAATGATGCAGGCGCGCAAGCTGAAGGGCGGCACGCGACAGATTGTCTGCTTCGGCTGCATGCTGAAGGGCGAGCGGGTAGTGTTAGCATAGGGTTCATTATTTCCCCGGACACCGAAATGCCTACACTATGTGACCTGCTGCCTGACGCGACTGTCGTGCTGGCGTTGGAGCCCGAAGAACTGGCCGGCATCGTTTTGGAGATGCTGAATGCGGAGCCGGGGAATGCACCGAAGGGAGTGCACCCAGCTAATCTGACGAACGCCGCAACTCTCGGCGCCTTCGATCCCGAAAAGCGCGACTTAGTCGGATTTGCCGTTGCCGAGGCCTGGAACTGGCTGATAAGGGAAGGAATGGTTGCGCCCAAGCCTGGCGATCAATTCGGGTGGTATTTTGTAACTCGACGAGGTGCGAAACTAAGCAATCGCGCTGGCGTCGATGCCCATCGCAAAGCCAACGAGTTGCCTCGCTCAATGCTACACCCTCAGATTTTAGAGGCCTGTTGGGCGCCGTACTTTCGCGGCGAGTACGACACAGCGGTGTTCAAAGCATTCCGTGAACTCGAAATCGAAATTCGTGTGGCCAGCGAACTACCCGCGCACATGCTCGGTACTGATCTGGCGCGCAAAGCATTCCACGAGGACGGGCCACTTTCTGATAAGTCTGCGCCAGTATCAGAACGGCAAGCACTTCAGTCGATAATGGCGGGCGCTATAGGCTCGTACAAAAATCCGCACAGTCACAGGAAGGTTGCGCTGGATGCTGTCGAAGCCGCAGAGATGCTGATTCTGGCAAGCCACCTACTAAAAATCGTCGACCGACAATTCGTCGAGCGCATAGTCGGTTGATACCCGCCCATCCGCCATTGACGGACGGGATGCCGATGATCCCCCAGTGGGGGACGGGATACTTCCACCACCGGCGGGAGACTCCCTCAATTTGAGGAGTTCGTTATCTACCGGATTTCCGGTATTTCGTGGCCGGCAGACGACTCCTCAATTTGAGGAGTTCTCTATCTCGGGATTTCCTGTAGTTTAGGCCGGCCGGCGAGCCTCACTGGCCCAAATCCTCGGGCCAGCACCAAACTCCGGGATTTCCCGTAGTTATTAGACTGCAAAGCCGGAAATCCTGCTTAGACGCGGGAAAAATTTCGCTCGTCTCCAAATGCCGGCGAAAGCGGGAATACCAGCAGCGACATCCATCTCCTGCAATGCAGGACGTCACCCCTCGCCGGTGCGACCCTAAATTTGGAGGAGCGCGCCGGGCCGCGACATCGCATTCAAACGAATTTGATCTGTCGGCGCAGCACCAAGTACATACCAGAAAATCCCACATGTAGAACGGCGTGCTGCAAATGCGGGAAAATCCCGGGTTTGGACCTGGTCGCCGGCGTTACCGGAAAATCTGGTAATGGGACGCGGCGCGCCGTCGGCCTAATCCTGTGAAAATCACACATTACCTTCGGCACAATTCTGTGCCCATGCTAAATAAGAGTGATACCGGAAAACGGCATCGCCGAACGGTTCTGGGAGCTCTTGGTTCATTGGCGCCTTGGCAGACCCCAAGGAGGTGACGATGACGACTAATTGGTATTTTTGCAAGCGAAGGCCTCTTTTAGAGCCGATGCAGCAAGCAAACTTGCCTCTTTACTCCACAATTCAGGGTGCTGCTGAAGGTATTTTTTTACAACAGCAAGAATCTGACCGGCCTTTGCATTGTTTGGGGAGCAAAAAACTATTCCGTCTAGTGCATCGTGAACCCCCATCACGTAGCCGTAGAATTTATTATTCGTCGCGTGGTCGTCATTGATGGCTCGACCAGCTTCGATCCTTTCATTGGCCGCGCCCCACGTATTTAGGTCGAAGCCTGTTACATAGCCAGCTTGGGCCGTCGATGAGCACAGTGAAATGGCGAAAAGAAGAGAGTAACTTTTCATAATTAGGGCCTGTCTATCTTAGTTTTGAAGTTGTCATTGCTGAGCATTTCCAGTAAGTGTCGGCAACAGGGCGCCTCACTCTTTCTAGCCTACTGGGAAAGTATCAGATGCCTCCACCCGTCGCCGTGTCCTAGGAGTGGATCGCGTAGCGGTATTCGGCCTTCAAGCCCTCAACCTCCATGCGTATGTTTTCCATCTTACAACACGGTAATCGATATGTGCATGAGGTGTTAGAAAACGAACGATTACTAACATCACCAAAGATCAACACAAATCACTGTTGGAAATATAGGGCTTGCTATTTCTAACAGGTGAGGATATTCTAACAGTGTTTTCTAACAGTCCTCACCGGAGAATCACATGGCAACCTTCGCATACGGCCGCGTCAGCACCACCGAACAGAGCGCAGACAATCAGAAGCTGGAAATCGAAGCCGCTGGCCATGTGGTCGATTACTGGTTCGCCGATACGATCAGCGGCAAGACCAGCGCCACCCAGCGCCCGCAGTTCGCCGCGCTGCTCGGCCAGATCCGCAACGGCGAAACGCTAGTGGTAGCCAAGCTGGACCGCCTGGGCCGTGACGCGCAGGACGTGGGCGCCACCGTCAAGCTGCTGGCAAGCCGCAAGATCAGCGTCATCGTGCTCCAACTCGGAAAGCTGGACCTGACGTCGCCGGCCGGCAAGATGATGTTGACCATGCTCGCTGCCGTGGCCGAGATGGAGCGCGACATGCTGGTCGAGCGCACGCACGCCGGCCTGGCCCGCGCCAAGAGCGAAGGAAAGACACTGGGCCGTCCGTCGAAGACCAGCGCCGACCAGCGCGCCGACATCATCGCCAAGTACGCCGCCGGCGAGAGTGTCAGCGCTCTGGCCCGCCTCTACAGCGTCTCGCGCGCAAACATCCTGGGCGTGGTCAAGCCTGCCTGAGTCTTCTACGGCTGAAGTACACCGGCGGTGCGCATCGGCGCCACCGGACAGTCCGCCCCGATACCGCTTTCCACTGGCAACCTGACTGGCAACCGCCGACTGGCAACCGCCGCGCGCATGCGTCGCCGGCGGTGTCGTTGCTGCAAACGATACCCCCCCCCGGTTTGCGACCCTCTCTAAGAAGGTCGCAAATGCTCCACCGCGCACGGTTTTCGTCCGCAGTCGGCACCGGTATGGGATTTCCCATATCGCCCGGCGCGCCGCCGTTATCGTCACAATGGGATTTCCCATAGTGCCCGCCGATCCGCGAAATCCCGGAACGGTGTGGCGATGCAGGATTTCCTGTATCGGTCGCGGAAGAGGAGGGCGTCGGCTCAAAACTGAGCAGACGGAGGGTGCTGGACCGTCTAGGCAAAATATCCTAGACGGTCCAGCAGGGGCAGTTCGAGCGAGGAATGTAATGGAAGGGTGCGAAGAGTGCACGAAGGGAGCGAAGGGAGCACTGTTTTTTTCGCGCTCCCTTCGCTCCCTTCGCTCCCTTCGCGCTCCCTTCAGTCGGTAGTTTCTGGAAGGCACCACAGCCAAGCGCCGCCCATGCTGAGTTTCTTTGCCTCGATGCCGAGGGATTTCTTCAGCCGTTTGGCCGCGTCCCATGAGTGGCCGGCGTCGCGCACCTCGCCCTGTAGCGCCTTCGCGGCCATCTTGCCGCCCGCCTCCCGGAGCGTGTCCACCAGCATGCGCTCCAAATCCTGCCGCGCGTCGCCTTCCTCGCCGCTGTCGTCGTGCTCGACGTCGCCGAGGATCTCCCGCGCCGTGCCGTCAATGATCCCCTCCCAGACAGCATGCGTCGCCTCGATGCCGCCGGCGATCGTCACGAGCTCGAGCGAATAGGCCACGCCGCCGTCGTCGGGCGCGATGTTCGACTTCGCCCGTGCCATGACGCGCCGGTTGCTGCCTTCCTCCTTGGCCGTCACCAGAACCATGCGCGCCAGCGCGCCGAATGCTTGGGAGCCGATGACCCTGTCCTGTGGCGCCTTGCCGGCGCCGCCCTTGGCGAAGTGCGTGATGCCGATGACCGCGCAGCCGTGGGCGTCCGCGAAGTCGACCACCGCCTGCAGGCTGCGGCGCACGTCGTTCGCGCGGTGCATGTCGCCGGCCACCGCCGATACGATCGGGTCTATCAGCAGCAGGCTGACGCCGCCGATGGCCTCGGCCGCGCGCCTCAGGTCCGGGATATCCTGCGACGGGTCGAACGGCACGCTCTCGCCGTCCTGGGCGATCCCCTCAATGAAATGGCAGCGCGCCAGGTCTGCGCCGGAGGCAATCAGACGCGGCACCAGGGTATCGTCGGCCACGTCTTCGCTCGACCAAATCAGCACGTTGCCCAGCCCAGCGCACACGGTACCGTCTGGCCAGCGGCCGCCGGCGGTCAGCACCGCCGCCAGCGCGAGGGCGAGTGTGGTTTTGCCGGTACCGGCTGCGCCGGCCAGAATGGTCAGCTTCCCGGCCGGCACCCACCCCGGCCACAGCCAGGTGATCGGCAGCGGCTTGATGTCGGCGCCGCACCGGATTTTGACGACGCGCTCCCCGTGCTGCCGCGAGCGGTCGAACGGCCGCGCCGTCTCGCCCTGGCGCTCCAGCTCGACGCGCGCCGCGCGGGCGTGGCCGTCCTCCTTGTCTAAAATGAAGCCAGCCATTTGGCCGTCCATGTGTCCATCTGCCATCATGATTCCGCTAGTTTAAGAAATGCTGTTCGGTTACGGTCGCCGTCGACCAGCAGCAGCCGGCGCGGCCGGGCCTGATAGAGTCGGTCCGACAGCGTGCGCAGAGCGCCGTACCGGGTCAGGTTGCCCGGGAATACCAGCACCACGTCGAGACCGGCCACGGCGCGGCACTCAAGCGCGGTCGGCAGGTTGGCCGGGTCGATCTGGATAGCGTTGCGCTTGGGCGGCAGCATACCGACGCCCAGCCACAAGACGCCGCCCACTGGCGCCAGGCCGTAGACGGCACGGATGCGCGCCAGCTCGGCGAGGGTCGTCATTCAGCGCCGCCGCGCATCTGCATCGGTCACCAAGCGCAGGCCAGTCGCCGCCGGCGCGCTGTCGGGCGCGACCAGCGGCTTACTGACCGACACCTGTCGGACGATGTCCAGCATATGCCCTCGGACCTCGTGAGCGATGGCGTGGAAGTAGCGGAGCAGCTCTTTGTCCTCGGCGCTGAGGCTATCCACCACCAGGCGCAGCGGCTCGGCGGCCGGTTTCTTGCGCGCACGGGGCGGGGTAGTCGTGGCCGCGGTCATTTCGAACCTCCGCCGATCAGGCGTAGCACCGGGCGCTTGTGACGCGGGAAGTCCTTTGCCATTTCAATCATCATGTGCAACATCGCCTCTTGCGTTTGGTCCGTTAGCGCGGCAAAGAGCTGGGCGGCGCGCAACTGGTTGGCGGTGAGTTCGGCCGACGGCGCCGGCGCGCGCACCGATGGGGTGGCGCTAAGTGGTTTCTTCGGTGCACTCATTTGGCGCCTCCGCTTATCAGATGCAGTTTGGCGGCCGGGCGGAGCGGACGCTTCTTGGCCTGATCCTCTGCCACGTCCACAAAGATTAAGCAGTTGCGCCGCGAGGTTTCGGTCATGCTGCGGCATGCGGTGAAGAATCGAACAGCCCAAGCAGATTCCTCGGCGGTCATTTCGAACGCGGGCGGCGTGGCCGTGCTGGTGCCGCCTATGGTAATCAGCTTCCGGCCGGTCATCGCACACCTCCCGCGACCAGCTGGAACTTCGGTTTGTTCTCGGCGATGCGCTGCTCACGGTCGCGACTGGCCTGTTTTTCGAAGAAGCGGACCATGACACTGCGGCTGCCATCGCGCATCTGGCGGAAGTCCTTGATCAGTTGCTGCTCGACGGCGCTCAGATCGACGCCGCCGGTGCGCATGATGCGCGGGGCCGGAAGCACACTGACGAGGGCGGCACTTTGGCCGGTGGCTTCGGTGTTTGTGCGCGCTTTCATTGGGCACCGCCTTCGACTTCTTCGAGGGCCAGGCTTATGGCCGCTGCCGATTCCTGAATCAGGATCGCGGCGCGGTATGCTGACTTAAACAGGGCGTCGAGGCGGGTGGCGGCTTGTAAAGTGGCCGGGTCGGTGATGTTCATGCCGTCGATGATTTCGAAGGCGATCTCGGCGAGCGTCTGCGCCGTCAGGGCCTGCTCCTCCACGCTGCTCACATGGGCTTGCAGACTGCCGAGTTGCAACAATGGCAGAGTTGCATTTTTTGCTTGTGCAGTGTCAATGCTGGTGTTAACATTCATTTATTGGCCTCATATCAGTGGGTGTCAAGAGCCCCGAATCGATCTGCTCCCCAGCTTTCTCGATTCGGGGCTTTGTTTTTTCTGCGATTATTCCTGCGGCTTCGCCTCTTCCGCCTCCCTTGCTTCGTCCAAAATCTTGTTGATGATCCAGTTCACTGAACGGTCCTGGTCTTGCGCTTTGGCCTTGAGCCATTCGCGATTTTCCTCAGACGTGCGAACTTGGAGATGGGCTACTGCTTGGCTACTCTTCATGAAAAGCTCCTTAGTGTCACGGTGACATGATGTAATCGTATACCCCCATGTTGTTAACTACAAGTGATATTTGTGTCACCGTGACTCTATTTGAATACAGTCGCTATGCTTGTATCCTGCGTGTATGAGCCAAGCCCCGAGAAAAACTGTGTCGCGTGAGTCCGACAAATTCATGTTGCGGTTTCCTGACGGTATGCGGGATATGGTGGCCGAGTCGGCCAAGCGCCATGGCCGCAGCATGAACTCGGAAATCATCAACGCGCTGCACGAGTACTACGTGCGCCAGGGTATCCATGACCGTCTGGTGGACGATGCGGTGAGCAATGAGGTTGAAAGCATTGCAGGACCGGGCACGTCGTTCGCTATCTCAGAAAACGCCGTAACGATCGCCCAGCTGGCGGATATTATTTCGGCTCGTATTGAGGAGCGGCTCGACTCCCGCGCCAAGGTCGATGCGGCGCAGGTCGCGCCGGCGCAGCGCTCTCGCAGCGCGTCGGCCAAGCCCAAGCGATAACCCGATTATTTTCGCAGTCGCTCGCCGCGCGTGATCCAGATCGATGGCGCAGTGAGGGCGCTCGGTCGGCTGCGGCGCATCATGTTACGATCCGGTTTTCAATCGGAGCTACGATGGACGATCCCAAAAGCAGCTTAGTCTGGGCAGAATGTGACCGTATCGGCATCACAGCCGTACAAGCCAAGCTCGCGGGCATCCTTGGAATGCCGGAGAGGCAAGTCCTCGTCGCTTGGCTGGATGACACTTTGCGCAAGGAACGGCTTGCGTCTGAGTCAGCGCAGCTGCGACTGACTGAGCGAAGCGTCAAAGCCGCAGAGGACTCGGCAGGCGCTGCTTTGGAATCTGCGCAGACATCAGGTACGTCTGCTCGTGCCGCTATGTTTGCGGCATTCGTCTCCCTCTTAGCGCTGATCGTGGCCATCGCGGCGTTTTTTAAACAGTCGTGATTCATGGTGCTACTCCGGCAATGGCCCGCTCAACCAACGCTTCGCGCTGGTCGTCGGCCAGCGCCGAGAACACCTTCAGCAGCCGCACCAGTCGCGCGTCCTTGCGCATCAGCGCGCCGTTGTGGCGGTCGGCGTCATCCTGGCTGCGCTCGGCGCCGGCCTGCGCCTGCTTGCGGGCGCGGTGGAGGACCATGGCCTGGCTTTCGTGCGTGTCGTTGTAGAGCAAACCACCAAGGCAAAAACACATAATGTGTTTGAGGGAACGTTCATGCTAGTATTTCCTTTTGCCAAGGAAAGACATGCTTTTGCTCCAGCGGTTCGTGATCACACTTTTTGGTGCCGCAATGATGGTCGCGTTGCACGGGATCGTGGTCGCGATATTCGTAAGCCACGGCTGGAAACCCATGTCGGCGTCCGACTGGGGCACTTGGGTGGGCGCTATTGGCACGGTCGGAACACTTATCGGTGCGATCTACATCGCGCACAGCGAGAGCAGGTCCCGGAATCAAGATGCCAGGGTGGCTGCAATCATCCACGCCGCGAACTTTCAACATAGACTTCAAGCGATGAGATTGCGGGTCGAGAAAACTAGCAAACAGCTCTCCGGCGCCCCGGCCGAGCGAATCACTGAGAGCGCGATTAAATTCGCAATCAGCGAGTTGGGGCAGCTTGCAAAAACTTTCAATAGTGACGAGATAATCTCTTTGATACCTCTTGGGCAAAAGGCGGCACTCAAGCTCGCTGGTGTCCAAAGTGCCCTCGGAAATGCTTCGGGCGTTCTGAGCGGCATCCCCGCCCAACACTATCGATTTGCCCACAATTCGCTGAGCATCTCAGTTGAAGAGGCCAGATCTGCTAAAGAGATCATCAATCGCCAAAACGATCGGCTGTGGGAAGTTATGACGACCGTCTACGAGGCGGTCACCAGCGCAGAGTGAACTTCTATTTCATTGGCGATCCCTCATCGCGCGGCCGATCGCGGAGCCGTACAGCCTGGATCGTTTTGCGCCGGCGCCGGTGGCGTGGTAGTAGCGCAGCTGAAGCACCTGCTCGCCAGCGCGGACAAAGCCGACCGACCAAGCGAGCCATCGACGGCAGGTCGCGGCGGTTCCACAGGTAGACGTTGCAGTTGCCCCGCTGCGAGCGCGGGGATTGCTTCAAGCCCAGCATGAAGCGCAGGATGTCCAGGTCTTCCGGCCGCAGCGAGGCCACGCGCGCGGCCAGCTGGCAGGCGATGCAGACGCCGTATTGGACGAGCTGCTTGGCGAATGCAGGTTTGCCGCATGCACAGCGCTTCGGGGGCAGTGACACCGGCGCTGATTCGGTTCAGTTGACTTGGTGATGACGGTCGACCGCGTTCATGTGTAGTGCATGCTATGATTCCTCTATGGAAACCTTTAAGCGACTTATTCAGCACAAGGGTGTTTGGCTTGGCCTTGGCATTTGGGTTCTGGCTGGTCTTGTTGTGATCGGAGATCACTTCGAACTCAACAAATCGGAGTGGGCTTCTTGGGTCCAGGGCATTGGGTCGCTTGCGGCGATTTTGGGGGCGTACGCCTTCACAGCGAAACAGCACAGCGATAGCGTAGAACGCGATAAGCGCAATAGAAACGCCGAACGAAGTCAACGCGCGGAAACTATTCAGTTTGTAATGGGCGACGCGCAGGCACACTCTGACCGGCTCAGGAATTTTTTCGAGGCCGGAATGGCGCATGAAGTCGTCCACTATAATTTGAAAACGCTAAAGGATTGCGCAGAGGTGATCGCGAGCATTCCGGCCCTGGATTACCCCGATGCCTCCCTTGCGGTTCACTGCCGAACTTTCAACAGGTACTTCCAAGCGGTCGCATCGCAATATCAGCGGCGTTCAGAGGTGATCACAGTCGATTTTGACGAGTTCGAGCAGATGCAAGCGAGCGCTCTTGATACCGACATCGACAACATGGCGATTGCCGCAAAATCGGCTTTTGAGCAGGCAACTTACTTGATCTCCGTTCTTGCGACTCGAATTTAGCTGAGCGCGCCCATTCGTCCCTCCCCTCTCACGCTCGCGGTACACGGCGGCGCGTCTCGGCAGTCAGCCCTGCGTCGCCGGCAACAAACGCCCTTGTATAGAGCGCGGACGTTTCGGTCAGCGGGCTAGGGGCTCAGACGGTAACTGAATCGCGCATCGTGCTAAGCTTGCCTCTCTTTCAATGGAGGCTAAATGCTGAACGATCCTGATATCCGAAACGTTGAAGAAATAACCACTGGCGACTTCGTCTCGTTCGAGCTTTTCGACGCCGATCTGTGGCGTCAATTTCGCATCAGCCGCACTGCACTGACCGTGCTCGCTGGTTCTGACGGCACCACGCCGCTGGCATCGCTTGAGAAGAACATCGAGCGAATCAAGGGCGTCGCATTCACTGCGCACAAGGTGGAAGATGGCTATACGGTGCTGACGTCGGACCACTTCGCATAGCCGATTCACGTTGTCCTTTACGCTCGGCGCACTGGCTGCTCATCGTCGGCACACACCGTGTCGCGCTCATCAGTAATGCCGGCGACAGCATGCCGTTTGTGGTCCTTGCAGTGATAGGGCTGGGATGAGTTCGGAACATAGGAGGTAGTCGATCATGCTACTATTCCTTGATGATAATTTTTAGCAACTATTGGAAAACGCGAGTGGTTCGCTACCCTCTGCTCGCATTGGGCGCGCTCGCCGCGACTGTCGCAACGGGGGCCCGGCTCGATCTCGGGAAGTCTGATTGGGCGGCGTGGGTACAGGCCATTGGTACGATCGTGGCGCTTGGCGTTGCAATCTTTGTAATGAGGGGTCAGAACGCGGCCGCAGCAAAATTGGCGGTCGACGCCGATTTGCGCACTCATCAGCGTCGCGCACGAAGCGTTTCCGCGCTCGTCTACCGCGCCGAGCGGCAAATTAGCAACTGCGTGGATGCAGTCCGGTCTGTCGCGCGCGAGGGAAATCAAGCACATATGCGCACAATGCTCCGAAATGCGAACAAAGTACTATCTGCCAGAAGAAGTGCGCTCGAACAAATCCCTGCCCATGATCTCGGATCGTACGAAATGGTTGAGGGATTGCTTGGGATGATCGGGTGCATCACGGTCTTCGAAAAAATTATCGATGACTACCTCAGTGACCCGCGCGTTAATATGCCGACGGATCAAATCGCGAATAGAATGGACGTAGTGACAGAAGGTCAAGAACGTTCGTCAGCCTGCTTTGCTGAAGGGCTCCGGCAGCTTGGAGTCTTGCCTCCAACGCCAGGCAGTCGAGAGGGTTCACAGGGCTCCTAGCTCTGTTACGCGTTACTCTCAGCCACCGACCCCGCGCAGGGGCCAGCGCAGTACCTGCTCACCAGATCGCCGTCGGAGATTCGCTGCAGGTAGGTAGGCCAGCGACACCTTACTAATCGCAAAGCGGCGGCCGACTGCCAGCAGCCAGAAACTGCGGACAGATGATTTTTTTAGTACACAGGTAAGTACACAGGATCATAATTTCAGCAACAATGCCTTTAACTGCGGGCTCACTTTGAGATTAGCCGCTTCTGTATCGAAATAAACTCCGGGGTCAAGTCTGACATTCGGACACGAGCTTCGCCGTAGGCACCTACGGTTAAGAGCGTGTCCGAATGTCAGACTTGACCCCCGACGATGGAACCACGTAGGGCGGATTAGCGCAGCGTAATCGGCCATGCATGCGTTATCGGCGACTCATCGATGGCCGATTACGGCGTTCCGCCCTACGTGTTTTAGATTTTGGTTCGGATTGTGGCCCCGTGGACCGGATTCGACATCCGGCCAGGATGGCGAATCAGATTCGCCGCGCGATCAGTACGGCAAGCCGCTGACGTTCAGCGCGATCTTCCACACCGACCCGGCACCGGTGATGAACAAGGTCTTGCCATCCGCACCGCCGAACGCCGCATTGGTGACATTCGCATCCACCTTGATCGTGGCGATGTGCTTGCCCTGCGGCGTGAATACGCGGATGCGCTTGTCCGTGTGCTCGGTGACGTAGATGTTGCCGTGGCAGTCGATCGCCATGCCGTCCGGGATGCCCAGGCCATTGACCAGGTCGCGTCCCTTGCCAGGCTTGCCGCCGGCGATAGGGTACGCGCGCAGCACGCCTTTTTCGCCAACCATACCGTTCACATACAGCATGTCCCCTGCTGGCGACAGCGATACGCCGTTCGGATTGGTGAGCGTGTCGTCCACCACGGTGACCGTGCCGTCTACCGCCACGCGGTACACGCGCGTCTTGTCCTGCCCGCCCGGCGCGGCGTCGCGCTGGAACGCCGGGTCGCTGAAGTACAAGGTGCCGTCGGCGGCCAGCGCCATGTCGTTCGGCGAGTTGAAGACGTTGCCGTTGTACTTGGTCACGACATCGCTGCGCTTGCCATCCATCGTGTAGCGCGACACGCTTTTGTACTTGTGCGTGGCCGCCAGGATGTTGCCCTGCGCGTCGACCGCCAGGCCGTTGCTGCCGCTGTCGGCGATCAGGGTGGTGACCTTGCCGTTGGCATCGAGCTTCTGGATGCGCGACGGGAAGCCCGGCCCGAACGTGAAGTCCGAGAAATACAGCGCGTCCTTGATCCATACCGGACCTTCATACAACCCCGGCTCCGACCGCGTCGGGTTGGCGGCGACGATGCGCTGCGCGGTCAGTTCGCCGGACGGCGCGGCGCCGGTGCAGGCGGTCGGCGCGGCGAAGGCGGCCGGGGAGGTAAAGGCCACCAGGGTGGCGGCGACGGCGGCGGACAGAATCGATGCGAAGGTGAAGGCGGGGCGAATTTTCATGCGTTGGTTTCTTCCAGTTTGTGAACGATGACGCAGTCGCGTCCGGCGTGTTTGGCGGCGTACAGGCAGCTGTCGGCGGCCGCCAGCATGGTTTCGGCGGTGCACAGCCGGTCCTTGACGAAGCTGGCCACGCCGATGCTCATTGTCACATACGGACGCATCGCGGCGGGCGCGTGCGTGACCTCCAGTGCGGCGATGCGCGCGCGGATGGTCTCGGCGACCAGCGCCGCCTGCTCCGGCCCGGTGTCGGGCAGCACGGCGCCGAATTCCTCGCCGCCGTAGCGCGCGGCCAGGTCGGCCGGACGCTGCAGCATGGCGGCGAACGCTTCCGCGACCAGGGTCAGGCAGGCGTCGCCCTGCTGGTGGCCGAAGTGGTCGTTATATGCCTTGAACGAGTCGATATCCATCAACAGCAGCGACAGCTGGCCGCCGTTGCGCTGGGCGCGCCGCAATTCGCGGTCGAGCGCGACGTCGAAATGGCGCCGGTTGGCGATGCCGGTCAGCCCGTCGACATACGATTGCGCGCGCAGCGCCTCGGCTTGGCCGCGCAGCTGGCGCTCGCGGCCGACGGTGCTGCTGATGTCGCTTACCTGGATCAGGCAAAACCGTTCCTTGCCTTCGGTGAACGGCGTTACCGACACCGCCTGTTCGATGCGCTCGCCGCCCCAGGTGCCGGTCGGGAACAGGGGGAAGGGCGAGCGGTTCAGTCCCGGTGACAGCTGCTGCGGCGTTTTGCTCTGCATCGCGCTGTGCACTGCCTGCTCTAGCCGCTGGCCGCGCAATTCGGGAAACACGTCGAAAAGATCGCTGCCGAGCACCCGGTGCGACGACTGGCCCGAGTGGCTGGCCATCCATTGGTTCCACAGGACGATGCGTTGCCCGGCGTCGAGCACGATCAGGCCGAGGTCGGCGAGCGCCAGCGCGCGGGTGGACAGGGGGGAGTGGCCCGCAGTGGACGGCGGGGAAGCGTGAACAGTTTCAGGCATTCGAACTTTCCAGGCGGGAATGATAATGGTGTAATGATTATAAGCCGCTTGGCTGGCCGTGGGGCCGCCGAAGATGCCATGAAGCCACAATTTCATGGCGACTCACTATCATTTTCGACTTTTCAATTAAAAAATATTTATCCCCTATGAGCGGCGGCGCGACCGCAGTGGGCGGCGCTGGAGAAGTGTCGCATGGGTGCATTTTTTGCCGATCCGGCGGCTGTGGCCGGTTCCCCGAACCTGCTATGATTGATTCGTCGCAGATGAGTGTTCGGTTTTCCAACACATGGCTCGAAACCGGCACGGCCTTGAGAATTCTCATGCTTGAGATATTCCGCTGAAGTAACCTTGCAACGTTGACTTGGGCACCGCCTGGAACGGAGGGGATCGTGGAACCGACACAAGAAAGCGTACCGGACGACGGCGCCGGCACGGCGCCTCCTGCGATGGCGGCGCCCGTCTCGCCGGCCCGCACGCGGCAGATGCTGCCGCCCAAGGGGTCGTGTTGGTACTGCGAGAAGCCGCTCGACAACGTCAAACGTTTCTGCGACAAGGAATGCGCCGACGCCTTCGACGAAGAAAAAGAATATACGCGCTGAAGACTAGCTCTTCGCCGCATGCAATACCGCCAGCGCCGCCTCGAAGTCGAACTGATGCGCCGCCTCGGTCACCTCCTGAAACACCGCCACTCCCAAGCTTGCCGCGAGCACCGTCGCGGAGTGCTCCAGCACATCGATCGCCGCGCCGTCGCCTTCCTCCAGCAGCCGGGCCAGATGCTGCACCAGCATGCGCGTCTCCGGTGGATGCTGGCCGGCGGCCACCGATTCCGCCGGCGGTTGCTCGTCGGCCGCGTCCAGCTCGGCGTCGATCGCGCCCATCAGGCAGCGCAGCGCGTGCTCCAGCTGCGCCAGCGGTCCTATGCACAGCGCCGCCGGCCCCGCGCAGGCCTGCTCCAGATTGACCGCCAATAGATAGACCTGCTGGGCGCCGATCATGCCGGCCGCCCCCTTGAGCGTGTGGATGATGCGTTGCGCGCCGGCGGCGTCGCCGGCGGTCAGTTCGTTGCGCGCCTGGTTGGCGCTGTCCTGGTAGCGTTGCCGGAAGCGGCGCAGGATCTGCAGATACAGGGCGCGGTCGCCCATCAGCTGCTGCAGGCCGGTTTCCACTTGCAGGATATGGCCCTCGGCGCGAATCGCTAAGGCTGGCGTGCTGGAAAATGTCATGGGCGGTGCGTTATCGCGGATCGGTGGTTGGTCGGAAGCGGTACGGAAGCCGTACCATAGCAGACCTTACCCGCCGCAACAACGCATGGGCCGCCCTCGCGGCGGGTCACTGCCGGGTCGTGAACGACCACGTGCGCGGCGCCGCCACGCCGTTCACCGAGCCATCGAAGCTGACATCGTAGACCGTGCCCCGGCGAAGCGGCGCCAGCGGGATGATGGCGGCGGCCGAGGACGTGGTCCGCGAATCGGTCGCGCTGCTGAGCAGAAGCGTGTTCAGCGCGCTGCCGCCGCGCGGCGCGATGGTGAAGCTGCGCACCACCACCCCGGCGCCGCCCCGGCCGCTGTCGGCGTGGACGCTGATCGGGTAGCCGACCTCGTTCTGGTTCGGCACCGGATCGGGCGATTCGGTATCGCTGAGGAAATTGATCGGGACGTTGGTCTGGTTGCCGACCGGGTAATTGACCAGCTTGCCCGCGCCGATGCCGGCGCCCAGGCCGTTGGTCGCGGTGAGGTCGGCGGTGAAGTAGGTGTAGCCGCCGGAGACGGTGGTGGCGCCGGTGCCGACTTCCTTGAAGACCGGCTCGAACATGACGAAGCGGTGATAGATCGCGGTGATCAGCTCCTCGGCCTGGTAGAAGCCGGAGGTCTCCGTCGTGGCGGAGATGACCTCGCCGATCGCGTAGCCGCCGGTCAGCGCATAGCCGGCGGCGCCGAGCCGGTTGGTCAGGTTGACACCGGTGAACCCGGGCGCGCCCACGGTCTGCTCGTGGCTGACGGTATTGTTCAGGCGCAGATAGTTGGAATGCCCCAGCGCGGCCGCGTCGACCTGGCTGTTACGCGCCAGGACCGACAAGCCCAGCTGGGCGCGCCGGTAATTGAGCCAGTTGTAGCCGTCCAGGGCGGTGTTGCCGGTCAGCGTGGGGGCGCCGGGTTCCTGCGGCGGCGGGGTGGTCGATGTCGTTGGCGCAGTCTGGCTGCTGTTGCCGCCTCCTCCGCCGCCACAGCCTGCGAGCAGCGCGGCGATCAGCAGCATTGCCGCCGGCAACGGAGAGAAGGGGAGTTGCCGGTGCTTGTGGTTTGCCATGTTGAAAACTCCTGTGCGTATGGGCGTTTTGCCCGGGCTGGCTACAGCGATTCTAAGCCAGATTGTGCGGCTGCGGCACGCAATCTGCCAGCCGGACCGCTTCGTACGGGACGGCTTGCGTAAAATGGTAAGCTAACCGTTCAGCCAGCCATCCGCTGGCGTTGAGGGTATGCTTAACCTGGAATTTGTCATTTGAAACCTATCAATCAAGCGCGCGTTCGGCGCGCCAAGTTCGCATTGCCCAGTATGGTGACGCTGATGTCGATCGCCTGCGGCTTCGGCAGCATCGTCATCTCGGTCGACAACGCCCTCGTCGGGTCCGCCGAGGACTACCGGCTGGCGGCCATTCTGCTGGTGCTGGCCGGCGTGTTCGACGCGCTCGACGGCTTTGTCGCGCGCGCCACCAACACCTCGTCCGAGTTCGGCATGCAGCTCGACTCCATCGCCGACGTGATGAACTTCGGCTGCGCGCCGGGGCTGCTGTTGTACTGCTACGGATTCGTGCAGCTGGGCGTCGACCATCCGACCTTGCTGCGGGCCGGCGGCATCGCCAGCTTCTTCTTTGTCGCCTGCGGCGCGTTGCGGCTGGCGCGCTTCAATGTCAGCGTCGGCCGGACCGACCCGCGTTATTTCGTCGGCATGCCGATCACGGCGGGGGCGGCTTGCGTGGCGTCGGTGGTGGTGGCTTGGCCGGACCCGGCGGCGACCACCTGGCACGCGATCCTGGTCGTGCTGCTGTTGTTCGTGGTGGGCACGCTGATGGTGTCGACGGTGCGCTTCCCGAGCTCCAAGCAGAAGAAGAGCTGGGGCGCGTTGGTGTTGTTGGTGGTGAACCTGGGATTGCTGGCGTGGTTGCAGGCCGCTTACTTCGTGCTGTTCTTTGTGGTGTATATCGCCTTCACGCTGGCGCTGAACCTGGCTTGGAAGAAGGGCTGGAAGGGGATCGCGCCGCCGGTCGTGTATGACGAGATTTGAGCTCGGTACGGGACGGGCGCGCTATCTGATCCACGTATGCGCCGTCGAGACGCATGCATTGGCCGATTACGCTACGCTAATCCGCCCTACGTGTTTTAGATTTAAGCGAGGTTCAGTGGAGTAAGCGCGCGGATCACGCCACTTCGTGCCCGCGCGCGGCGCGCAGGATCTCGAACCACTGGCTGCGGCTCAACGTGAACTGCGTCGCCTCCACCGCCTCAGCCACCGCCTGGATGCGCCCCGACCCGGTCAACGGCACCGGCCGGCTCGGCAACTGCATAATCCAAGCGAACACCACGCTGCCGAACGGACGCCGCAGCTCGTCGGCGATCTTCTGGATCGCGGCGCTGACCCGCACGCCCGCCGCATCGTCCTTGCTGAACAGGCGGCCGCCGGCCAGCGGCGACCAGATCATCGGCGACACCCCCAGATCCTGCAACCCGTCGAAGATCTCGTCGAACATCGGCGCCACGCACAGCGGCGAGAACTCCACCTGGTTGGTCGCCAGCGCGATGCGGCGGTTCAGGCTCTCGAACTGGTGGCGGCTGAAATTGGACACGCCGAAATGCCGGACCTTGCCTTCCTGGCGCAGACGTCCGAAAGCGTCGGCGATCTCGTCGAAATTCATCAGCGGATCGGGGCGGTGGATCAGCAGCAGGTCCAGATGATCGGTGCCCAATTGGCGCAGCGACTGTTCCGCCGACGCGATGATGTGGCTGGCGCTGGTGTCATAGTGCTGGATCGTATGGTCCGGACGGGCCGCGCTGATCAATTTGATGCCGCACTTGCTTACCAGCTGCATGCGCGCGCGCAGCGACGGTTGCAGCGTCAGCGCCTCGCCGAACACCGCCTCCACGCCGTAGCCGCCGTAGATGTCGGCGTGGTCGAAGCTGGTCACGCCCATCTCCAGGCATTGCTCGATGAACGACACGCGTTGCTGGGGCGTCAGGTTCCATTCGTTCATGCGCCACATGCCGGCGACGATGCGCGACAAGGTCGGGCCACCGTTGCTGGTGGCGATGGACGGGCAGGACAGGTTGGAGCTCATGGGCGTGCTTTCGGTAGGAGAGAGATACGAAGAGACACGTAGGGCGGATTAGCGCAGCGTAATCGGCCATGCATGCGCCGACGATGACGCATGCATGGCCGATTACGGCGTTCCGCCTAATCCGCCCTACGTGGATTAACTTAATTCATCCAGAGACGAATCGAATCCCAGGCCCGGCCGAAGATCGACGCCTCTTCCACGTTCTCCAGCGCCACCACCGGCAGCTCCAGCAGCGGTTTGCCGTCAACCATCATCTTCAGCGAGCCGACGCGGGTGTTCAGCGGCAGCGGCGCGACCAGCGGGTCCTTACGCTCCAGCACCGGCTTCATCTTGGCGGCGACACCTTTCGGCACCGTCACCATGACATCGCTGGTGAAGCCGATCTTGACCGCGCTTTGCGAACCCTTCCAGATTTCCGGCGTCGCGATGGCTTGCCCCTTGGAGTACAGCTTGACCGTGTCGAAGTTCTGGAAGCCCCAGTTCAGCAGCTTCTGGCTTTCCTGCGTGCGGGTGTTGTCGGAGTTGGTGCCCAGCACCACCGAGATCAGGCGGCGTTCGCTGGCGCCGTTCGGACGGCGCGCCGAGGCGATCATGCAATAGCCGGCCGCTTCGGTGTGGCCGGTCTTCATGCCGTCGACGGTCGGGTCCAGCCACAGCAGGCGGTTGCGGTTCGGCTGCGTGATCTTGTTGTAGGTGAAGCTCTTGATCGAGTCGATCTTGTAGAACTGCGGGAAGTCCAGGATCACGCGCTTGGCCAGCACCGACAGGTCTTGCGCGGTCGAATAGTTGTCCGGGCTGGGCAGGCCGTGCGGATTGGCGAAGCGGGTCGACTTCAAGCCCATGCGCTCGGCTTCCTTGTTCATCATGACGACGAAGGCCGATTCGTCGCCGGCGACCGCTTCGGCCAGCGCGACGGCGGCGTCGTTGCCGGATTGAATCATCAGACCGTGCAGCAGGTCGTCGATGCTGACCGGCGTGGCCGGGTCGATGAACATCTTCGAGCTGCTGGCGTCGACCTTCCACGCCTTGGTCGAGACGTTGACCATCTGGTTCAGGGTGACCTTCTTGTCGCGCAGCGCGCCGAAGACGACGTAGGCGGTCATGATCTTGGTCAGCGAGGCCGGCTCGACGCGGGCGTTGGGATCTTGCGAGGCGATCACCTGGCCGCTGGTGGCGTCCAGCAGCAGCCAGGATTTGGCGGCGATGGTGGGGGGCGGCAGGGTTTGCGCCACAGCGGCGGACATCAACATCACACTGGTGGCCAGTGCCGCGATCAATTTTTTCATGGGCTAATTATTCGGTGGTAAGGTTAAAAGACTGCGTAAAAAACAGCGGGGATTATAGAGCGTTAATCCGCCGCGGAGGTGTCCGTTTCAGTGTCGGCAACGTCGCTGCGACGGCGCCACAGCTGGGTTACCCAGCTTTTGATGTGTTGCAACTTGCGGTGGAAGAAGTGGTCGGCGCCCGGGATGACGATCACCGGGATCTCCTGCGGACGCAGCCAGTCGAGCACGTCGATCAGCGGGATGGTGTCGTCGTTTTCGCCGTGGATCAGGATGGTGTCGGCCGGGATGTCGGCCATGTCCCATTTCTTGGCGGCGCTGCCGACCAGCACCAGGCGCTCGGCCGGCGTGCCGGCGGCGGCCAGGCGCTGCGCCAGCTTCGATTGCACGAAGGTGCCGAACGAGAAACCGCCCAGCGCCACCGGCAGGCCAGGATATTTCCCGGTCATCCAGGCGTGCAGGATGGCCATGTCGTCGGTTTCGCCATGGCCGTGGTCGTGCACGCCCTCGGAGGCGCCGACGCCACGGAAGTTGATGCGCGCCACCACGTAGCCGAGGCTGGCGAAGGTGCGCGCCAGGGTGACGGCCACCTTGTTGTCCATCGTGCCGCCGTACAGCGGGTGCGGATGGGCAACCAGGGCGACGCCGACCGGCGTGTCGTTCTTCGGATAGTCGATCTGGCCTTCCATCAGGCCGGCGTTACCCGCCAGGGTGAATTTTTCGTTCTTGTTCATAGCTCGTTAGATTTTAAGACGGTCAACAATCTTGCCCTGCACCAGGTGGCTGTCGATGATTTCATCGATGTCGCTGGTGTCGACGTAGGTGTACCAGACGCCTTCCGGATAGACCACCAGCACCGGGCCTTCCTCGCAACGGTCGAGGCAGCCTGCCTGGTTGATGCGGACCTTGCCGTGGCCGTTGATGTCGAGTTGCTTGCAGCGTTTCTTGGCGTGCTTTTGGGCGGTTTCCGCGCCGTGGTCGCCGCAGCTGTTGCGGCCGTCGTCACGCTTGTTCATGCAGAAGAAGACGTGGTGTTTGAAATACGGAGTGTCGCTCATGGCTATCTCTCTCGGAAAAAGTTGTCAGCCGGCGAGGCCAATGCTTGAGGCGCTATGATACCCGCCCTTGGCCGGGGGCGGTGGCCGGTTCTCTGGTCTCTTTGTTGAGCTTGTGAGACGGCAGCCACAGGAACCAGACCGCGAAGAACGGCCACAGCAGCGACAGGAATTGCGCCGCGCCATTGAAATTGAGGAACTTGCCTTGCACCCATGTTTGCAAAGTGGCCACGAAATACGGGTTGGCGGGCGTGGTGTTGATGATCACCAGGCTCAACAGCAAGGTGACCGCGCCCAGCCGCCGCTGCGCCACTTGCGGGGCGAACATCAGGCCGGCGAGCATGATGGCGCCGATCAGGAAGCCGCCCTCGGCGCCCGGCGTGACCCAGGCGAAGGCGTTCTCGGGCGAAAACAGCAGCGCCGTCGCCAGCGCCTTGACGACGATGGCCGAAGCGATCATGGCCGTCACCAGCAGCGCGCGCGGGGCCGGCTTGCGCAGCAGGCACAGCAAGGTCAGCGCCGCGCCGACCATGCCGCAGGCGGTGATGATGGTCTCCGACAGCCAGTATTGTTCGACGGTCAGCACCATGTCCGGCCGCACGTAGCTGGCCAGGTCGATGTCCATGTCGAGCAGCTGCGACAGCCAGTCCGACAGGATCGGCAGCAGCTGGCCCAGGCCGAACAGGAAGCTTTGCGGATAGATTTGCGCCAGCGGCCAGAGCGCCAGCAGCACCAGGCCCTGGCTGGCGTGCGGCGCGAACCAGGCGCGCCGCAGCCGTTGCAGCGGGCTTTCATCGAGCAGCCGCCGCACCGTCAGCGCGCCGACCAGCGCGCCGATCGCGCAGCCGGCGGCGTTGGTGTAGAAGTCCAGGTTGGACGAGACGCGGCTGGGCAGATAGGTTTGCACCGCCTCCATCGTGCCGGACACCAGCAGCCCGCAGAAGGTGGCGAGCAGGAAGGCGAAGATGCCGCGGATGCGCGGATACAGCGAGTAGACGATCAGCGCGCCCAAAGGCACGTAGCCGACCACGTTGATGATGGCGTCGAACTTGGTCCAGTAGCGCGGCATGCTCGAGGTTTCGAGGAAGATCAGCGGCGACAGGCCCTGGTTCTGCCAGCCGGAGAACGGGAACCAGCTGGCGTAGATGATCAGCAGCAGATAGGCCAGCAGCGCCGCGCGCGAGAGCGGCGAGCCTTTGCGGACGGGCGCCGGAACGGGCGGCGCCGATGTTGCCGGTTGCGTCATTGCCCCTGTGGCGGCAGCGCCGCCAGCCATGCCAGCACGTCGGCCGCCAACGCGTCGGCGGCGTCGGCCAGGGCGCGCGCGCCGCCGGCGGCGTCCGCGCTTGGCGCCGGGGCGCTGCGGGTGAAGGTTTTCTGGTCCACCAGGCGGTGGCTGCGGAACACCGAGGCGCGCAGGCTGATGTTGCCGCTGCTTTGCGTGGCCGACTCGAAGTTCTGGGCGAAGTCGTCGACCTCGAGCCGCAGCAGGTTGACGCTGGCGGCGGAGTCGCTGGTCGACAGCACCTTCACGCCGGCCTGCGCGATGCGCGCCTTCATGCGCTGCGTGATCAGCTGCAGCGGGGTGCTGGTCCACTGGTTGTAGGCGTAGGGGCGCGACTGGCGCGCGTCCGCGTACAGCAGGCGGTATTGCATGCGCTCCGAATCGAGCGACGCCGGGCCGGTGGCGTCGGCGACGATGATGGCGCCGATGCTGTTGGCGCCTGCCGCCGTGGCTTGCGGCGGCAGCGGGCCGAAGTCGTAGTTGGCGTTGGTCGGGCCTTTGCTGGCGCAGGCGCTTAGCAGGACGGCGGCGGCGATGATGATGGCGCGGGCGCGCAGGGTCGTGGTCATCGGTGATCCTTATTTGGTCGGAGCGGTAAAGCCTTCTTCCCCCGGGCCGGGCGGGGTGCCGGGCGCACCGAAGATCAGGCTTTGCGGACGATCGTTAATCTTGTTCATGGTCTTGCGCAACGCGCGCATCGACGAGCGGGTGTCGTCGGCCAGCGAGTTCACTTGCGGCAGCGTGTCCAGTTCCAGGCCGCCGGCCACCGATTCGACCGACAGGCCGATGCGGTCGACGGTGCCGCTGACGCGCGCGATCGGGCCGTCCGGCGCCTGCAGGCCGGTGGTCAGGCGATTGACGTCGGTCGCCAGCGCGTTGACGGAAACCAGCGTGCGCTGGACTTCGTTGGCCAGCGCCGGCAGCTTGACGATGGTCGGTTCCAGCTTGGCCGGCAGGTCGCGGTATTTGTTGGCGGTTTCGCTGACGTCGGCGAACGCCGCCAGCATGATCTTCTGGTTCTCGGGGCTGAGCAGGGTGTTGAGGCGCTTGGTCACTTCCTCGGTCTGCGACAGGATCTCCTTGCCGCGCTTTTCCACCTGGTCGAGGAAGCCCTGGCGCAGAGGGATGACGGCCGGCGCCTCGCTGCTGGTGGCCAGCAGCGGCGAACCGGTTTGCTCGTCGTCGAGCTGGATGAAGGCGATGCCGGTCACGCCCTGGTAGCCCAGGGTGGCGTAGGTGGTCTTGGTGATCGGCGCGTCGGTGTTGATGTTGAGCATGACGAGGATCTGGCCGGCCATCTTGGGATTGAAGGCGATGCCGCCGACCTTGCCTACTTCGAGGCCCCGGTAGCGCACCGGCGCCTGCGGGTTCAGGCCCGGCACCGATTGCGTGGTGGCGATCACGTACGGCAGGCGTTCGACGCGGTCGCGGTTGAACCAGATGCCGAACAGGATCGCCGCGATCAATAAGGTGATCGTGAAAAAGCCGGTGGTGAGTGCGTGAGATCTGTTTTCCATCAGTGATCCTTATTGGTTTTGTCGTCCAGCGCCTTTTCGTCCAGTGCTTCCAGCGCGCGGCGTCCCCGGTCGCCCAGGAAGAACTCCTTGATGAACGGGTGGTCGACCTTCAGCACCTCCTGCAGCGGGCCGAGGGCGATCACGTGTTTTTCCGCCAGCACGGCGATGCGCGTCGACAGCGCGAACAGCGTATCCAGATCGTGCGTGACCATGACGACCGTCAGTCCGAGCTCCCGGTGCAGCGATTTGATCAGCGACACAAACGCTTCCGACAGGTCGGGATCGAGCCCGGCGGTCGGCTCGTCGAGGAACAGCAGCTTCGGCTCCAGCGCCAGCGCGCGCGCCAGGGCCACGCGCTTGACCATGCCGCCGGACAGGTCGGACGGCATCTTGATCGCGTGCTCCGGCCCCAGGCCGACCATATTCATTTTCAGCAGCACGGCGTCGCGCACCAGGTCTTCCGGCAACACCTGCAGTTCGCGCATCGGCTGGGCGATGTTTTCAAACACCGTCAGCGCCGAATACAGCGCGCCTTGCTGGAACAGCATACCCCAATGGTTGCGCAGTTGCTGGAGTTGCGCCGGACCGATCTCGCTGATGTCTTCGCCGAACACGCGCACGCAGCCGCGCGCGGGACGTTCGAGGCCCAGCATCTGGCGCAGCAGCGTGGTCTTGCCGGTGCCGGAGCCGCCGACGATGGACATGATCTCGCCCTGCTCGATTTCCAGGTTCAAGTCCTGGTGCACGACGGTGCGGCCGTATTTGGTCCACAGGCCGGTGATGTCGACGATCGGCACGCTGCCGTCGAGCGTCAGTTCGCCGGTGCCGGTGCCCGGACCGCAGGCTTTTTCGGGGACGAGCGCCTGGTCGGCCATCAGAACCCCACGCCGTTGAACAGGATGGCGAACACCGCGTCGGCCAGGATGACGACGGTGATGGCCGTGACCACCGAGGTGGTGGTGCCGCGTCCGAGGCTTTCCGTGTTCGGCTTGATGCGCAGGCCGAAGTGGCACGACACCAGCGCGATCAGCACGCCGAACACGACGCCCTTGCCAAGGCCGATCATGTAGTTCGCCAGCGGCACCGCGTCCGGCAGCTTGGAGATGAAATACTGCGGCGACAGGCCCAGTTCCACATTGGCCGATAGCATGCCACCGATTAGCGCCATCGAATCGGTCCAGATCACCAGCAGCGGCATCGAGATCGCCAGGGCCAGCACCTTCGGCATCACCAGGCGAAAGCCGTGCGAGATCCCCATCACCAGCATGGCGTCGAGTTCCTCGGTCACCCGCATCACGCCCAGTTGCGCGGTGATCGAAGAGCCGGAGCGGCCGGCCACCAGGATCGCCGCCAGCAGCGGCCCCAGTTCGCGGATGATGCTCATGCCGAGCAGGTTGACCAGGTAGATGTCGCCGCCGAAGGCGCGCAACTGCTGGGCCGACAGGAACGACAGCACCACGCCGATCAGGAATCCGACCAGCGCCGTGATGCCCAGCGCCTGGAAGCCGGCGTGGAAGATGTTGGCCGAGATTTCCTTCCACGGGCCGCGTTGCGGCGCGCGGACGAAGCGCCACAGGTCCAGCGTCAGCTGGCCGATCAGCGTGATGAAGCCGGCCATGTGCTCGAAGAACAGCAGCATCGCGAAGCCGAGCTTCATCACCCACGTCAGGCGCTGCTGGCGGGGGCGCGGCAGTTCGATTTTGCCGGTGGTTTCGAGCCGGTTGAAGAATTCCTCCTGCCCCGGCGCCAGGTGCAGGTCGGGCGGGCGGGTCTTGCCCCAGGCGTTCCAGAACAGCTGGGCGCCGATGTGGTCCATGCTGTCGATCGCCGACAGGTCCCAATGGACTTTGTCGGCCTTGAGGGATTTCAGCAGCCCGGTGATGGTTGCCATCGCCTTGCCCTGCGCCAGAGCGTGCACTTGCCAGGTGCCGCCCGCCGCGACCGACGGGCCGTCGGCGGCACCGGGATTGAGAGTGAGGGTAGGCTCTTGGGCTGTAGGCATTACGTCAGTTTAAGGGAGTTTGGCCCTGGCCGCCACTTGTCTTCATGCGAGGGTGCGCTGGCGCTCCCTGGCATCAGGCGGCCAGCCTGCGCGCCTGCCGCTTGGGCGCCGGCGTTTCGGCCGGTTTCGGCTTGGACCCGGCGTAATCGCTGGCCAGCAGCGCGTCGGCTTCCGCCTTGTCCATGCCGCGCTCCTGCAAATAGCGCGACACCATCGCCACCAGCCGTTCCAGCGCGATGCGGTGGGTGGCGTCGGTGTTGGCGTACAGCCAGTCCGAGAAGGCCATGAAGCGCTCGAACGCCGAATCCCCCAGCAGCACCGGCAGCGTATTGCCGAAGCGGCCGGAGTTGGCCACCAGGTCCCAGTAGCGGGCGAAACGCACCAGCCGCTGCATGGTCGGGAAGTCGATGTCGCGGTTGGCCAGGATGGTGTACGGCGCGTACGGCTCGAACACCAGCCCGAATTCCTGCGTGTGGCGGATGATCGGCGTGCCGCGCAGGCGTTTGAGGATGCCGAACTGGATCTCGTGCGGATCGAGCGCCCACAGCTTGTTGAAGCCCTCGGCGAAGCTCTCCACCGTCTCGCCGGGCAGGCCGGCGATCAGGTCCACGTGCATGTGGGCGTTGGAGTGGTCGGTCAGCCAGCGGATATTGTCGGCGGCCTTCTGGTTGTCCTGTTTGCGGCTGACCAGCGTCTGCACCGCCGGGTTGAAGCTCTGGATGCCGATCTCGAACTGCAGCGCTCCGGGAGGGAATTTGCTGATGCCCTCTTTCAGTGCGTCGGGCAGGTGGTCCGGCACCAGCTCGAAGTGGGCGTAGACCGGATCGTCGGGGTTGGCCTCCAGCTTATCGAGGAAGAACTGCATGATCCTCAGGCTGGTCTTGATATTCAGGTTGAAGGTGCGGTCGACGAACTTGAACAGCCGCGCGCCGCGCGCATGCAGCGATTCCATCTCCGCCAGGAAGCTCTCCAGCGCGAACGGCCAGGCAGTCTTGTCCAGCGCCGACAGGCAGAATTCGCACTTGAACGGGCAGCCGCGCGACGCTTCCACGTAAATCGTGCGGTTTTTGATGTCGTCGTCGGTATATAGGGAGTAGGGCAGCTTGATCTCGGCCATCGGCGGCTGCACGCCGGCGTGCACCTTCATCAGCGGTTTCGGGCCGTTGAGGATCTCGCCGCACAGCTTGGGGAAGGTGACGTCGCCCCAGCCGGTGATCAGGTAGTCGGCCAGCTTGACGATTTCCTGCTCGTTCGACTCGTAGGACACTTCCGGCCCGCCCAGCACCACCATCACGTGCGGCGCCACGCGTTTGAGCATGGCGACGACTTTGGTGCTTTCCTCGACGTTCCATATATAGATACCGAAACCAACGATCTTCGGCGAGTGCGCCAGGATGCGTTCGACGATCTCGGTGGTCTTGGCGCCGATGACGAATTCCTGCAAGCGCGTCTGCTCCTGCAGTTCCCCCATGTTCGCTAATAGATAGCGCAAACCCAGCGAGGCGTGGGTGTAGCGGGCGTTGAGGGTGGTGAGCAGGATGGACATGACGTACTTTGGATCGGTAAAAGCGACATTTTACGCTGTCGCTCTTGTCAGCAGTCGAACCCTTTGCTATAGTTCGCCTCCCCGCAAAACGGCGTGCACAAAACAGCGTGTTGCAGAGTGAAGCGGGGCAAAAAGAAGTGGTTGACGAGATGTTCGAAACGCCTCATAATCTTGCCTCTTCGCTGATGAACACAACGCTTCTTCAGCAAGCAGTACCAAGCAGTACCGAACAAGTTCTTTAAAAATTAACAGTCGATAAGTGTGGGCGTTTGATGAAAGTGCACGCGGAGCCTCGGTTCCGCGATACTTAAAATATTAAATGTTCACAAGAAGTAATGAAATAGGCGCTACGAAAGTAGTGGCCTGTCAGTATTTTGAGTGAGCGACCCGTGAGCAATCACGGTGCTGCGAAAGCAGCAAATAAACAGAGATTAAACTGAAGAGTTTGATCCTGGCTCAGATTGAACGCTGGCGGCATGCCTTACACATGCAAGTCGAACGGCAGCGCGGGGCAACCTGGCGGCGAGTGGCGAACGGGTGAGTAATATATCGGAACGTACCCTGGAGTGGGGGATAACGTAGCGAAAGTTACGCTAATACCGCATACGATCTAAGGATGAAAGTGGGGGATCGCAAGACCTCATGCTCCTGGAGCGGCCGATATCTGATTAGCTAGTTGGTAGGGTAAAAGCCTACCAAGGCATCGATCAGTAGCTGGTCTGAGAGGACGACCAGCCACACTGGAACTGAGACACGGTCCAGACTCCTACGGGAGGCAGCAGTGGGGAATTTTGGACAATGGGCGCAAGCCTGATCCAGCAATGCCGCGTGAGTGAAGAAGGCCTTCGGGTTGTAAAGCTCTTTTGTCAGGGAAGAAACG
>NZ_JBEGHG010000044.1:0-583 GCF_040675865.1 Burkholderia sp. LMU1-1-1.1 | reverse complement strand
ACGGTGATGCCGGCCTCCGCGCTGCCGGTGATGGTGGGCGTGGCGCTGTTGGTGATGTTGTCCGTGGCCGAGACGCCGCTGTCGGTGGTGAGATCGAGTCCGGTGGGCGCGGCCTGCGCCGTGGCGTCGATCCGCACGGTGAGCGCGGCCGATTTGACCGACACGTTGCCGGCCAGGTCGGTGGCCTGGGCGGTCAGGCTGTGGCTGCCGTCCTTGAGCGGCGTGGCGACGGTGATCTGCCAGTTGCCGCCGGCGTCGGCCAGGGCGGTGCCGACCAGCACGGTGCCGTCGAACAGCGACACGGTGGCGTTGGCCTCGGCCTTGCCGGCGATGGTCGGCGTGGTGACGTTGGTGAGGTTGTCGGTGATCAAGATGCCGCTGTCGGACGCGGTCACCAGGTCGAGCGCGCTCGGGGTGGTGCTGACGGTGTCGATGGTGACGGCCAGCGCGGCCGAGGCCGGGCCGACGTTGCCGGCGGCGTCGGTGGCGGTGGCGGTGAGGTTGTGGACGCCGGCCGCCAGGGTGCCGGTGGTGACGGTCCAGACGCCGTCGGCGTTGGCCACGCCGCTGCCGACCAGGGTGG
>NZ_JBEGHG010000042.1:0-691 GCF_040675865.1 Burkholderia sp. LMU1-1-1.1 | reverse complement strand
TACTACTAGGGTAAAACTGGTAGGGCTGGTTGGACTCGAACCAACGACCCCCGCGTTATCAACACGGTGCTCTAACCAGCTGAGCTACAGCCCCAAATGCTGTTCTTTATATTGACAGTCGATAAGTGTGAACGCTTGATGAGTGAGTCATTGCTGACTCGTGCCACTCTAGAAAGGAGGTGATCCAGCCGCACCTTCCGATACGGCTACCTTGTTACGACTTCACCCCAGTCACGAATCCTACCGTGGTAAGCGCCCTCCTTGCGGTTAAGCTACCTACTTCTGGTAAAACCCGCTCCCATGGTGTGACGGGCGGTGTGTACAAGACCCGGGAACGTATTCACCGCGACATGCTGATCCGCGATTACTAGCGATTCCAACTTCATGCAGTCGAGTTGCAGACTACAATCCGGACTACGATACACTTTCTGCGATTAGCTCCCCCTCGCGGGTTGGCGGCGCTCTGTATGTACCATTGTATGACGTGTGAAGCCCTACCCATAAGGGCCATGAGGACTTGACGTCATCCCCACCTTCCTCCGGTTTGTCACCGGCAGTCTCATTAGAGTGCCCTTTCGTAGCAACTAATGACAAGGGTTGCGCTCGTTGCGGGACTTAACCCAACATCTCACGACACGAGCTGACGACAGCCATGCAGCACCTGTGTGATGGTTCCCTTTCGGGCACTCCC
>NZ_JBEGHG010000041.1:0-991 GCF_040675865.1 Burkholderia sp. LMU1-1-1.1 | reverse complement strand
ATATCCGCAGCTTCGGTGACTGGCTTAGCCCCGTTACATCTTCCGCGCAGGACGACTCGATCAGTGAGCTATTACGCTTTCTTTAAATGATGGCTGCTTCTAAGCCAACATCCTGACTGTTTTAGCCTTCCCACTTCGTTTTCCACTTAGCCAATCTTTGGGACCTTAGCTGGCGGTCTGGGTTGTTTCCCTCTTGACGCCGGACGTTAGCACCCGACGTCTGTCTCCCAAGCTCGCACTCATCGGTATTCGGAGTTTGCAATGGTTTGGTAAGTCGCGATGACCCCCTAGCCATAACAGTGCTCTACCCCCGATGGTGATACTTGAGGCACTACCTAAATAGTTTTCGGAGAGAACCAGCTATTTCCAAGTTTGTTTAGCCTTTCACCCCTACCCACAGCTCATCCCCTAATTTTTCAACATTAGTGGGTTCGGACCTCCAGTGCGTGTTACCGCACCTTCATCCTGGCCATGAGTAGATCACTTGGTTTCGGGTCTACACCCAGCGACTATCGCCCTGTTCGGACTCGATTTCTCTACGGCTTCCCTATATGGTTAACCTTGCCACTGAATGTAAGTCGCTGACCCATTATACAAAAGGTACGCAGTCACGGAACAAGTCCGCTCCTACTGTTTGTATGCACACGGTTTCAGGATCTATTTCACTCCCCTCCCGGGGTTCTTTTCGCCTTTCCCTCACGGTACTGGTTCACTATCGGTCGATTACGAGTATTTAGCCTTGGAGGATGGTCCCCCCATATTCAGACAGGATTTCTCGTGTCCCGCCCTACTTGTCGCACGCTTAGTTCCACACATCGCATTTCACATACGGGGCTATCACCCGCTATGGCTCCAATTTCCAGTGGATTCTGTTATGCGTCATGCTAAAACGTGCAGGCTCTTCCCATTTCGCTCGCCACTACTTTGGGAATCTCGGTTGATTTATTTTCCTGCAGCTACTTAGATGTTTCAGTTCGCCGCGTTCGCTTTG
>NZ_JBEGHG010000040.1:0-1197 GCF_040675865.1 Burkholderia sp. LMU1-1-1.1 | reverse complement strand
GGTAATCCCCCCATTAATGATGCGCACCAGAAGTAGAGGCTATGCGGCGAGGGCCAATTTCTGAATCGGCGTAATGCCGCCGAGTGCCATGTGTGGCCGGTCGTGATTGTATGTCCATAACCAGCGCGTGGCAAAGTCCTGGATCTCGTCCAAGGAATCGAACAGGTGATGCGCCAGCCAGTCATAGCGTACGGTGCGGTTATAGCGCTCGACATAGGCGTTCTGTTGCGGTTGGCCCGGCTGGATGAACGCGATCTCGATGCCGTGCTTGGCGGCCCAAGTCTTGGTCGTCTCGCTGATGTATTCCGGACCGTTGTCGCACCGGATCACGCGCGGCTTGCCGCGCCATTCGATCAGCTGGTTCAGCGACCGGACGATGCGTTCCGACGGCAAAGAGAAATCGACATCGATGATCAAGCCTTCGCGGTTGAAATCGTCGATGACGTTGAATAGGCGAATGCTGCGTCCATCGGCCAGTTGGTCGTGCATGAAATCCATCGACCAGGTCTGATTGATCGCTGTGGGTACCGCAAGTGGCAATGGCTTCTCACGTACCAGGCGCTGGCGCGGTTTGATGCGCAGGTTCAGCTCCAGTTCGCGATAGATACGGTAGACGCGCTTGTGGTTCCATTTGAAGCCTTTCACGTTGCGCAGGTAAAGAAAGCACAGGCCGAAGCCCCAGTTGCGCTGATTGTTCGTCAGACGCACCAACCAGTCGGCGATTACTTCATTTTCAGAATGGCGCTTGGCCTGGTAGCGAAAACAGGTCTGGCTGATGCCGAATGCCAGGCAAGCATTCTGAATTGTCGCTCGGCCAGCTTCGACATACCAGCGAGCCATCTCACGTCGGCGAGATGGCGCTACCACTTTTTTGCTAAAGCCTCGGCAACGATCTCGGCCTTGATGCGCTCATCGGCATACATCTTTTTGAGACGGCGATTTTCCTCTTCAAGCTCCTTCATGCGGGCCATCAGGGACGCATCCATACCGCCGAATTTGGCGCGCCACTTGTAGAACGTTGCCGTGCTCATGCCATGCTCGCGGCATAGCTCCGGGATCGGGGAGCCGGCTTCTGCCTGCTTCAGGATGGCGATGATTTGGCTGTCGGTGAATCGGGAAGTCTTCATTGCAGAACTTTCAAAAAGCTAATTGAGAAAATTCTACTTCTGATGGCGATCATTTGCAGGGGGGATTACC
>NZ_JBEGHG010000039.1:0-1443 GCF_040675865.1 Burkholderia sp. LMU1-1-1.1 | reverse complement strand
CCGGGGTCAGGTCCTAATGCCGCTAACTTAAGCTTTTAGCGGCATTTTTGTTGTAAACGGCGGCCGGAAGTGTTAACTTGCCGGCACGATGCTATCAGATGCCATTTCCCTCGCTATAGACCTTCCAAGTGCGCCCGACTGGAGGCGGCTAGGCGCACATTTGCCTTACGAATGGGTCGAAGCGGCGCTGGGGGCCACCGACAAAGCGAGTATCCGGTCACGGCGCCTACCGGCGCAGCAGGTCGTCTGGCTCGTCATCTCGTTGGCGTTGTACCGGCATATGTCAGTCAAGGACATCGTCGACAGTCTCGACTTGGCACTGCCGGAACTGGCCGATCGCTGCATCACCTCCAGCGCCACGACCCAAGCGCGCCAGCGCGTGGGCGCCGAGCCACTCAAATGGCTGTTCGAGAAATCGGCCCAACAGTGGATCGCCCACGACCAGGCCCATTATCTCTTCAAGGGATTGCACCTGCTGGCCATGGATGGCACGACGCTGCGTCTGGCCGACAGCGCGGCCAACCGCGAGCATTTTGGCGCGCAGAATTATCCCAACGACAAGGTGGCCAGCTATCCGCAAACGCGGGCGGTCACCTTGATGATGGCCGACACCCAGCTCATCCGCGACGTCCGCTTTGGCCGCTACAGCATCAGCGAGATGACGCACGCCCACGATCTGCTCGCCAGCGTGCCCGACGACTCGCTCACCGTGTTTGACCGGGGTTTCTTCTCGGCGCAGTTGCTGTCCAATTTAACCGCGGGCGGCAACAACCGCCACTTCCTGATTCCGGCGAAAACCAATACCAAATGGACCATCGTGGAAGGCACCGACGATGACGCGGTGGTGGAAATGGCGATCTCGGCGCAGGCCCGAAAGGCCGATCCCAATTTACCCAAAACGTGGCGCGCGCGGGCGGTGAAGGTGGACGACGGCCACGGCGGCAAGCCGCGCCACCTGCTCACGTCACTGACAAACCGCAAAATGGTCAAGCGTGCCGACTTGGCTGCTTGTTACCAGCGGCGCTGGCGCATCGAGACCAGCTACAGGGAATTGAAACAGTCCATGCTGGGATCGGCGCTGACGTTGCGCAGCATGAGCGTCGAAGGCACCGAGCAAGAGATATGGGGGGCCATGATCGCCTACAATTTGATTCGCATTGAAATGGCCAAGGCGGCCCTAGAGGCCAAATGCGAACCCACCTCGATCAGCTTCCTCTTGGCCCTAAGCACCATCCAGAACGAACTGATGACCATCGGGCGGGCAACCTCGCCGGGCACCATTCCGGCCAGGCTCAAACGCCTGCGAGATAGGCTCGTGCTCGACCTGAAAGCGCAACGACCCGGACGAAAATTCGACCGGGTCGTTAAAGCGGTGGCGCAGCGATATCCAGAGAAACGATTAACTAAGAAAACTTAACTTAGCGGCATTAGGGTCAGGTCCAC
>NZ_JBEGHG010000038.1:0-1756 GCF_040675865.1 Burkholderia sp. LMU1-1-1.1 | reverse complement strand
CCGGCGGCCTGGGTGCGGGCGGCGTCGATGGCGCTGCCGGCCGCCGCCGCCTGGGCGCGGGCGGCGGTGATGGCCGCGCCGGTGACGCGCACCCGGCTGCGGTCGTCGTCGAGCTCCTGTTCGGACGAGGCGCCCTCGAGCACCAGGGTCTCGGAGCGGCGCAGGCGCCGCTGCGCCGCGTCCAGTTCGCTCTCGCGCTGCGCCACCAGCGCCAGCGCCGCCTGGCGGTCGCTCTCGCGCACCGCCACCATGGCGTCGGCGCTGGCCACGCCGGCCAGCGCCTGCTGGCGCATGGCCTCGGCCTCGTCGTGCTGGGCCTGCAACGACGACACCTGCATGTGGCCCAGCACCTGGCCGGCGGCCACGAAGTCGCCCTCGTTGACGGCGATGTCCTGCAGCCGGCCGGGCAGCTTGGCGGCGACGTCGATCTCGGTGGCCTCGACGCGGCCGTTGCCGCTGACGAACTGCGGCCCGGGGCCGTCGGGGTGGTAGTGGCGCCAGGCGTAGGCGGCGCCGGCGAGCACGATGGTGGCGGCCGCGGCGGCGGCGATTTTTCGGGACGGGGTGGTGGTCATGGGCGTGGGGAAGAGGGGTTGCCGGCGGCGGCCGGCGGCGGTCCGGCGGCGATCACGGGATCGCCGCCGAGCGCGGCGTACAGCGCCACGCCGGCGCCCAGCAGCGCGCGGCGCAGTTGCACCAGTTGCTGCTCGGCGCCGAGCAGGTCGCGCTGGGCGTCGAGCACGTCGAGGAAGGGCGCCGCGCCGTTGTCGTAGCGCAGCTGCGACAGCCGCGCGCGTTCGCGCTGCACGCGCACCGCGCGCTCGGCCACGGCGATCTGGTCGGCCAGCCAGGCGCGCGCCGAGAGCGCGTCGGCGACCTCGCGGAAGGCCTGCTGGATGGTTTTCTCGTAGGCGGCCACGGCGCTGTCGCGGCGCGCCTCGGCCAGGTCCAGGTTGGCGCGCCGGCGTCCGCCGTCGAACAACGGCAGCGTGATGGACGGGGCGAAGCTCCAGGCGCCGGCGCCGGCGCCGAACAGGTTGTCGAGTTCGGCGCTGGCCGCGCCCAGCGAGCCGGTCAGGCTCACCTGCGGGAAGAAGGCGGCGCGCGCCGCGCCGATGCTGGCGCCGGCGGCCTTGAGCTGGTGTTCGGCGGCCATGATGTCGGCGCGCCGTTCGAGCAGCGCCGCCGGCAGGCCGGCGGCCAGCGCCGGCAGGGTGTCGGCGGGCTGGTCGGCGTCCGCCGTCGGCGCCGCCAGGACCGGCGCGCCCACCAGCAAGCGCAGCGCCTGGCGCTTGGCGTCGCGCTCCTGCTGCAGCTGGGCGGTCAGCGCCTGCGCCTGCAGCAGCAGCGTCTCGACCTGGGCCACGTTCAGCCGCGAGGTGGCGCCGACGGCGGCGCGGCGGTCGAAGATGCGGTAACTTTCGCGGCGCGTGGCCAAGGTGCGCTGGGCCAGCGCGATGCGCTGGTCCATCTCGCGCACCTCGAAATAGGCCTCGGCGACCTGGGCGATGAGCGCCATGGTGACGGCGCGCCGCGCCGCCTCGCTGGCCAGGTAGTCCTCGCGCGCGGCCTCGCGCAGGCTCGCCAGGCGGCCCCAGAAGTCGAGCTCCCAGGCGCCGACGCCGGCGCCTGCCTGGTACTGGCTGGTGACGGCGGCGCGGCCCGTCGGACTGAGGTCGGCGGGCACGCGCTGGCGCTGCGCGCCGGCCTGCGCCGCCAGCGTGGGCAGGGCGGCGGCGCGCTCGATGCCGTAGGC
>NZ_JBEGHG010000037.1:0-2065 GCF_040675865.1 Burkholderia sp. LMU1-1-1.1 | reverse complement strand
GCGGCCGCGCGCGCCACCGTCGAGCGCATCGGCGTCGACCTGGCCGACAGCGCGCTGACGGCGCCGCGCGCCGGCCGCGTGCAATACCGCATCGCCCAGCCGGGCGAGGTGCTGGCCGGCGGCGGCAAGGTGCTCAACCTGGTCGACCTGGGCGACGTCTACATGACCTTCTTCGTGCCCGAGCAGGCCGCCGGCAAGCTGGCGCTGGGCGCGCCGGTGCGCGTGGTGCTCGACGCCGCGCCCCGGTACGTGATCCCGGCGCGCATCTCGTTCGTCGCCAGCACCGCCCAGTTCACGCCCAAGACGGTGGAGACGGCCAGCGAGCGCCAGAAGCTGATGTTCCGCGTCAAGGCGCAGATCGACCCGGCGCTGCTGCGCAAGCACCTGACCCTGGTCAAGACCGGCCTGCCCGGCGTGGCCTGGGTGCGCCTGGACGGCCAGACCCCGTGGCCGCCCGAACTGGAAGTAAGGGTGCCGCAGTGAGCCAGGGCGGGGGCGGCGCCGCCGACGAACCCTGCGTGGCCGAGCTGCGCGGCGTCGAACTGCGCTACGGCAAGACCGTCGCGCTGGCCGGCGTCGACCTGGCGCTGCCGGCCGGCCGCATGGTCGGCCTGATCGGCCCGGACGGGGTCGGCAAGTCGAGCCTGCTGTCGCTGCTGGCCGGCGCCCGCGCGCTGCAGCAAGGCGAGGTGCGCGTGCTCGGCGGCGACATGCGCGCGCGGCGCCACCGCGACGCCGTCTGCCCGCGCATCGCCTACATGCCGCAGGGGCTGGGGCGCAACCTGTACCCGACCCTGTCGGTCGAGGAGAACCTGCAGTTCTTCGGGCGCCTGTTCGGCCACGACGCGCCGGCGCGGCGGCGCCGCATCGACCAGCTCACCGCCGGCACCGGCCTGGCGCCGTTCCTGGCGCGGCCGGCCGGCAAGCTGTCGGGCGGCATGAAGCAGAAGCTGGGCCTGTGCTGCGCGCTGATCCACGATCCCGACCTGCTGATCCTCGACGAGCCCACCACCGGCGTCGATCCGCTGTCGCGCGCGCAGTTCTGGGACCTGATCGACGCCATCCGCGGCCAGCGCCCCGGCATGAGCGTGGTGGTGGCCACCGCCTACATGGACGAGGCCGAGCGCTTCGACTGGCTGGTGGCGATGGACGCCGGCCGCGTGCTGGCCACCGGCGCGCCGGCGGCGCTGCGCGCGCGCAGCGCCGCGCCCACCCTGGAGGCGGCCTTCATCGCGCTGCTGCCGGCGGCGCGCCGCGCCGGCCACCAGGCCGTCAAGGTGCCGCCGTTCGAGGGCGCCGGCGGCGACGTCGCCATCGAGGCGCGCGGGCTGACGATGCGCTTCGGCGACTTCGTGGCCGTCGACCACGTCGATTTCCGCATCGGCCGCGGCGAGATCTTCGGCTTCCTCGGCTCGAACGGCTGCGGCAAGTCGACCACGATGAAAATGCTCACCGGGCTGCTGCCGGCGAGCGCGGGCGAGGCGATGCTGTTCGGCGCCCGGGTCGACGCCGGCGACATGGCGACCCGGCGCCGGGTCGGCTACATGTCGCAGGCGTTCTCGCTGTACGGCGAACTGAGCGTGGCGCAGAACCTGGTGCTGCACGCCCGCCTGTTCAGCGTGCCCGAGGCCGAGATCGGCGCGCGCGTGGCCGACATGGCGGCGCGCTTCGGCCTGACGGACGCGCTCGACACGCTGCCCGAGCAACTGCCGCTGGGCGTGCGCCAGCGCCTGTCGCTGGCGGTGGCGATGGTGCACCGGCCCGAGCTGCTCATCCTCGACGAGCCCACCTCCGGCGTCGACCCGGTGGCGCGCGACCTGTTCTGGCGCCTGATGATCGACCTGGCGCGCCGCGACCGGGTGACGATCTTCATCTCCACCCACTTCATGAACGAGGCCGAGCGCTGCGACCGCATCTCGCTGATGCACGCCGGGCGCGTGCTCGTCAGCGCCGCCCCGGCCGCGCTGGTGGCCGCGCGCGGCGCCGCCACGCTCGAGCAGGCCTTCATCGGCTACCTGCGCGAGGCCGGCGGCGCGGAGGCCCCCGCGCCGGTCCCGGACACGCC
>NZ_JBEGHG010000036.1:0-3170 GCF_040675865.1 Burkholderia sp. LMU1-1-1.1 | reverse complement strand
CACGCGCTGCGCACGGTGGCGCTGGGCGGCGGCTGCTTCTTCAACCGCCTGCTCAGCGAACGCCTGGCCGCGCAACTGGTCCGGCGCGGGTTGCGCGTGGCCCGCGCCCACGCCGTCTCGTGCGGCGACGCCGGCCTGGCGCTGGGCCAGGCCTGGGTCGCGCGCCAGCGCCTGCGCGGCGGCGCCTGCGGCGCCGACACCGTTTTTTCCACCCCTTACGAAAGCGCGCCATGTGTCTAGCCATTCCCGTCCGGGTGGTCGAAGTGCTGCCGGACCAGCAAGCCGTGATCGACATCGGCGGCGTGCGCAAGCGCATCAGCACCGCGCTGATCGACAGCGTCGCCGCCGGCGACTACGTGATCCTGCACGTCGGTTACGCGATCGGCAAACTCGACGAAGAAGAAGCGCGGCGCACGCTGGCCCTGTTCGGCGAGGCGGCGCTGGCCGCCGGCGACACCGCCGGCCCATCCCACCCGGAGTCCATCCCATCATGAAATACATCGATGAATACCGCGACGGCGCGGTGGCGCGCAAGATCGCCGACCGCATCGCCGCCGAAACCGATCCCGCCCGCCAGTACAGCTTCATGGAGTTTTGCGGCGGCCACACCCACGCCATCTCGCGCTACGGCATCGGCGAGCTGCTGCCGCCGGGGGTGCGCATGGTCCACGGGCCGGGTTGCCCGGTGTGCGTGCTGCCGATCGGGCGCATCGACCAGGCCATCGCGCTGGCGCTCGAGCGCGGCGTGATCGTTTGCACCTACGGCGACACGATGCGGGTGCCGGCCTCGAACGGCCTGTCGCTGACCAAGGCCAAGGCGCGCGGCGGCGACATCCGCATGGTCTATTCGGCCAGCGACGCCCTCGACATCGCCGAGCGCCATCCCGGGCGCGAGGTGGTGTTTTTCGCGATCGGCTTCGAGACCACCACGCCGCCGACCGCGCTGGCGGTGCGCGCGGCCAGCGCGCGCGGGCTGGACAACTTCAGCGTGCTGTGCTGCCACGTGCTCACGCCGTCGGCGATCACGCACATCCTGGCCTCGCCCGAGGTGCGCGACTACGGCAGCGTGCCGATCGACGGCTTCATCGGTCCGGCCCACGTCAGCATCGTCATCGGCTCCGAGCCCTACGTCCACTTCGCCGAGGAGTACCGCAAGCCGGTGGTGATCGCCGGCTTCGAGCCGCTCGACGTGATGCAGGCCATCCTGATGCTGGTGCGCCAGGTCAACGACGGCCGCTGCGAGGTCGAGAACGAGTTCGCGCGCGCCGTCACCGCCCACGGCAACCAGACCGCGCAGGCGGCCGTGTCGCAAGTGTTCGAGCTGCGCCCCAGCTTCGAGTGGCGCGGCCTGGGGGAGGTGCCCTACAGCGCGCTGCGGGTGCGCCCGGCCTACGCGCGCCACGACGCCGAGGCGCGCTACGGCCTGGCCTACCGGGCGGTGGCCGACAACAAGGCGTGCGAATGCGGCGCCATCCTGCGCGGCGTGAAACAACCCACCGATTGCAAGGTGTTCGGCACCGTCTGCACGCCGGAAAATCCGCTCGGCTCGTGCATGGTGTCGAGCGAGGGCGCCTGCGCGGCGCACTATTCCTACGGCCGCTTCAAGGATATCCCGGTGGTGGCGGCATGAGCGGCATCGTCAAGCAAGGCTATGTGCGGCCGCTCGACCTGCGCCACGGCCAGGTCGACATGGGGCACGGCGCGGGCGGACGCGCCTCGGCCCAGCTGGTCGAGGAACTGTTCCTGGCGGCGTTCGACAACCCCTGGCTGCGCCAGGGCAACGACCAGGCCGGCTTCGACGTGGGCGCCGGGCGCATGGTGATGGCGACCGACGCCCACGTGGTCTCGCCGCTGTTCTTCCCCGGCGGCGACATCGGCTGCCTGTCGGTGCACGGCACCGTCAACGACGTCGCCATGGCCGGCGCCCGGCCGCTGTACCTGGCCGCCAGCTTCATCCTGGAGGAGGGCTTTCCGCTGGCCGACCTCAAGCGCATCGTCGATTCGATGGCGCGCGCCGCGGGCGAGGCCGGGGTGGCGATCGTCACCGGCGACACCAAGGTCGTCGAGCGCGGCAAGGGCGACGGCGTGTTCATCACCACCACCGGCGTGGGCGTGGTGCCGCCCGGGATATGCATCGACGGCGCCGCCGCGCGGCCCGGCGACGCCATCGTCCTGTCGGGCAGCATCGGCGAGCACGGCGTGGCGATCATGTCGAAGCGCGAGTCGCTCGACTTCGACACCGAGATCCTGTCCGACACGGCCGCCCTGAACGGCCTGGTGGCGCAGATGCTGGCGGCGATGCCGCGCGTGCGCGTGCTGCGCGACCCCACCCGTGGCGGCCTGGCCACCACCCTCAACGAGATCGCGCGCCAGTCCGGCGTCGGCATGCAGATCGAGGAGTCGGCCATCACGGTGGCGCCCCAGGTCGACGCGGCCTGCGAATTCCTCGGCCTCGATCCGCTGTACGTGGCCAACGAGGGCAAGCTGGTGGCCATCTGCGGCGCCGACGACGTCGAGGCGCTGCTGGCGGCGATGCATGCCCATCCGCTGGGCCGCCAGGCGGCGCGCATCGGCAGCGTCACCGGCGACCCGCACGGCTTCGTGCAGATGCGCACCCGCTTCGGCGGGCGGCGCGTGGTCGACTGGCTGTCCGGCGAGCAGTTGCCGCGCATTTGCTAGGGGCGGCGATGCGCATCCTGCTGCTGGCGCACGCCTTCAACAGCCTGACCCAGAGCCTGTTCGTGGCGCTGCGCGCGCGCGGCCACCTGGTGTCGGTGGAGCTCGACATCGCCGACAGCGTGACCGAGGAGGCGGTGGCGCTGTTCCGGCCCGACCTGATCCTGGCGCCGTACCTCAAGCGCGCGATTCCCGCCACGGTCTGGCGCCGCCACGTGTGCCTGGTGCTGCACCCCGGCGTGGCGGGCGACCGCGGGCCGTCGGCGCTCGACTGGGCCATCCTCGAGGGCGAGACCGCCTGGGGCGTGACGGTGTTGCAGGCCAACGCCGAGATGGATGCCGGGCCGCTGTGGGGCGAGGCCCACTTCGCCATGCGCGCGGCCGGCAAGGGCAGCTTGTACCGGCACGAGGTGACGGCGGCGGCGCTGCGCGCGTACGACCAGGCGCTGGCGCGGCTGGCCGCCGGCGCCGCGCCGTTGCGTCCCGCGCGGCCG
>NZ_JBEGHG010000035.1:0-3308 GCF_040675865.1 Burkholderia sp. LMU1-1-1.1 | reverse complement strand
GTCAGGCACAGCAGCGCGCCGCGTTCGGCCTCGAGCAGCGCCAGCAGCGGGTGCAGCGCCGGCGGCGTGGCGGCGCCGTCGTCGGGGACGCCGAGGCGCAGCGCCCCCTGCAGCACGCCGGGCGTGGCCAGCGCCGGGTCGGCGGCGGCGTCGTCCCAGCGCAGCACGATGTCGTCCTGTTTGAGCTCGGCCACGGCGTCCTCCAGCGCCAGCTGCGGCCGGCCGATCAGCGCCAGCGCGGCGGCGCGCGCGTAGCGGTAGTGCCGGCCGTCGAAGCGCAGCGGCTCGACCCGGAAGCCGGCCGGCGGGTGGGCCAGCAGGTGGCGCAGCAGCGCGCGCGCGACCCCGTCGCCGGGCCCGTCCGTCGCCTCGGCCAGCGGCAGCAGCTGGCGGCCCTGGTGGCCGGCGGCGTTGGCGGCCAGGCACTGCGCCGCCAGCATCCAGTCGTGCTCGCTCGGCGCGACCTCGGTCTCGATCCCCGCCAGCCCCGCGCGCAGCGCGGCGTAGCCGGCGGCCGCGCCGTGCCCGGCGAAATGCTCGATGGCGTCCCGGTACAGCAGTCCGACGCGGGCCGGCTGGTGCACGCGCCGCATATAGGCCTCGGCCGCCGCGCTCAGCGCGGCGGCCAGCTTGCGGTCGTGGCGCAGCCGCTCGATCGCCGCGCTCAGCTCGGCCGCCGTGCAGGCGTCGGGCAGCTTGATGGTGATGTCGGCCGGCAGCTCGGCCGCCGAGCCGTGGCTGTTGATGACGGTCGGCAACCGGTAGGCCAGGCAGTCGAGGATGGTGGCCGAGGTCTCGCCGCGCGAGCGGCTGCGCAGCTGCACGGCGGCGTCGGCCGCGCCCAGGTAGCTTCGGTACAGCTCGGGCGAGGCGAAGCCGGTGATGCGGATGCGCGGATGGCCGGCGATGCGTCGGGCCAGGTCGTTGCCGAATTGCTCGATGTTGTTTTCGCCGACGAACACCAGGTGGCAGCGCGGGTCCTCCGCCAGCGGCGAGGCCAGCCAGGCCTCGACGATCAGGTCGTTGCACTTGGTGACGGCGATCAGGCCGAATGAACACAGCAGGAAGTCGTCGGGGCCCACGCCCAGGCTGGCGCGGGCGGCGTCGCGCGCGATCTCGCCCGGCAGCACGCGCAGCAGCGGGATCAGGCGCCAGTCGTCGGCGCGGCCCGGGCCGTACCAGCGCTCGGCCAGCGCGCGCGAGTGTTCCGAGTGCACGATCACGCCGCTGGCCTGGTCGAGCACCGCCTTGTTGCACGGGTAGCGGTAGTACGACGCCTCGCGCCCGTGTTCGGCCTCGTGCAGCAACGCGGCGTAGCCGTGCGACTCGTACAGCGTGCGGCCGTAGGCGTCGGGCTCGCGGCCGACGGCGGCGCCGTAGTGGACCACGCCGCTGAGGAAGAAGTCGTGCAGCACCACCACGCCGGGGTGGCGCCGCAACAGCGGGAACATGTGCAGGTGGAACGAGGAGTTGCCGAAGTGGTAGACGATGCGGTCGTAGCGCTCGGCGTGCGCCTCGAACCAGTCGACGCTGCGGCGCGGGAAGTTGGCGGCGGCCCAGCTGTCGTGCAGCGCCGGCTGCTCGAGCACCAGCTCGATCTCGTAGTAGCGCGCCAGTTCCGGCAGCAGCTCGGCGCTGTGGTCGGCGATGCCGGAGCGCTCCGGCGGCAGCGGCGACACGTAGGCCAGCCGCGGCCGGCGCGCCGGCACCGCCACGGTCGCGGCCGCGCCGGCGCGGCGCCGCGCGTGGCCGTCCTCGAACGCGGCCAGCGCCTTGTCGGCGCTGGCGTCCCACGAGAACAGCTTGCCCTGCGCCAGGCCGTGCGCGCACAGGCTGGCGTGAAAGCCGCGGTCGCCGACGGCGCGCGCCATCAGCGCGGCGATCTCGGCGGGGCGGGTCGGGTCGAACAGCGCGTCGGCGCGCCCGATCACCTCGGGAATGCTGCTGTTGTTCGAGCCGATCGTGGCCGCGCCGCACGACATGGCCTCGAGCGCCGGCAGGCCGAAGCCCTCCTGCAGCGACGGGAACACGAACAGGTCGGTCAGGTTGTACAGCGTGACGAGGTCGTCGTCGGGGACGAAGCCGGTCAGCACCAGCTCGTCGTCGGCCAGGCGCAGGCGCGCGGCCAGCTGCCGCAGCCGCAGCCGCTCGGCGTCGGGCACGCTGCACACCACGGCCAGCTGGTAGCGCCCGCGCACGTCGTGCGGCAGCAGCGCGAAGGCCTCGATCAGGCCCTCGATGTTCTTGCGGTAGTCGATGCCACCGGTGTACATGAAGAACGGCCGCGTCAGGCCGTGGCGCCGCCGCAGCGCCTCGGCCGCCGCCGGCGCCGGCGCGCGCGGACGGAAGATGGCGTCGACCGCCGACGAGATGTTGACCACCCGCTCGCCAGGCAGTTGCAGCGCGTCGATCGCCTCGCGGCGCGAGTGGCCGGAGATGGCCAGCAGCAACTCGGCGTTCTTGAGGCTTTGCAGCTTGCGGTAATACCAGCTGGCCACGGCCGGATCGCTCAGATAGGTCTGCTTGCGCACCAGCGGGATCAGGTCGTACAGCGTGACGGCCGTGTCGAACCGGCCGTCGCCGTGCAGCACCGAGCCGCAGGCGTTCTCGCCGAGCCCCTCGAACAGGCTCGTCACGTGCACCGCGTCGGGCGCGAGCGAGGCCAGGTAGTGCTCGCGCAGCTGCTCGGCCGCGCGCAGGCGCCAGCTGTTGTTGGGGTCGTGTTCCCACAGCGGCGTCGGCAGCGCGTAGGTCGAGATCTGCGACTGCGGCAGCAGGTCGTCGAAGGCGCGGCGCAGCTGCGCCACGCTGTCGGGGAAGTGGCTGTTGAGGACGATACGGAAGTCGTGCGACCGGCCCTGGCGCAGCATGGCCTGGGCCAGCGCCATCGAATAGCGGCCGATGCCGCGGTGCATGCTGGAACCCTGGCATGCTTGCAAGTCTAGAACGATACGCATGGTGTGTGCTTTTCTACGGGCGCGAAAGTGGAAGGCGGCGGCGCGTCAGCGGCGCGGCGCGCCGTGGCGGCTGCGGCGCAGGTCGTCGTAGACCTGGCGCGCGGCGGCCGGCAATTGGTGCAGCTCGGGCGCCGGCGCGGCCTGCGCGGCGTCGGCGCCGCCGGCCCTGGCGCGCATGGCCAGGCGCCGCAGCACCCGCACCAGCAGCGGGAAGCGGGCGGCCTGGCGGCGCACGAAGAACGACAGCTTGGGCCGGGCGACGACGAATTGCACGGCGCGCCGCAGCACGCCCTTGGCCGCGCCGAGCGCGGCGCCGCGGACGCGGCCGGCGGCGCGGCGCGCCAGTTGCGC